>JBPCOF010000112.1:0-31321 GCA_051000515.1 Geodermatophilaceae bacterium
TGCACGGCCTTTTCTCCGACGTCGGCTACCCGCGCTTCTCCGGGACCAGCGTCCCGCGCGACTTCGTCGAGTACCCGTCGCAGGTCAACGAGATGTGGGCCTGGTGGCCGAGCGTGCTCGCGAACTACGCCGTTCACCACGAAACCGGTGAGCCGCTGTCCCAGGAACTGACCGATCGGCTACTGGCCTCGCGCTCCTACGGCGAGGGATATGCGACCACCTCGTACCTCGCCGCGGCGCTGCTCGACCAGGAGTGGCACCGTCGGTCGGCGTCGGACCCGCCCGTCGCGCCGGAGGACGTGGAGGACTTCGAGACTGCGGCGCTGGCTCGTTATGGGCTGCAACTGGATTCGATCCCACCGCGGTACCGCAGTTCGTACTTCTCGCACATCTTTGCCAGCGGATACAGCGCCGGCTACTACTCCTACATCTGGTCGGAGGTCCTCGACGCCGACACCGTCGAATGGTTCTCCGAGAACGACGGTCTTCGGCGTAGGAACGGCGACGCGTTCCGCGCCGGGCTACTGTCCCGCGGTGGCAGCGTGGACCCGATGGATGCCTTTACAGCCTTTCGCGGCCGACCGCCCCGGATCGAACCGCTCCTGGAACGCCGCGGCCTGCTTCCCACCTAGACCCCTCGCGATCATGGACCTGTGACCACTTTTCAGCCCGAAATCTGGTCACAGCTCCATGATCGCGGGGTCAGGTTGCGGATGCGGATATGGCGCGCCCCAGCGGGATGAACGTCAGGCTCCAGAGGGTCAAGGCCAGAGTTCGCAAGAGCAGGTCGCCGGAGATGTTCGCCGGTGTCACCAGGAGGATGATGATCACACCGGAAGCCAGCACCATCCAGCGGCCGAGACCGTGCCAGACGTTCCTCTTCACGATAACGACGCCTGCGACCACTGAACCGATAGCGGTCAGGAGCGACGCCACGCCGAAAGCGCTCCCAACGGTGCCGGCCAAGGACGAGGAGTTTGATTCCGAGCCGATCGCCCCACTGAGCAGCTCACAGACTGTGAGCCCGGCATACCCCAGGACCGCGACCCAGATGCCGATGACGGCCGCTCGGTTACGTCGGTGCGGGTCCGCGGCGATCAGGCCGAGGAAGCCAGCAAGCGTCAACGCATGCGTGAGGGCCAAGACGATGCTGAGCGCCCACTGCACACCAACGGGGAACGGATAGCTCCACTGGTCCTCTGGTACGGCGGGCGGATACCCAAGCGTGACTGCGCCAGCCAGGACGCCGAGGACGCCCGAGACCAGGCAGGCGAGCCCGAGCCGACGCAGGCGAGGGCCGGCAACCGATGGCGGGACTAAAACTTGGTCAATGCTGCTGCTCATAAGGTGCTCCAGGGTTAGAACTGAGTTTTAATAAGGACGTCTGATAGTAAGGTGACCTTAAGGGATAGGATGGCTGAAGCGCAAGAACCACATCTGCGCCGGTTCAACACGATTGCGATGCTCGGGCAGGCCTACAGCCTGCTCGGTTTCCAGATCGTGGACGGGGTGGTCGGGGCCGGACATCCCATCAAGGCGTCACATTCGGCTGTCTTCGCACAGATCAAGCCAGGAGGCTCCCGCCTGACCGAACTCGCGACCGGTGCAAACATGACGCCCCAGTCCATGGGCGAAATCGTCGACGAACTCGAGGCGCTGGCATACGTCAAGCGCCGCCCTGACCCGCGCGACCGTCGGGCCAAACTGATCATCCTGACCGCGCGGGGTCACGCCGCCGCCGATGCCGGCGAGGCCACGATCACCGGCATCGAGGCCGACCTCGTAGACATCCTGGGCCCTAGGGGTGCCGAGCAGTTGCGCGCGATGCTGCTGAAGATCCTCTCAACCCCCCGGCCCCCGTCCTCCCCCCGTCCGGCACCAGATTCCAATACCTCCAGAACCCCGTGATCATGGAGCTGTGACCACTTTTCAGCGCGAAATCTGGTCACAGCTCCATGATCGCGGGGGCTGTGCAGTCAGGCGACGTCGCGGTCGAGAAGCCGGCGGACTGTGACGATCATTCGCGTGTGCCGCCAATAGACGTCGAGGTCGGTGAAATGCAGCAGCGTCCAGCCGTTCTCGGTGAGCCAATTGTGTCGATCCCGGTCGGCGCGCAACTGATCCTGGGTCAGGTGCGCGATACCGCCGTCGTACTCGGCGCCGACTCGACGATCGCGCCATCCGGTATCCAGCCGGTGCCACCGCTCGCCCAGGTCTCCTACTTGAATCTGGCACGCGGGCACCGGAAGGTGAGCATCAAGGAACCGCCAGCGCATCCGTGACTCCATCGGTGACTCTGCCAGCGCGTCGGCACGTGGAATCAACCACCTGAGCCGGATCACCTCGCGCAAGCCGGCCTGCTCGATCGATGCCGCGACCAGTTCATCTCGATTACAGGTCCGGCTCGCGAGCGCCCGGTCCAGGACGGCCAGACCGTCGATCGGCGCGGTGAGCCGGACGACATCGCAGGCGGTACGAGCCGGTGGGGTGCACCAGATCCCGTTGACGCGCACCGCATCATCGGTGCCCAGGACGGACGGGTGCACCTGCAGTCCTGGTCTGCGACGGTTGTCGACATCAGCCGGGCCCAGGAAATGCAGGCGGTCGTCGGTGCGGACGTCGAAACCCCAGATCGCCGCCGCGGTCGTGTGACAGGCGACCAGGTCCCCGCCGACGAGTAGTCCAGCGGCCTGTACGAGTGACGGCAAGTCGTCCGGTACCTCGGCATCGACATAGATCCCCCGCCAGGGAGTCGGTCGCCAGACACCCCGGCGCAGTCGACGACGAATCTCGGCGGGCCTCAGCACCGTAAGAGCTTGGTCGCGGGTGATGATCCCGCCCTGTCGTGCCGCCAACTGGGCCAATGCGATGTCCATGCCGCCACCGTCGCCGCTGGCAAACGCTCGTGGGAGCCTCAGCGGGATCTGTGGACAACTCTTCCGCGATCATGGAGCTGGGACCAGATTGCGGGCGAAAAAGTAGTCACAGCTCCATGATCGCGAGGGGTTCACGGGCCGGAACTGCTAGGTCTGGGCCCGGATCGGGTACCGCTGCGCGTAGCGGGTGGGCGGCTCTCCGACCATGGAACGGAAGTCGCGTGTGAAGTGCGCCTGATCGGCATAGCCGAGTTCGGCGGCAAGACACGCCCAGTCGAATGCGATTCCAGACTCCAGTCGCCGGCTCACCTCAGCCAGCCGGTAGCAACGGATGACCCATTTCGGGCTGGCGCCGACGTACTCGGCGAAGGACCGCTGCAGCCGCCGGACGCTGGTCCCGAGCCGGTCAGCCAAGATGTCCACCCTGGTGATGTCGGGCTCGGCAGCGATCCGCGCCACGATCGCAGCCACTGTCTCGGCAGTCGGGTCGGGAGGCACCAGACTGGCCCGCAGAAATTCCTCCACCACGCGGACGAGTTCGGTTTCGTCGGCGGCCTCGGCCATCGCCCGGTGCGGAACATCCGCTCCGAAGACGTCCTGAGCGCCAACAGACCGGTCGGTGATCGTCGAAACGGGTGCCTGGAGGATCGACCGATAGCAACCCGGCCGGAAGGCCACCCCGACCACCCGACCAGCGCCTTCGAGAACTCGAAGGACGTGCCCGCGGGTCACCCCGTACACCAGCGCTGGAGAGTCGTTGACGAATGACAGATGCACATTTGGCTCGGGGACGATCAGCTGACGGTAGGGAGGCTGACCGAGCAAGTCCCGGGCGACGAACCAGTAGTGCGACATGAACGGAGCCATGTCCGGACCCGGATCTGAGTACCAATGTCGTTGGAAGCCCGACCACGCACCACGGATCTCTCGGAGGTCCCGTCCCGTCGCGCCCGTCGCCATTCAGCGAAGGCTAGGCGTCGTCTTCGTTCAAGACATCGCCCTGGGCAACTGGTTACGTTCCAGGGCCCGTCCCTGGCGGCAGCCGCACGCAAGGAGGTGGTTGCGCTGCCCGCAGCCAACGAACAGGACGTGGACCTGACCGATGGGGACTGGAAAGACCGGCTCGTGGCACAGACCAACCTCCTCGTCACGGCATGGAGCGAGCCAGCTGCCTGGAAGGGCAACACCCGGATGGGCGGCCCGATGGAGATGCCGGCGCCCATGATCGGCGGGATGGTGCTCGGCGAGCTCGTCGTGCACGGCAGGGACATAGCCCAAGCGATCGGCCAGCAGCCCACCTGGGACGACGAGGTGCTGTCCCGCGTCCATCAGGAGGTGGACAAGAAGGCCGAGCAGGGCAGGGCGATGGGGATCTACGCCGAGCGGGTACCAGTGCTGGACACAGCCCCGGTGCTGGACCGGCTACTCGGATTGACCGGTCGCGACCTGAACTGGACGCGTTGACGAACCAGAAACGACGGCCGGATCAGGTCAGCGGTTGCGGTAGGCGTCCAGGATCTGTCGCGCGGCCAGTGTCGGGGCGAGCTCCCCGGCCTGCACCGCGCGTTCGGTCTTCGGCGCCAGCTTCCGTACAGCAGGATGCTCGCGCAGGTCGGTCTCGAGTGCGTCGTGCACCATCCGCCAGGTCCAACGCACCCGCTGGCGCTGACGTTGGCGCTCGAATTCGCCCTCGGCTGCCAGGTGCTCCCGATGGGCCTCAACCTGTGCCCAGACCTCGTCGAGCCCGGTTCCATCTAGGCCAGAACAGGTCAGAACTGGTACCCGCCACGCAGACCCGGATCCGCGCAACATGCGAATGGCCGCGCCCAGCTCGCGCGCGGCCCTGCGGGCGTCCGTGGCATGTGGGCCGTCGGCCTTGTTCACGGCGATGACATCCGCGATCTCCAGGATGCCGCGTTTGATCCCCTGCAGCTGATCGCCCGTACGCGCCATGGTCAGGAAGAGGAACGAGTCGACCATGTCCGCTACGGCCACCTCGGACTGACCGACACCGACGGTCTCGACCAGCACCACGTCGTAGCCGGCCGCCTCGACGACCACGATCGATTCCTGAGTGGCCTGGGTGACACCTCCCAGCGTCCCCATCGTGGGCGACGGGCGGATGAAGGCAGCCTCGTCGGCGGCCAGCCGCGACATCCGGGTCTTGTCACCGAGGATCGAACCGCCACTGCGCGTCGAGGACGGGTCGACGGCCAGGACGGCCACCCGGTGTCCGGCGGCGGTCAGTGTGGTCCCCAACGCATCGATGAAGGTCGACTTGCCGACGCCGGGGACGCCGCTGATCCCGACTCGCCGAGCCGACCCGGCATGCGGCAGCAGGACGCTGAGCAGCTGCTGGGCCTGTTCCCGGTGATCAGCTCGCCGGGACTCCACCAGAGTGATCGCCCGGGCCATCGACGTACGCGATCCGGCCAGCACGCCCTCGGTCAACCGGGTGACCAGATCACCCATCCGCCAAGGCCCCCAGAGCAGCGCGCCGGCTCACGAATGTCCGAGGCGCTCGGACAGTGTCGCCAGCAAATCCTGGGCGGCCTCGGCGATGATCGTTCCGGGCGGGAAGATCGCTGTCGCACCGGCTGCTTCGAGTTCGGCGAAGTCCCCGGACGGAATGACCCCACCGACGACGATCAAAATATTCTCGGCCTCCATCTCGGTCAGTGCCGCCCGTAGGGCCGGTACGAGTGTGAGATGTCCCGCGGCCAGCGAATTGACCCCGATGATGTGCACATCGGCCTCCACGGCCTGCAGGGCTACCTCCTCGGGGGTCTGGAACAACGGGCCGACATCGACGTCGAAGCCCAGGTCGGCGAAGGCGGTCGCGATCACCTTCTGGCCACGGTCGTGCCCGTCCTGGCCCATCTTGGCCACCAGAATCCTGGGCCGGCGACCCTCGGCCCGTTCGAACTCATCGGCAAGGCGCCGGGTCTTCTCGATGCCGTCCATGGAACCCGCCTCGTCCCGGTAGACACCGGAGATCGTCCGCACCGTGGCCCGGTGCCGGCCGTACACCTCTTCCAAGGCCGTAGAGATCTCGCCGACCGTGGCCTTGGCTCGCGCCGCGTCGATCGCCAGGGTGAGCAGATTGTCGGCGAGGTCGGAGCCACGATTGCCTTCCGCGGCTGCCCAGGCGGCGTCGGTCAGCTTCTTCAACGCAGCCGCGCAGGCCGGTGAATCCCGTTCCGCGCGAAGGGTCTGCAGCCGGGCGACCTGCTGGGCCAGGACATCGGCATTGTCGATCTTGAGGACCTCGATGTCCTCGTCAGCGTCTTCCGCCCGGTACTTGTTCACGCCGATCACCGGCTGGCGGCCGGAGTCGATCCGCGCCTGGGTACGGGCGGCGGCCTCCTCGATCCGGAGCTTGGGCAGTCCCTCCTCGATCGCCTGCGCCATTCCACCCGCGGCCTCGACTTCCTGGATGTGCGCCCAGGCGCGCCGGGCCAGGTCGTAGGTCAGTTTCTCGATATAGGCCGAACCGCCCCACGGGTCGATGACGCGCGTGGTACCCGACTCCTGGGCCAGCATCAACTGGGTGTTTCGGGCAATTCGGGCGGAGAAGTCAGTCGGTAGCGACAATGCCTCGTCCAAGGCGTTGGTGTGCAACGACTGGGTGTGCCCCTGGGTGGCGGCCATCGCTTCCAGGCAGGTCCGTACGACGTTGTTGAAGACGTCCTGCGCCGTCAGGGACCAGCCCGATGTCTGGCAGTGTGCCCGCAGCGACAGCGACTTGTCGTTCTTCGCCCCGGCGTCGGCGACCAGCTTCGCCCAGAGCAGCCGACCGGCTCGCAGCTTCGCGACCTCCATGAAGAAGTTCATCCCGACCGCCCAGAAGAACGACAGCCGAGGCGCGAAGACGTCGATGTCCAGCCCGGCGGCCCGACCCGCCCGGATGTACTCCATCCCGTCGGCCAGGGTGTAGGCGAGTTCCAGGTCGGCGGTCGCTCCGGCCTCTTGGATGTGATAGCCCGAGATCGAGATCGAGTTGTACTTCGGCATCTTCTGCGAGGTGTAGCTGAAGATGTCGCTGACCACCTGCATGGACGGCCCGGGCGGGTAGATGTAGGTGTTGCGGACCATGAACTCCTTGAGGATGTCGTTCTGGATGGTGCCCGAAAGTTGTTCCGGGGCAACACCTTGCTCCTCGGCGGCGGCGATGTAGAGCGCGAGCACTGGAAGCACAGCGCCGTTCATCGTCATCGACACCGACATCTGGTCCAGTGGGATGCCGTCGAAGAGCTGCCGCATGTCCAGGATCGAGTCGATCGCGACGCCGGCCATCCCGACATCGCCCGGTACGCGTGGGTGGTCGGAGTCGTACCCGCGGTGGGTCGGCAGGTCGAAGGCGACCGAGAGACCCTTCTGCCCTGCGGCAAGGTTGCGCCGGTAGAAGGCGTTCGAGGCAGCTGCGGTGCTGAACCCGGCGTACTGGCGGATCGTCCATGGTTGCGTTGTGTACATCGTCGGGTACGGCCCACGCAGGTACGGCTCTATTCCCGGGTAGCTGCCGAGGAAGTCAAGATCTTTCAGAGACTCCACGGTATACAGCGGAGGAATCGTAATGCCTTCGGGTGTCAGCCAATTCGCCTCAGCGACGTTACGCCCGGTCGCCGCCAGATACGCGTCGGCCCACTGCATCGGTCCGGGCGCATCCGCACGAAGTGGCCCGAGCTCGACGGCACCGAAGTCCGGGATCGCCGACGGCACGACTGCCTCGCGCGGTGTGCTTCGCGGGCCGCTCATGAGGGCTCATCTCCCTCGGCCGGTGTGAGCTCGTCCAGCGCCCTGCCGAGGACTTCCAGCGCATCACATCCGACGAAGACATGTCCATCGATTCCAGCGACCTCACCCGTCGTACGGGGTGGTCCGGCCAGCCACACCTGGGTAGCTCCGGCGGCAACCAGCGCATCAACAAGGGCGGCGGCCCGCTCCGCGTAGAGCTGATCAGTGCCGCACAGGCACACAACCGACGTTGCGGCGCGGGCGAAGGCCGACACGATCTCCGCGTTCTCGCCGTCATCAGCGCCATTGCTGGGAGTGTCGAATCCGGCGGCCTGGAAGAGGTTCGCGGCAAAGGAGGCCCGAGGCGTCGAAGCGGCGATCGAGCCCAGCATGGCCAGGAAGACGGCCGGCCGCGGATCATGCTCCGCGGCAATGACATCCACCCGATCCCGAAGCGCCTCGAAGTCCCCGGCAGCTCGTACGACCGGCAGCGCCGTCCGTCGCGACCCAAGCTCCGCAGGCGGGTGCGGCTCGCGTACGGGCAGCACCTCGTTCAGGTTCGGGAACTCGCTGACTCCGATGATCGGATCGCTTCGGTGCACGAGTCGATCCCGACGGACGGCCCAGACCGACGCGATCCGATCGGCGACCAATCCGCTGGTCATGGCTGCGGCCAGTCCCCCGGCCCGCTCGATCTCGGTGAACCAGTCCCACGCGGCCGTGGCCAGCTGCTCGGTCAATGACTCGACATACCAGGAGCCGCCAGCCGGATCGAGCACCCGCGCGAGGTGACCCTCCTCCATGAGCAGGGTCTGGGTGTTGCGGGCGATGCGGCGGGCGAAGGCATCCGGCAGCCCGATCTCACTGTCGAAGGGCACCACCGTGACGGCGTCGGCGCCACCCACTCCGGCCGCGAAACAGGCAACGGTGGTGCGCAACATGTTCACCCAGGGGTCGCGCCGAGTCATCATCACCGAGGAGGTGACCGCGTGTTGACGTTGACCGCGAACCGACGCCGACGCCCCGGACACCTCTCCGACCCGGTTCCACAGGCGACGCGCGGCGCGAAGTGCGGCGATGGTCAGGAACTGGTCCACGCCGGCGGAATACCGGAAGTCCAGCGCTGACAACGCCGAATCGACGTCCAGCCCACCGTCGGTCAGCGCACGAAGGTATCCGACCCCGGCCGCCAGGGAGCAGCCCAGCTCCTCGACGACTCCGGCGCCGGCATCGTGGAACGCGGTGCTGTCCACCGTGATCGCTCGCATCAGCGGAAAGTCGTCGTGGCAGCGGCGGGCCAACGAGACCGCCACCGACAGGTCCGGGTCGGAAGCGGTACGGATCGCATCGCTGTATGGATCAGCGCCCAGGTTGCCGAGCAGTTCACCGGCTTCGACACCCGTCGAAGCGGCCAGCTGGAAGAAGGATTCCGCAGTCTGCGACGTTGCCGAACCCGCCTGCAGCACAACCAGAGCCACGTCGAGGAGCACGCCGTCAAGGACCTCGGCTAGTTCCTGGTGGGGGATCGCCCCCTGGCCGAGCACCAGCCAGAGCGAGGTCACGCCGTTGTCGAGGTCGGCAGCGATGGCCTGCCGGGTGACCTCGACGTCAGGATGGGCGTGTCGGGCGCGTACGTCCCAGCCGGTGTGCTCGGACAGACCCGCTCGACTGCCGCGTACGAACGGCGCCAGCCCGGGTACGCCCACGTGCCGCGGGAGATCAGCGGCATCCTCGGCGACGTACAACGGCGCGATCTCGATGCCGCTGCCGACCGACCTGCGCAACGCATCCTCGACCGGCCCCGGCGCAACCCCGAGTCCGGACCGGCGCAGGACCCCAGCGACCAGTTCCTGCCACTGCGCCCGATCGGCGCGCGGGAATCCGGCGGCCAAGGACAGCGCCTCTGGAGCGGTCACCTCTTCTGGCTGCAACACGTCCTCCGTGATCGTCGGAGGTGGGTCGGACCGCTGCCCCATCGCGGCTGCGCTACCCGGGCTCGCCCGCCAGCGCCCGGAGCGCCGTACGAGCCAATAGCCGTACCCCGATCGAGAGAGCGCGTTCGTCGATGTCGAAGGAACCGCGATGCAGATCCAACGGAGGCCCGCCGCCGTAGGTGCCCAGCCGGGCCAGCCCGATCGGTGCGTAGTCGGCGTACCAGGCGAAGTCCTCGCCGCCAAGGCTCTGCTCGGTCGGCTGGACGCCGTCGGCACCGACGGTCTCCCGGGCCGAGGCAGTGAGCGTGGCGATCGGACCGGGAGAGTTGACGACCGGAGGTACGCCGCGCTGATAGTCGATCTGGGCCTGCGCTCCGGTGGGCGCCACGACCTCCGCGACCAGTCGCCGGATCAGCTTCTCGGCCTCGTCCCAGCAATCCCGGTCGAGCAGTCGTATGGTCCCGTGCAGGGTGCCGCTGTCGGGAATCGTGTTGGCAGCGATCCCGGCACCGACCGCTCCCCACACCAGAGACAGTCCGGCACGTGGATCTACCTGGCGCGACAGCAGCCCGGGAGTCGCGATGATCACCCGACCCAGGGCATCGACGAGATCGACGGTCAGGTGCGGCCGAGCAGTGTGCCCTCCGGGGCCGGTCAGCGTCACCTTGACCGCATCGCAGGCGGCAGTGATCGGTCCGGATTTAAGGCCCACCCGGCCGACGTCCAGGGTCGGGTCGCAGTGCACGGCGAAGGCCGCCACCGCCCCGTCCAGGGCGCCGGTCTTCAGGACCTCGAGGGCGCCGCCGGGTACCTGTTCCTCCGCCGGCTGGAACACACACCGGACGCGTCCGCCGAGGCCGTGGCCAATCGCGGGCTCTGCCGATGCCGCCAACTCGCTGAGCAATCGGGCGACGCCGAGCAGGATCGCCGTGTGGGCGTCGTGCCCGCAGGCGTGCGCGACCCCTGCGTTCTTGGACTTGTACGGCACATCCTTGAGGTCGAACAGCGGCAGCCCGTCGATGTCTGCCCGGAGCACCACCACCGGGCCGGTGTCCCCGACATCGCAGATCGCGCCGGTTCCGTGATCGAGCACGGCGGGCTCCAGCCCCGCCTCGCGGAGTTGGCCGACGACCAGGTCGGTGGTCTGGTGTTCGACGTAGCCGAGCTCGGGGTTGGCGTGGATCGTGCGCCGGGTCTCCACCAACTCCGCGGCATGGGCCTCGACCCAAGCATCGATCCAGCCGCCGATTCGCTCGCCCGGCAGAGCCTCACTCGTCGCGACGACTCTCATGCGCGGGACACCGGGGCAGATCCTCTCGATCGACAGTCGCTGGTCGGTTCGACCACTCGCCGTCGGAGCGGCCCTATGGTGGCCGCCCAAGCTACGACGATCGACAACCTGGTAAGTCTAGGCCGCACCGATGGCCGATCCGGCGTCTGGGCGGGACCCTGCCGTGTGACCTTTAGCGCAGCGGCATACCCGAGCGCGCCGTGCTGCCGTGAGCCAGACCGTCGGGCCGGCCCGGATAGGTGAGGATGGTCGGCATGACGACTACCATTGCCACTCCGGACGCACTGCTCGACATGGCCGGTTCCGACCTGGGCACCAGCGACTGGGTCGAGATTCCGCAGTCCGACGTGGACGCCTTCGCCAGAGCCACCAAGGACGAGCAGTGGATCCACGTGGACCCCGAGCGCGCCGCCGCTGGTCCGTTCGGTCATACAATCGTGCACGGCTATATGACCCTCTCGATGCTGGTGCCGTTGTTGCACAATGCCTTCCAGGTGAACGGTGTCGCCATGGGAATCAACTATGGGCTGAACAAGGTCCGCTTCCCGGCACCGACACCGGTCGGCTCCCGCGTCCGCGCACGGGCACAGTTGGTCGCAGTCGAGCGGGTCAGCGGCGGTGTGCAAGCCATCGTCGATGCCACCGTCGAAGCCGAGGGCGTGGACAAGCCGGTTTGTGTGGCCCAGTCGATCGTGCGGTACTACCCGGCCCGATAGCCCTCCGGGCTAGGCTCCCGCGCCATGTCAGCCATGTCGTCTAGTGAGTTGATCGATGCGGCCGGGGCCGCGCTGCGCGATGCACTGCCGACCAGCAATCCCACCGTGGCCGTCGTCATGGGTTCGGGGTGGCTACCGGCCGCCGATGTCCTCGGTGCGTCGTTGGCCGAGCTCTCGGCTGCCGACCTCCCCGGGTTCACCGCCCCGGGTGTGGTCGGGCACAGCGGCAAGATCCGGCTGATCGAGGCGGGTCGGCGCCAGGCGCTGGTCTTCCTCGGACGCACCCATCTGTACGAGGGTCACGGCGTCGCCCAGGTCGCCCACGCCGTTCGTACGGCGGCCGCCGTCGGAGTCGAGACGATCATCCTGACCAACGCCGCCGGCGGTCTGCGCGAGGACTTCACCGTCGGCCAGCCGGTCCTGATCAGCGACCACCTCAACCTGACGGCGACCTCCCCGCTGGTCGGCGCCCAGTTCGTCGATCTGACCGACCTCTATTCGCCCCGGCTGCGTCAGTTGGCCCGGGAGATCGAGCCGGATCTGGCCGAGGGTGTGTACGCCGCCTTGCCTGGACCGCACTTCGAGACCCCTGCCGAGATCCGCATGCTGCGCGGCATGGGCGCCGACCTGGTCGGGATGTCGACCGCGCTCGAGGCGATCGCGGCGCGGGCGGCAGGCATGGAGATCTTCGGGCTGTCCCTGGTCACCAACCTCGCCGCAGGCATCACCGGCGTACCGCTCAACCATGTCGAGGTGCTGGAGGCAGGACAGGCCTCGGCACAGCGGATGGGTGCCTTGCTACGAGACCTGATCAGCCGGCTCTAACCGATGTCTTCCTCGTCGATGTCGTCCGGGCCGCTGCCACGCGCACCGCTGCCGCAGGAAGGGCAACTCCAACAGCTGCTCGACGCGGTGTCGTCCTGGATCGCCGACGATCCGAACGCCGATGACGCCCGAGAGCTCGGCGCGCTGTTCACCGCGGCCACCGCTGGGCGTGCTGACGCCGTCGCCGATCTGGCGGATCGGTTCACCGGGCCGTTGACCTTCGGGACTGCCGGACTGCGCGGCCCGCTGCGCGCCGGACCCGGCGGAATGAATGCAGCGGTCGTACGTCGCGCCGCGGCCGGGTTGGGCGCCTACCTCGCGGAATGCGGGACCTTCGGCACGGTCGTCATCGGATACGACGCGCGGCATCGCAGCCGGGAATTCGCCCACGACAGCGCGGCCGTGCTGTCCGCCGCCGGTTTTCAGGCTCTGGTGCTGCCGCGGCCGCTGCCCACGCCGGTCCTGGCCTTTTCGGTCGGGTACTACTGCGCGGTCGCCGGAGTCATGGTCACCGCCAGCCACAATCCGCCGCAGGACAACGGCTACAAGGTCTACCTCGGTGACGGGGCACAGATCGTCCCACCGGCCGAGGCAAAGATCCAGGCGGCGATCGCCGCCGTCGGCTCGACCCTGGCCATCCCGTTGGCCGAGAACTTCTCCAGGGTCGACGACACGGTGGTGACCGCGTACGTGGAGGCGATCGCCGGACTCGTGGCCGTGGACTCCCCGCGCGACCTCTCGGTCGCCTACACCGCGATGCACGGAGTCGGATCGGTCGTGCTGCGCGATGTCTTCCGTACGGCCGGCTACCCGGCGCCGGACGTCGTCGCCGCACAGGACGAGCCGGACGCGGATTTCCCGACGGTCGGCTTCCCCAACCCGGAGGAACCTGGAGCCATGGATCGGCTGCTGGAACTGGTCGCCTCCAGCGGGGCAGATCTCGGGATCGCCAACGACCCGGACGCCGACCGATGCGCGATCGCGAGCCAGGGCCGGATGCTCAGCGGCGACGAGGTCGGGGTCCTGCTCGCGGACCACCTGCTCACCCGCGGCGAGACCGGCACCTTCGCCGCGAGCATCGTGTCGTCGTCGCTATTGGGCAAGATGGCTGCCTTGCAGGGGGTTCCGTACGCCGAGACCCTGACCGGGTTCAAGTGGATCGTCCGCGCGCCCTCGGTCACCGGCGTGCCACTGTCCTTCGGGTACGAGGAGGCATTGGGGTACGCCGTCGCCCCGGCTCTCGTACGGGACAAGGACGGGATCTCCGCCGCGTTGATCTTCACCGAGTTGGCGGCGCGGCTCAAGGCGCGCGGCGTCTCCCCGGGTGACCGACTCGACGAGCTGGCCGTCGAGCACGGCCTGCATGCGACCCAGCCGGTCTCGATCAGGGTCACGCGGTTGGCGGAGATCGGCCAGCTCATGCAGCGACTGCGGCTGGCTCCACCGGCCCAGTTGCTCGGGCGGGATGTGGCCGCCGAGGACCTGCTGCCGGCGGCCGACGTGCTGAGGTTCAGCGGCCCAGGGGTGCGGGTGATCGTGCGGCCCAGCGGCACCGAACCCAAGCTGAAGGCCTATCTCGAGGTCGTCGTCCCGGTCCTTCCGGACGCGGGAATCCTCGGGGCGCGAGGTCGGGCGGCCGAGGAACTCGAAGCCCTGCATGCCGAAGTCAGCACCGTGCTCGCCCGCTCCCCGACCGCACATTCTCCGGATTAAGTCACTTCTGCGGCGCCGCTGACCGCACATTCTCCGGAGAAAGTGCGATGCGCTTGGAGAAACGCGTCAGACGGCGCCGAACTGCCGATCGCCGGCGTCCCCGAGCCCCGGCACGATGTAGGCCTGATCGTTGAGGCCCTCGTCGATGCTGGCGGTGAACACCCGCAGCGGCATGCCGGTGGACTCGAGCCGGGCCAGACCCTCGGGTGCGGCCAGCGTGCACAAAATGGTGATCTCCTCGGCGCCGCGATCCAGCAACAGCCGGCAACAGTGTTCCAACGAGCCGCCGGTAGCCAGCATGGGATCGAGCACGAAGACCGGGCGACCGGCCAGTGACTCGGGCAACGACGACATGTACGCCGTCGGCTCGAAGGTCTCCTCGTCCCTAGCCAATCCGACGAAGCCCATCGTCGCCTCGGGCAGCAGACCGAACGCCGCATCGGCCATCCCGAGTCCGGCCCGGAGCACGGGCACGAGCACCGGTGGGGTGCTGACCTTCGTGCCCAACGTCGGGCCGACCGGCGTTGTGATCGCAAAGTCCTCGACCGGGAGGTCACGGGTGGCCTCGAAGAGCAGCATGACGGTGAGTTCGGCGAGTGCGGCGCGGAAGGTCGCGCTGTCGGTCACCTCGTCCCGCATGGTCGTCAGGCGGGCACGGGCGAGCGGATGATCAACGACGGTGGTCTGCACGAGGAGTCACCGTAGCGCCCCGTGTCGACCACTAGACTTGGTCATCGTGGCCGCTCCGACGATCGATCCCGCCCTCTCGTTGGCGACGGCGCCCCCGGCCTATCTCGATGCCACTCGGGACAACGCGTCGCTGCGGGCGTTTCTACACGGGCTGCCCGGCGTCGACCAGGTCGGCGCAGAAGCGCGAGTGGCCACGCTGGCCACTCGGTCGATCAAGACCACGGCCAAGGCCTGGGCCATCGACACCGCGATCGGCTTGATCGACCTGACCACGCTCGAGGGCGCGGACACACCGGGCAAGGTCGCTTCGCTGTGCGCCAAGGCTCGGCGCCCCGACCCGAGCGATCCGAGCTGCCCGTCCACGGCTGCTGTCTGCGTGTACGGCGACCTCGTCCCGTACGCCGTAGAAGCACTGAAGGGCACCGGCATCCACATCGCCGCTGTCGCCACCGCATTTCCGAGCGGCCGGGCTAGTCGCGAGGTCAAGATCACCGATGTCCAGGACGCGGTACGCGCCGGAGCCGACGAGATCGACATGGTCATCGACCGGGGCGCGTTCCTGTCCGGGCGCTATTCCGCGGTCTTCGACGAGATCGTCGCGGTCAAACAGGCCTGCGGCAGCGCGCATCTCAAGGTCATCTTGGAGACTGGTGAACTCGCGACCTACGACAACGTACGACAGGCTTCGTGGCTGGCGATGCTGGCCGGCGGCGACTTCATCAAGACCTCCACCGGGAAGATGTCCCCCGCGGCGACCCTGCCGGTGGCCATGGTCATGCTTGAGGCGGTACGTGACTTCGCCGAGGCAACCGGGCGCCGGATCGGAGTGAAGCCGGCCGGCGGGATCCGTACCGCCAAGGACGCGATCAAGCATCTCGTGCTGATCAACGAGACCACCGGCCCGGAATGGCTCACGCCGGACCTGTTCCGGATCGGCGCGTCCAGCCTGCTCAACGACCTGCTGCTGCAGCGGCAGAAGCTTTCCACCGGGCACTACTCCGGGCCGGACTATGTCACCGTCGACTGAGTCAGCATCGACTGACTCAGTCGTCGACTACAGCGAGGCGAGACCACTCATGAGTAGCGACGCCGCACTCTTCTCCGCGGAGGAGCCATGAGCACGAGCCCTCCCACCGCCGCGGTGGGTTTCGAGTACGCGCCGGCGCCAGAGTCCAGGTCGATCGTGGACCTGCGGCCTTCGTACGGGCTGTTCATCGACGGCGAGTTCGTCGACGGGCACGGTCCCAGCTTCAAGTCGATCAGCCCCGCCACCGAGGAGGTGCTGTCCGAGGTCTGCGCCGCGGATGCCTCCGATGTCGACGCAGCGGTGAAGGCGGCACGCCGCGCGTACAACCGGACCTGGTCGCGACTGCCGCCAGCCGTTCGGGGCAAGTACCTCTTCCGGATCGCCCGCATCATCCAGGAACGAGCACGTGAACTCGCCGTGCTGGAGTCCTTGGACAACGGCAAGCCGATCCGCGAGTCGCGCGACGTGGACGTTCCGTTGATGGCGGCGCACTTCTTCTACTACGCCGGGTGGGCCGACAAGCTTTCCTATGCCGGATACGGGCCCGACCCAAAGCCGTTAGGTGTTGCCGCACAGATCATCCCGTGGAACTTCCCGCTGCTCATGCTGGCGTGGAAGATCGCGCCAGCGCTCGCGGCGGGCAACACCGTGGTGCTCAAGCCGGCCGAGACGACCCCGTTGACCGCGCTGCTGTTCGCCGAGATCTGTCAGCAAGCCGACCTCCCGCCGGGCGTGGTCAACATCATCACCGGCGCCGGGGACACCGGGCGGGCGCTGGTCGAGCATCCCGACGTGGACAAGATCGCGTTCACCGGCTCGACCGACGTGGGTCGCCAGATCGCGGTCAGCGCAGCGGGAACCCGCAAGAGGCTGACGCTGGAACTCGGCGGCAAGGCGGCCAACATCATCTTCGACGACGCCCCGATCGACCAGGCGGTCGAGGGCATCGTGAATGGCATCTTCTTCAACCAGGGTCATGTCTGCTGTGCGGGGTCGCGGCTGCTGGTCCAGGAGTCGGTGGTCGACGAGGTCATCTTCGCGCTGCGTCGCCGCCTCAAGACGCTGCGGGTGGGCGACCCGCTGGACAAGAACACCGACGTCGGGGCGATCAACTCCGCAGAACAGCTGGCCCGAATCCGCGAGTTGTCCGACATCGGCGAGGCGGAGGGCGCGGTTCGCTGGTCTCCACCATGCGATCTTCCCGATCGCGGGTTCTGGTTCCCGCCAACCATCTTCACCGAGGTATCGCAGGCCCACCGGATCGCCCGGGACGAGATCTTCGGGCCGGTGCTGTCGGTGCTGACCTTCCGTACGCCCGACGAGGCCGTGACAAAGGCCAACAACACGCCGTACGGGCTGTCGGCCGGCATCTGGAGTGACAAGGGTTCCCGGATACTGGCCATCGCCTCGCGGCTGCGGGCCGGGGTTGTGTGGGCGAACACGTTCAACCGGTTCGATCCGACCAGCCCGTTCGGTGGCTACAAGGAGTCCGGCTACGGCCGGGAAGGCGGCCGGCACGGCTTGGCCGCCTACCTGGCCGGCGTCGAGGAGGCATGAGCGCGTCATGCGTATAGATGTCCGGAAGACCTACAAGCTCTACATCGGTGGCAAGTTTCCACGCTCGGAGTCCGGGCGCTCGTATGTCGTCATCGATGCCAAGGGTGGCTTCCTCGCGAATGCGAGCCGGGCCTCACGCAAAGACGCCCGCGATGCCGTCGTGGCGGCGCGCGCGGCCTTCTCGGGGTGGGCCGGTGCTACCGCGTACAACCGGGGTCAGGTTCTCTACCGGGTCGCCGAGGTGATGGAGGGCAGGACGGACCAATTCGCCGCGGAGGTCGCCGCCGGTGAAGGGCTGCGGCTGACGCAGGCGCGTACGGTCGTTGCTGCTGCCATCGACCGCTGGGTCTGGTACGCGGGCTGGACTGACAAGCTGGCCCAGGTCGTCGGTGGGACGAACCCGGTCGCCGGTCCGTATTTCGACTTCTCGATCCCTGAACCGACCGGTGTGGTGGCTGTGCTTGCCCCGCAACAGTCTTCGCTGCTCGGGCTGGTCAGCGTCATCGCGCCGGCTCTGGCGGGGGGCAACGTCGTCGTCGCGGTGTCCTCGCAGCGCAGACCGCTGCCGGCGGTCACGCTGGCCGAGGCGTTAGCCACCTCCGACGTACCCGGCGGCGTGGTGAATCTGCTGACCGGAGGCGCTGCGGAAATCGGTCCCTGGCTGGCCGAGCACGGCGACGTCAATGCGATCGACCTCACCGGAACCATCGGCGCCTCAGATGGCGACGAGGCGGCCGACGCCGAGTTGGCGCGCGATCTGGAGGCAAGGGCGGCCGGCACGCTGAAGCGGGTTCGGCGGCCGTCGCTTTCCGGAATGCAGGGCGGTAGTCCAGACTGGGCCGCCGAACCGGGACTGTCCCGGATGACGGCGTTCTTGGAGACCAAGACCGTCTGGCACCCGATCGGAGTCTGACTACACCACCATGGCATCACCTTCCATCGTTCCGATCGCACTCACCATCGACGACCGGACCGGTTACACCTTGTGGGCTCCGCCGTGGGAAGAGGACGGCGAGCAGTGGCAGGCCTTCCTCGGTGCCGAGGGGCGGCTGCACCTGTTCAAGTCCGAGCGCGAGCTCGCCGCCTACACCCGGACGGCCACCGAGCACGACCTGGACGACCATCCGGTGTGGCCGGTGGTGGCCACGCTCCCCGCCCGGGACCTGACACCGGACGACGATCATCGCTACGACCTCGACGGCATGTACGAGTTGGTCGCCGAGAACCCGGACCGCTGGTCGGTCGGTGAGGTCGCTGACACCATCGACATCGTCAGCCGGATCGCCGAGTGCTGTGCGGCAACCCGGATCGTGCGCGACCTCGAGCAGGTGCCCGAGATCGGTCTGCTGTCAATGGGAGCCGATGCCTTCGTCGGCCGCGAGGGCGAGAACTCCTGGACCGAGGTCGGCAAGGCCGTCGACGAACACTGGGAGACGGTGCTCACCCGGCTCGGAAAGCGAATCCGCTGGCCGAAGGTCGACGTCTCGGTTCTCGATGCCGAGGAGAAGGAGTTGGCGTCCCGGGAGGCGCAGCAAACTGGAAAGGTCGCCGAGGAACGCGTCAAGCGCCGCCAGGCGGCAGCGAAGCTCGGTCGTGAAGCCGAGGATGCCGACCGCCGCGCTCTCGAGAGCGAGGATGGCGACGTCCTCATCGAGGAACCAGTCACCGGTACGGCCGTCATTCAATTGCCAAGCACCGCTTGGGAAGCCGATGCCGACGAGGTCGACGACGCCACCGAGTTCTGGGAGTCGGTCGGGATTCTGCCGGTTGAGCTCGCCCTTCCAGAGGGCAGCGGGCTGACCCTGCGGTGCTATGTCGATGATGCCCCGCGCTTCCTCGGCAGAAAGCAGACCGTCTATCTCTTCCGCTCGGCCGACGGCCTTGGAGCCTTCATCCGTGGCAAGAGTCCACACGACCTTCGCGACATCGCGACCTGGCCCGATGTGGTGGACAGCGACATCCCTGCGCTGCCGGCCGAGGAGGACCGCTACGACCTCGCCGAGATCTCCGAGCTGTTCAGCCGCGGCGACAACACTGATGTCTTCGACTATTCGCGGTTGGCGCATGCCTTCGACGGCGTGCTCGACCTCGCGGAGTATGCGAGTCTGGACAGTGTGGACGGCCTGATCCGACCGGAGACTGCGCTCGGCCGAGCTCTGGTCGAAAGCCAGCGCGGCGTCGGGAAGTCCTTGGCACCGGCCGATACCGGCGCGATGGCGTCGGCCTGGGACGAGGTCGTGGAAAAGGTGAGCGGCGCCGTCCGCTGGCACGACTGAGCGGCGGTAAGCCCTCTACCTGCTGGCGACGCCCGCCGTCCACAGGCCACATCCCAACCGCACGCCATCCCAGTAGCGTTATGCGCGGACGGCATTTCGAGTGAGTCGGGGGCAGCATGGGAATCTTCTTGGTCATCGCAGGGGCTTTCTGCCTGCTTCTAGCGTGCTTTCCGCGTGTTACCTGGCAGCTGAACGTCGCGTGGAAATACGCCAAACCGGAAAATGTCGAGCCGTCCACCGCTTACCTGGCGGTGACCAGTCTGACCACCGGTCTCATCGGTGTCGCACTGATCGGCCTGAGCATTCTTATGGCCTCCAACCCCACCCCAGGCTGAGTCGCTCCAAGCTGACTGGGCCAGCGGGCGGTGTCGATTCGAATCAGGTCAGTTCCATCCGGCTGGGCTCGTCGATCAGCGCTGCGTAGGCCGGCTTGATGATGTGGTTGATGAGTGTCAGTCGCTCGTCAAAGGGCAGGAAGGCCGACTTCATCGCGTTGACGGTCAACCACTGCAGGTCCTTCCAGTCATAGCCGAAAGCATCAACGAGGGCGAGCATCTCCGACGTCATACTGCAGTCGCTCATCAACCGGTTGTCGGTATTGACGGTGACCCGGAACCCCAAGCGACGCAACAGGCCGATCGGGTGTTCGGCGATACTGACAACCGCACCGGTCTGCACGTTGGACGATGGACACAGTTCCAACGGAATGCGTTTATCCCGGACATAGGCGGCCAGTCGGCCCAAGGTAGCCGCTCCGCCACGGTCGACCGAGATGTCGTCGACGATCCGTACCCCATGCCCTAGCCGGTCCGCGCCGCACCACTGCAGCGCCTCCCAGATCGACGGCAGCCCGAATCCCTCTCCGGCATGGATCGTGAAATGCCCATTCTCCCGGCGCATGTACTCGAAGGCATCCAGGTGCCGGGTCGGCGGAAACCCTGCCTCCGCTCCGGCGATGTCGAACCCGACGACCCCGCGGTCTCGATAGGCGATGGCCAGCTCTGCTATCTCTCGGGATCGGGCAGCATGGCGCATCGCGGTCAGGAGCACGCCGATCCGAATAGGCTGCCTCCCACCCGCTCCGCCAGGTCCGGCAGCCCTCGCCGCCTCTGCGGCCTCTGCGGATCCGGCGGCCAAGCCGGCCAAGACCGCCTCCACGACCTCGGTGAGCTCCAGGTCCAGCTCGACGTGCAATTCCGGTGCGAATCGCACCTCTGCATAGACCACCCCGTCCCCATCGAGATCCACAGCACATTCGGCCGCCACTCTGGTCAGTGCGTCCCGGGTCTGCATCACCCCGACGGTATGGACGAAAGTCTCCAGGTATCGCTCCAATGAACCAGAGCCAGCGGCGGTACGGAACCAGGCCGCGAGTTCGGTCGGGTCGCTGGTCGGCAGGTCCGCGTACCCGACCTGGGCGGCAAGGTCGGCAACCGTCGCCGGGCGCACTCCCCCGTCCAGGTGATCGTGCAGCAGGACCTTCGGGACTCGGCGCATCGACACCTCGTCGAGTACGTGTTGCATACACCGCACGCTAGCGCCCGGGCAGATCGGCCTACGCCGGACGTCGGCGAAACCGGTAGGCCACTTGTCGGCTCAATGGTCTGGGCGCATGCTGCTGCGCATGGCGACGCCGCTGCGATCGGTCGATGTCTGCGGGCTTCGGATCGCCTATCGCCGAGCGGGAGCAGGTGAGCCGCTGCTGCTGCTCCATGGCGCCTTCAGCGACAGCCGCGAGTGGCGAAGGCAGCTGGACTGTCTGTCCGACACCCTTGACGTCATCGCCGTTGACTGTCCCGGATGCGGACAGTCCGACGACCCCCCGGACGGATTCACCTTGCAGGACTTCTCCGACAGCCTCGCCGGTTTTCTGGCGGTGCTGGGTGTACGGCAGCCACATGTCTGTGGTCTCTCATTCGGGTCGATGTACGCCCTGGCGCTCTACCGTCCTTCCTGTCCACCGTGTATGCGGACTCGACCCGCCAGAGGTGCTGGCCGAGGCGATGGACATCTTGCGCGACGTGCGGCCACGAGGATTCCGCACAGCGACGGCGGCGTTCTTCGACGCCGACCTGCGCGACGTGCTACCACTCATCAGGGTTCCCACCTTGCTTCTGTACGGGGGACGCGACGACGCTCACCGATGGACGTCGCGAAGGACTTGCACGCACAGATCCGCGGTTCACAGCTCGTTGTGCTGCCAGAGGTGGGGCATGGCATCAACTCGGAGGCACCGGAGCGGTTCAACGCAGCCGCGCGGGAGTTCCTGTCCAGCCCGTGAGCAGCTGACGTCAGACCCTGGGAGAGGCGATGATCCCCTGAGAGATTGCTGTGGTCACAGCGGCCGTCCGGTCGTCGACACCGAGTTTGGCGAAGGCGCGCAGCAGGTGTGTCTTGACCGTCGCTTCGGCGATCAGCAGTGCCCTGCCGATCTGCCCGTTGGTCAGGCCGCGGGCCACCAGACCGAGGACGTCGATCTCGCGCGAGGTCAGCGCTGCGGCGTCGGCTCCCCGCATCCGGGACACCAACTTGGCCGCGACCGGAGGCGAAAGGACTGTCTGCCCGCGTGCTGCGGCGCGTACGGCCTCGGCCAGTTCCTGACGAGGCGCGTCCTTGAGCAGATATCCGGTGGCTCCTGCCTCGACGGCGCGCAGGATGTCAGCGTCGGTGTCGTAGGTCGTGAGGATCACGACCCTGGGCGGGTTCTCCCGCTCCCGCAGGGCTCGAGTTGCCTCGACCCCGTCCATGTCGGGCATTCGTAGGTCCATGAGCACAACATCGGGAAGCAGGGCGGCCGCTACGCGTAAGGCCTCCTTACCGTTGCCGGCCTCCCCGACGACCTCGATGTCGGGTTCGCCGCCGAGCATGCCGAGAATGCCCGCGCGCACGACCGGATGGTCGTCCACGAGCAGCACCCGTACCCGACCAGCGCGCGCTGACGCCTGCGCTTCGGAGGTCATGGCACGGACACTCGGACGGTCGTCCCCGTGCCCGGCGCACTGCTGACCGAAACCGAGCCGTCGATGTCGGCGACTCGGCTGCGCATGCCGTGCAAGCCGAAGCCGCCGTCGGTCGTATCGGTTGCAAATCCGCAGCCGTTGTCACGGACCGTCAGCGTGGTGTCCGCGACGTCGAAGTCCAGGGTCACCGCAACAGCCTGTGCCGAGGAATGCTTTCGTACGTTGCTCAAGGCCTCCTGCGCGGCTCGGAGCAGCACGACCTCAGTGGCCGGGCTCAACGGGCGCTCCACGCCTTCGACGATCAATCGGGTTGACACACCGCCCATTTCAGCATCCAGTCGCTCAGTCAGCCGAGTCAGCGCTCCGACCAGTCCCTGTTCACGAAGGGTTGGCGGGGACAACGCCGCGATGAGCGATCGCGACTCGGCCAGATTCTCCCGGGCGGCCGTACGGGCAAGACTGAGCTGCTCTCGCGCCTTGACCGGGTCACGATCCAGCGTTGCCTCAGCCGCCTCCAGCAGCATCACGATGCTGGTGAACCCCTGGGCGAGCGTGTCGTGAATCTCGCGTGACAACCGCTCACGTTCGGCGGCCACACCGGTGTCATGACTGAGCAGTGCGAGTTCGGCACGAGCGCTCTCGAGTTCCTCGATCAAACCGGCCCGTTGACGGCTCTGCACGATGATCCCGCTGATCCAAACTCCGATGACCACCGCGAATGCGAACGAGGCCAGCAGACTGAATATCAGCGCCCACGGCTGCGTCCCGGCGCCGTCGTCCTGCCAGAACAGTACCGCCCCGAACCCGATCAGGAGGATGGCCACGGCCGCGATCGCCTCGAGCATTCGGTGTAGCAGGGCGAAGATCTGCGGAACGAGAACGAAGGCAGCCCAACTGATCTCGGGAACGAGCCCGAGCAGGCCCAGCGTAAAACACAGGGCACCGACAACGTAGGCCCGCGCCCACCAGGAGGACCGGTCGGTCGTCAAGGTCGGTGCGCCCACCCCGGCGTACCAGAGCACCCACAGCATGCACAGGATCAGCGCCGCCCACCGTCGGGCTCCGGAGATGTCCGGGTTGGTCACCGCCGCGATGGCAGCGACGGCGACCATGGCGCCGAAGGCCAGATGCCAGCCGAGCACCGTGCGTTCCCAGAAGTGCCGGCCGGCCGACCCGGTCGAGGCCGCGCTCATGTCCCGGATCAGCCGTCCGCGCGATCACGCCAGCGGAAGACCAGTACACACAGCACCATCCCGGCGATAGTCCAAGCCCCGAGGATGAGAGCCACCTTCTCCAACTCGAACGACCCGGCGGCCTCCTGCGTGGCGAAGGAGTCCGGGAGGAAGGCAGCCCGCATGCCCTGCGTCAACCACTTGAGTGGGAAGATCGCCGCGATGCTCTGCATCCAGCTCGGCAGATCGGTGAAGACAAAGAAGACACCCGAAATGAACTGCAGGACAAGAGCAATCGGCGTCACGATGGCCGGCGCCGACTTGCCATTCTTGATGGCGCTCGAGAAGGCGATGCCCAGCAGCGAGCAGGAGGCAAGCCCGAGCACGGTGACCCAGACGAGCGTCATCCATTTCGCGGCAGTGGGAGGGAGGTCGACGCCGTACACGACGACTCCCACCACCATGAGCAGGGCAATCGTGGCCACTCCCACCACGACGACCTGCACGATCTTGCCGACGAAGTAGGCGGACTTGGGCATCGGCGTGCCCGACAGTCGCTTGAGCCGGCCCTCGCTGCGCTCGATCGCAATCGTGATGGCGAGATTCTGGAAGCCCGACGCCAAGACACCGGAGGCAACCATTCCGGCCATGAAGTACTGAACGAAGGTGAGACCCGGCGCGATGTCGTAGTTGAGCACCGCCCCGAAGATCAGCAGCAGCAGGGATGGGAAGATCAGCGTGAAGACGAGGGCTTCCTTCTGCCGGAAGAACTCCAGGATCTCGACTCTGGAGCGCGCGACATACACCTGACCCGCCGGTGGGAGCGCTGCTGCGGCCTGGCTCGTCGCGGTCCGTGACGTGGGTGTCGTGGCGCTCATGCTGGTTGTCCGATCATGTGTAGGTAGATGTCCTCGAGACTCGGGCGCCGCACGGACAGTTCGGGGATCTCCCCGCCCAGTCGCTGGCTCAGCGCTTGGACGACCGCCGTCGGTGTGGCAGTGGTCTGCTCGTGGCGTTGCCCGTCCTCGACCCAGCACACCCGGGCCGGCGCGTGATGACGTCCGCCGAGTTCGGCCGGCAGTCCGACCTCGACGATGCGTCCAGCCGCGATCACCCCGACCCGGTCGGCCAATGCCTCTGCCTCGTCGAGGTAGTGAGTGGTCAGGAGCATCGTGGTCCCCAGTTCGCGGAGATGACCGATCAGCTCCCAGAATTGCCTTCGCGCCTCCGGGTCGAAGCCGGTCGTCGGTTCGTCGAGGAACAACAAACGCGGACGGCCGACGATGCCCAATGCCACGTCGAGGCGACGTTGCTGGCCGCCGGAGAGCGAACTGGCTCGGGCCTTGAGCTTGTCGGTCAGTCCGACGAGGCTGATCACCTCCTCCACCGGTCGTGGATCGGCGAAATAGGAGGCCTGGACTCGTACGGTTTCGGCCACGGTGAGTTCGCTCTCGCCGCCCTTGCTCTGCAGGACGATCCCGATCTGCGATTTCCATCGCGCGTCGCCCTTGGCCGGATCCACACCGAGGACGCTGACCGTTCCGGCGTCACGGCTGCGATAGCCCTCGAGGATCTCCACGGTCGTCGTTTTGCCGGCCCCGTTGGGGCCGAGCAGGGCGAAGATCTCGCCGCGTGCGATGTCGAGGTCGACGCCGGCGACCGCCTCGTGACCGGCGTAGGTCTTGCGCAGCCCGCGAACGCTGATCGCGACATCAACCGGAGCCGGCGCCGGTGGGACCTGCTGATGGGCCGCGTGCGGGGATTGCGTTGTCATGCAGGCAGCCTCCCGTACCGAACGAGCCGCCTCTACGCCCGGGTGGTTGGCTCTGGGTCCGTCCTTCGGTGGACCCTGAACGCATCCACGCCTCAGATGTCGCAGGTTCGCAGGGGACTCGCCGGGCGTGGCGCCTGCATACCTACGACATCAGGCCGGCGCGATGTGGTCCACGATCAGCGGCAACATCTCGTCGTCGGTGTCGATCCCGATCGCGTTCTCGAGTGCCTCCAGTGCCCGCGGGATCCGGTCGGCGTCGTCCGTGTGCAAAACGAGCAACGGCTCACCCTCCCGGACCTCGTCTCCCAATCCGGCCAACCAGGTGACCCCGGCCGCCGCCGATACCGGATGCTGTTTACGGGCCCGGCCGGCCCCGAGCCGCCAGGCGGCAACACCGACGCCGTAGGCGTCCAGGCGGGTCAGCCGGCCGGTGGCCGGCGCCGGCAGGACGTGCTGCTCCCGGGCCATCGGCAGGCGGGCATCCGGGTCGCCTCCTTGGGCAGTAATCATGGCCCTCCAGGTGTCCATGGCCTTTCCACTAGCAAGAACCGCCGCTGGGTCGGCATCGCCGACGCCGGCCGCGGCCAACATCTCCGCGGCCAATCGGACGGTGAGCTCGACCACGTCGGCGGGGCCCCCACCGGCCAAGACCTCGACCGCCTCGGCCACCTCGACCGCATTGCCGGCCGATCGGCCCAGCGGTCGGTCCATCGCCGTGACCAGCGCGACGGTGCGTACGCCGGCCTCGGTGCCGATGCCGACCATCGTGTTGGCGAGTTCGGTAGCGTGGGCGACGGTCTTCATGAAAGCGCCCGAGCCGACCTTGACGTCCAGGACCAGCGCCCCGGCGCCCTCCGCGATCTTCTTGCTCATGATCGAGCTGGCGATCAGCGGGACCGACTCCACCGTGCCTGTCACGTCGCGCAGCGCGTACAGCTTCTTGTCCGCCGGGGCCAACGTCTCTCCCGCGGCGCAGACCACGGCACCCACGCTGCGCAGCTGGGCGAGGTAGTCGGCGTGACTCACGTCGGCGCGCCAGCCCGGGATCGACTCGAGCTTGTCGAGGGTGCCTCCGGTGTGCCCCAGCCCGCGGCCGGACAGCTGAGGTACGGCGACGCCACACGCGGCCACCAGCGGAGCCAGCGGCAGGGTGATCTTGTCTCCGACGCCGCCGGTCGAGTGCTTGTCCGCGGTCGGTCGGCCGAGATCACCCAGCTGCATCCGCTCGCCAGAATCGATCATCGCGGCGGTCCAGCGGGCGAGTTCGGAGGTGGCCATCCCACGAAATACGATCGCCATGAGCAGGGCAGCCATCTGCTCGTCGCCGACCGCCCCCCGGGTGTAGGCATCGATGACCCAGTCGACCTGCTCGCCGGTCAGGGTGTGCCCGTCCCGCTTGGCCCGGATGACGTCGATGGCATCCATCACATGCCGGCCTTCGGCCGGGCGGCTAGGAGGTCGTTGGGGCCGAAGGCGTCGGGCAGGACGTCGGTCATCGGCAGGATCCCGCGTTCGGTCTTGAGCAACATCTCTGCTCCACCCTGTTCCCAGAGCAGTTGCCGGCAGCGACCGCACGGCATCAGCGGCTGCCCGTCGCCGCCGACACATGCCAGCGCCACCAATCGACCGCCTCCGCTCGCGTGCAGGGCGCTCACCAGACCGCATTCAGCACACAATCCCAGCCCGTACGAGGCGTTCTCGACGTTGCAGCCGGACACGATCCGGCCGTCGTCGACAAGCGCCGCGGCACCCACCGGAAAATTCGAGTACGGCGCGTACGCGTGTCCCATCGCCGCCACCGCGGCGGCGGTCAGCACATCCCAATCCACTTCGGGCTCGGTCACCGCTATCCGGCCTGGCCTCGTCGATAGATCACCCCGTCGGCGGCCGGCATTCGTAATCGTTGAGACGCCAGTGCCAGGACGAGAAGCGTTGCGACGTACGGGGTCATGCCGGTGAAGTCCGCCGGCACGACATCGGTCAGCAGGAACCAGATCAGGATCAAGGCGGCGAAACCGCCGGTGACGATCGGTCGGATCGGCGGCTGATTTCGATAGATCTGCCAGGCTGCGATGACGACCATCAGGAAGACCAGGACGAGCAGCAGTGCATGCACCGACGTACCACCGCTGCGCAGCCGCAGCGCGTCGGTGTAACCGAACAGACCAGCGCCGGCGGCCAGGCCTCCCGGGCGCCAGTTGCCGAAGATCATAGCGGCCAGCCCGATGAAGCCCCGGCCACCGGTCTGCCCATCCCGGTAAGAACTCGAGGCCACGATGGCCAAAAAGGCTCCGCCGAGTCCGGCCATACCGCCGGAGATGAGCACCGCGATGTACTTGTACCTGTAGACGTTGACCCCGAGTGTCTCGGCCGCCGCCGGGTTCTCACCGCAGGAGCGCAGCCGAAGTCCGAAGGCAGTGCGCCACAAGACGACATAGGTCCCGATGATCAGCACAACGGCGATGATCGTGAGCACTGAGACGTTGTCGGTCAGCGCACGCAGCGCTGCGGCGACGTCGGAGACGAAGAACCACTGTTTGTCGGCGATCGTCCCCAACCCGTCGGCCACACCCGGCACGGTCAATGCCGGCAGATCGGGTACGGATGGCGATTGGGTCGAGCCCCCGCCTGGTACGCCCTCAAAGGCAACGGCGGCGAGGTACTGGGTGGCGCCGAGCCCGAGGATGTTGATCGCCACGCCTGAGACGATGTGGTCCACGCCGAAAGTGATGGTGGCCACGGCATGCACGAGCCCTCCGACGGCACCCAGCAGGACCCCGGCCAGGACGCCGGCCCAAGCGCCCCACTGGTATCCGGCCCAGCCCGCCCCGAACGTGCCGAGAATGAGCATCCCCTCGAGCCCGATGTTGACCACACCGGCGCGCTCGGCCCACAGCCCGCCCAGCCCGGCCATGGCAATGGGTACGGCCAAACCGATGGTCGCGCTGAGGGTTCCCGCGGAGTCGATGTCATTGGCACCGGTGATCACCCGCACCAGCGAGAGCAGGAACAGCAATCCGGCAACTGCCAACAGAACCCGAGGCAGGATGCGGCGCCGCTTGGTCATGGCCGGCACTCGTTCGGTCCCGACCCGCACGCCGGTGGCACTCATGCCGACGTCCTCTCCGGTTCACGAGGTGGTGTCTGGCCGCCGACGCCGTCCGCGTTGCCGCCCGGTTCCCCTGCAGCCAACGCCTTGGCGACGCGTTGCTGCTCGTCGCGAACGCGGTAGCGGCGCACCAACTCGTAGGAGATCACGACCGCCAGGACGATGACGCCCTGCATGATCGTGATGATCTCCGGCGAAACATCGGCGATGATCTGCAGCGGATTCGCGGCTACTTCCAGGTAGGCGAACAGCAGCGCTCCGAAGGCAACCCCGATCGGGTGGTTGCGGCCCAGGAGGGCAACCGCGATCCCGGTGAACCCGAGGCCACCGGGGAAGGTCAGACCGTAGGAATAGGACTCACCGAAGACCAGCGGAAGTCCAACCATTCCGGCCATCCCACCGGAGAGCAGCATCGAGGTGATGACCATCCGCTTGACATCGATCCCCCTGGCCACGGCCGCGCCCTGGGAACGGCCGGTGGCCCGCAACCGGAAGCCGAACCTGGTGCGGTTGAGCACGATCCAGTACGCGATACCGGCCAGGATGGCCAGGATGACGAGACTGTTCACAGGTTCGGTGGACCCGGGGATCAGATCGATTCCCGGCGCTCGGGACCCTTCGGCGATGACCGGCGTCGTGATGTCGTTGCCCCGCGCCTCCCCGAACTGACGGAGCAGAAAGGCGACCATACCGGTGGCGATCGAATTCAGCATGATCGTCGAGATGACCTCGTTGACCCCACGTTTGACCTTGAGATAGCCGGCAATCCCCGCCCACAGCCCGCCGGTGATTCCGGCGACGATGACCGCCAGCACAATGGACAGCGGGAACGGCAGGCTGAGATTGCCCGCGACCATGGCGGCAGCAAAGGCAGCCACGCGGTACTGCCCGTCCACCCCGATGTTGAACAGGTTCATCCGGAAGCCGATGGCCACCGCCAACGCCGACAGGTAGTAGATGGTGCCCAGGTTGAGGATCTGGGCGATGCTTCGCGGCCGCAGACCCACCTCGAGCACCGTCTGCCAGGTCAGGCCGAATGGGTCGCCCGTTGCCACCAGGATCAAGCTGGTGACCACGATCGAGAAGGTGATCGCAAGGACAGGTGCCGCCAGGCCGATCAGTGCCGCTCGCACCCGCCCGTTCATCGTGGCTTCGGCCCGGCTGTCGACGGCTCGTCGTCCGAGGATGTGGCAGCGCCCGCGGTCGCGCCGGTCATCGCCGACCCGAGTTGCTGCGGCGTGACTTCAGAAGGATCGAACTCGCCGATCAGGCGGCCCCGCAGGATGACCATCAACCGATCGGACAGGCCGATCAACTCGTCGAGATCGGCGCTGATCAACAGCGTGGCCAGCCCCAGTCGCCGGGCATTGCGCATGTGGTCCCAGATCGCGGCCTGCGCACCGACGTCGACCCCGCGGGTGGGATGCGACGCGATCAGCAGCACCGGATTGCCGCTCATCTCCCGGCCGACGATCAACTTCTGCTGGTTACCTCCGGACAGCGCAGAGGCCAGTACGTCGATGCCGGGGGTACGGACGTCGTACTCCTCGACGATCCGACTGGTGTCCGCACGGGCACCTTGGCGATCGATCCAGGGACCCTTCGTACTGGGCGGGCCGCTGTCGTGCCCGAGAATGCGGTTCTCCCACAGGGGCGCTTCGAGCAGCAGCCCGTGCCGATGTCGGTCCTCGGGGATGTAGCCGATTCCGGCTGCACGGCGCCGGGCGGTGGACCACCCGGTCACGTCGAGCTCGCCGAGGGTGATCTGGCCGCGCGTCGGGGTGCGGATCCCCATGATCGTCTCGACCAGCTCGGCTTGCCCATTGCCTTCGACCCCGGCCAAGCCCAGCACCTCACCCTCGTGGATGTCGAAACTGATGTCCGAGAGCAGCCGCCGCTGCCCGGAGCCGGCCAGGTTCAGGTCGCGTACGGACAACTGGACGGTCTCGGTCACCGTCGACTCGCGGGTCTCCGGGGTCGGCAGTTCGCTGCCGACCATGAGCTCGGCCAGCTTGCGTGCCGAGGTCTGCTTCGGGTCGACGGTGGCCACGGTGCTGCCCCGGCGGATCACGGTGATCTCGTCGGCCACCGAGAGGACCTCGTCGAGCTTGTGCGAGATGAAGATGACCGTCAGGCCCTCGCTCTTGAGCTCGCGCAGGTTGTCGAACAGTTCGTCGACCTCCTGCGGCACCAGGACCGCGGTCGGCTCGTCGAGGATGAGAATTCTCGCTCCCCGGTAGAGCACCTTGGCTATCTCGACCCGTTGCCGGTCACCGACGCCGAGATCCTCGACCAGGACGTCCGGATCGAGATCGAGCCCGTACGAGGCCGACAGCTCCCGGATCCGAGCACGCGCGGAGTCTCCGATGCCGTGCAGCTTCTCCGCACCCAGCACGACGTTCTCCAGGACGGTCAGGTTGTCAGCGAGCATGAAGTGCTGGAACACCATCCCGACACCGCGCTCGATCGCATCCAGCGGTGAACTCAGTACGGCCGGCTTGCCCTCGATCTCGATGGTGCCCTCGTCCGGACGCTGCACGCCGTACAGAATCTTCATCAGCGTGGACTTCCCCGCCCCGTTCTCACCGACGATGGCATGCACGGTGCCGTGGGTGACGGCGATGTTGACATCGCGGTTAGCGACCACCCCTGGAAAACGTTTGG
>JBPCOF010000119.1:0-6693 GCA_051000515.1 Geodermatophilaceae bacterium
CGGAGCTCGACTACCGCCGGGAGCGCATCAACGAAGCAGCACGCGGAACGCGGCGGGTGCGGCGGGGTCGGTCCCGTCGCACCACCCGCGCGTTCCAGGGCCAGACCGTGCCGACCCGCATCGGCGCGGCTCGGCCGGCCTGACGCCGACTCCGGCGATCCTGCCGCCAGGTATTCGATGACCACTTCGACCCTGTCCGACCCGCGTGCCACGATTGACACTGTGGCCCGGGCAAGTTCTCAGATCCCGTTGCTGGGGCGCGCCGATGAACTAAAGCGGCTGTGCTCTGCAGTCGCCGGCGCTCGCGCCGGAGAACCGTCGACCATCCTCCTCGCTGGGGATGCCGGCGTGGGCAAGACCCGGCTTCTGCGCGAGCTCGCTGACTGGGCCGGTGCCGAGGACCTGTCGCTGCTGGTCGGGCACTGTGTCGACCTTGGCGAGCTCGGCCTGCCCTATCTGCCCTTCACCGAAGTCCTTGCCGCCCTCAAGCGCGACCCCGACCCGTCCATCGCCGAGCTGATCGCCGCACACCCGGGCGTGGTGAGCCTGCTCGGTGGCGAGGGACGCTCCGATCGCGGCGCCGACATCCCCGACTGGGTGGCTCCCTCGCCCGCGGGCGCCGGCCAGCGCCAACTCTTCGAGGCCGTCGCGGCGTTGCTCTTCGATCTCGCAGCTGCGCGCCCGGTGCTCCTGGTGATCGAGGACCTGCACTGGGCCGATCAGTCGACGCGTGACCTGCTCCGCTTCCTGATCAGCCGCTTCGCCGACCAGCGCCTGGTCATCATCGCCTCCTATCGGACCGACGACCTGCACCGCCGCCACCCGCTGCGTCCGTGGCTGGCCGAACTGGCCAGGGTCGAGGTCGTGGACCGGCTCGTTCTCGCACCCATGGCTGACCCTGACGTCGCAGCCCTCGTCCGCGCGAACCGGCCGGATTCGATCGCGGACTCGCTGCTGCGCGGCATCGTGGAGCGGGCCGAGGGGAACGCATTCTACGCCGAGGAACTCTCGGCCGCGGTCTGGGCCGGCGGCGTTCCGCAGGGGCTCAGCGACATCCTGCTCGCCCGACTGGAAGCGTTGCCGCCCGACGCCCAACACGTCGTACGAGTGGCCGCGATCGCCGGGCGCAGCGTTGACCACGGGTTGTTGGCCGCTGTAGCGGGGCTTTCCCCGGCCGCCCTGGACGCGGCCGTTCGCGAGGCAGTCAACCGCTACATCCTGATCGCCGAGGACGATGGGAAATACCAGTTCCGCCACGCCCTGCTGCGCGAGGCTGCCTATGCCGACCTACTTCCTGGCGAGCGTGTGCGGCTGCACCGAGCCTTCGCCGAGCAACTTGCCGGCTCGGGATCGGCGGCCGAGCTGGCCTTGCACTACCGGGAGAGCAACGACCTCGCCGGGGCGCTCTGCGCCAGCTGGCAGGCCGCCTGTGACGCGGCCCGGCTGCGCGGACCCGTCGAGCAGCTGCAGCATCTCGAACGCATGCTCAGCCTCTGGCCGAGTGTGCCGGGCGCCGAGGAACGAATCTGCCGGTCGTACGCGATGGCCGCGCTCGAGGCCAGCACAGCGGCCTCCGGAGCCGGTGAGCTGACCAGGGCGGTCAAGTTGGCCACCCTGGCGCTGGAGAAGCTGGAGCCCGACACCGATGTCGAGGTGGCGGCCCGCGTGCGTTACACCCTGGGCCAGTACCTGCTCTATGCCGACCGCGATCACGAGGCGTACGAGCACACCAGCGCCGCGATGGAAACCATGGGCAAGGTGCCATCGGAGGCAACGGCTGCGACCTGGGCCTGGGCGGCGGCGATACACATGCGCGCGGCGTTCTTCATCGGGGAGTACGAGGAGTCCAAGTCCGTCGGCGAGGCGGGCCTTGCCGCCGCCGAGGAGTACGGCGTCGATGACGCTCGCGCCGATCTCCTCATCACGATGGCGCGGGTGTATGAGAAACTCCCCGAGGGCGGTGGCTCGGTGGGCAAGCTCAAACGCGCCCTTGAACTGGCCCGCAGTTCCGGCGACATCGGCACCGAGATGCGCGCCACCTACAACCTGGGCGTCGCCGCCTTCAACAGCGGCGATCTTGCCGAAGCCAACGACATCCTCGAAGCGGGTATCCGTCGCGCCGCCGACATCGGGCTGCCCTACGGCACCTATTCCAACGAGATCCTCTTCTTCCGAGTTCACGTCGGCTTCATCGCCGGCGACTGGGAGAGCACTCGGCTGATCGTCGACGACTGCCGCGCGCACGGACCGGAATCGACCAGGCACATCGTCGCGCTGGGCATGTACCGGACGGTGGCTGTCGGCCACGATCCTGGCGCGGACCTTGATGAGTCGCGGCGCTGGGTGGACGTGCCGATCATCGCGATCATCGTCGGCATCGTGGGCATCGAACTTGCTATCCGGGCCGGGAAGCCGGCACTGGCGCGGGCCGCTGTGGTCGAGGCCACGGAGCGGGTGTCCGCGGCGTGGGGGCCGACGTTCATGGCTCAGATCCGGATGACAGCCCTGCTGGTCAGCGCCTACGCCGACGAGGTCGACCACCTCCGCCTGGCTCGTGATCAGGCGGAAATCCAGACGGCGATCGGGCAGGTGCAACCCTTCCTAGACAACGTGGTCAAGGTGATCGACTCGTGCCGGGTCGATCGACAAAGCGACGACCTCGGGGTCGAGGCCGATGCCTGGATCCTGCGGGGCGACGCCGAGGCGAGTCGGCTGACCGGTGCCTCGGACGTGTCCCTGTGGCGCAGGACCGTTGAGGCGTTCGAATACGGGGACCGCTACGAGCAGGCGCGTAGCCGCCTGCGGCTGGCCGAAGCGCTCATCGCCGCAGACCAGCGGATCGACGCGCAGCGGGAAGCTCGGTTGGCCTACGACGTCGCCCGCGAGCTGGGCGCGGCGCCGCTGCAGGCAGCGGTGGAGTCGCTGGCTCGCCGTGGGCGGCTCGACATCGGTGCGCCTACGTCCGCGCGAACCGAGGGCGCAGGTCTGACTCCGCGCGAGCAGGAAGTCCTTGCGCTGCTGGCCCAGGGCCGGACCAACCGGCAGATCGGCAGCGAGCTATTCATCAGCGAAAAGACCGCGAGCGTCCACGTCTCCAACATCCTCGGCAAGTTGAGCGCCTCGGGCCGGACCGAGGCCGTAACGATCGCGCATCATCGCGGTCTCATCCCGGTATAGCCGGAACCTCCGATGAGCGTCGTTCGTCGCAGGGTCGTGCGCGTGATGATCAAGCGAGTGAGTTCGGGACTGATTTTTCTCATTGCCATGGTGGGCGGATTGGGGCTCGGCTTCGTGGCTGTACGCCTATTGTCTGACCTGACCGGCTAGCCCACACCGCGCGCCGGGCGAGTCGGCCGTCAGGCGATCGCGTCAGCGTCGGGCATTGTGTTGGTCGTCATGTTCGTGGTGATCGCGTTCTTTCTCGGCCAGTCGATGCGCCGCTGCACCAGATCTCAGCGCATTACCCCTGACGCGTCACCGGAGACGCACAGGGTGTAACGCAGATGGCCGCCTGGCGGACCGGTCAGCATCCTCGCGCCCGGGCCCGGCTGAGGGTATGGGTTGCCAGGTGATAGACATTGCGCCGTGGGTATCGGTGAGCTCCTCGTGCGACGGCTCTACGTCGACCTAGTGCGGATCAGCGGTGCGATCTGTCAGCTGGCGAATAGCTGACCTGCTTCCTCCATCCCACACCCCCAAGGAGATCACCGTGTCTGTCACGGACGAACTAGTCGCGAACAACACCGCATATGCCTCCACCTTCAGTGGTCCACTCCCGATGCCGCCGTCCAAGCAGGTGGCTGTCCTTGCGTGCATGGACGCCCGGCTTGACGTCTACCGCCTGCTTGGACTTAAGGACGGGGAGTCGCATGTCATCCGCAATGCCGGTGGGGTCGTCACCGCCGACGAGATCCGCTCCCTGGCCATAAGCCAGCGGCTGCTCGGAACCAAAGAAATCATCCTGATCCACCACACCGACTGCGGGATGCTGACCTTCACTGACGAGGGCTTCAAGGCCGACATCCTGGCCGATGTCGGCGCCGAGCCCGACTGGGACTCAGAGGCGTTCACCGACCTGCAGACAGACGTGCTGAAGTCGATCGCTCGGATCAAGGAGAGCACCTTCATCCCGCACCGCGAGTCGGTGCGCGGGTTCGTGTTCGACGTTGCCACCGGCCGGCTCGAGGAAGTCGAAGCCGCGGCGTAACCAACACAGATTCGTTTGGCCCGCTTCGCCGCGGACATGACGTGCCGTACCGCGATTGCGCACCCGCGCATACCTGACTCGCGGATGGTGACTACACGTCTATGGCGTCGACGATGGTGTAGGCGTAGCCCTGTTCGGCCAGGAAACGCTGCCGGTGTGCGGCGTAGTCAACGTCCAGGGTGTCGCGGGACACCACCGTATAGAAATGCGCTTGGCGCCCATCGGCTTTCGGCCGCAAGATCCGGCCGAGGCGTTGCGCCTCCTCCTGGCGTGACCCGAATGTCCCGGACACCTGGATCGCGACCGCGGCTTCGGGCAGGTCGATCGAAAAGTTGGCGACCTTGGACACGACCAGTGTGCTGATCTCGCCACGGCGGAATAGGTCGTACAGCTTCTCCCGCTCCTTGTTGGTCGTCGAGCCCTGGATGATCGGGACGTCGAGGTCGGCGCCGAGTTGTTCGAGCTGGTCGAGGTAGGCCCCGATCACGAGGACCTGGTCGCCGTGGTGTTTTTCGACAAGGCGGCGGATGACCGGTCGCTTTGAGGAAGCCGTGGCGCACATCTTGTAGCGCTCCTCCGGCTCGGCCAGGGCGTACATCATGCGTTCGTCGTCGGTGAGCGAGACCCGTACCTCGATGCACTCGGCGGGAGCGATCCAGCCCTGCGCTTCGATGTCGCGCCATGGTGCGTCATAGCGCTTGGGTCCGATCAGCGAGAACACGTCGCCTTCGCGGCCGTCCTCCCGAACGAGCGTCGCGGTCAGCCCGAGGCGGCGACGGGACTGCAGGTCGGCGGTCAGCCGGAAGATCGGCGCCGGGAGCAGGTGCACCTCGTCGTAGATGATCAGGCCCCAGTCACGGGCATCGAACAACTCGAGGTGGCGGTATTCGCCTTTACGGCGGGTCGTCATGACCTGGTAGGTCGCGATGGTGACCGGGCGGATCTCCTTGCGCTCGCCCGAGTATTCGCCGATCTCCTCCTCGGTCAGCGTGGTTCGCGCGATGAGTTCGCGCTTCCACTGCCGGCCGGCGACGGTGTTGGTGACCAGAATCAGGGTGGTCGCATTGGCTTCGGCCATGGCGGCGGCCCCGACCAGCGTCTTGCCGGCACCGCAGGGCAGGACGACGACTCCGGAGCCGCCGGCCCAGAAGTTCTCGACCGACTCGCGCTGGTAGTCGCGCAGGGTCCAGTCGTCCTGGTTGAGGTCGATGTCGTGCGCCTGGCCGTCCACATACCCGGCGAGGTCCTCGGCCGGCCAGCCGACCTTGAGCAGTGCTTGCTTGAGCCGGCCGCGTTCGGAGGCGTGCACGATGACGGTCGATTCGTCGACCTCGGCGCCGAGCATCGGACTGATCTTCTTGTTACGTCTGATCTCGGTCAGGACGGCCGGATCGGTCGTGGTCAGAGTCAGGCCATGGACCGGGTTGGTGGCCAGAGTGAGCCGGCCGTACCGAGCCATCGTCTCAGCCACGTCGACGAGTAGAGCGTGCGGTACGGCATAGCGCGAGTAGCGGACAAGGGCATCGACCACCTGCTCCGCGTCGTGCCCGGCTGCGCGGGCATTCCACAGCGCGAGCGGGGTGACGCGGTAGGTGTGGACGTGCTCGGGGGAGCGCTCGAGCTCGGCGAATGGTGCGATCGCCGCGCGGCACTCGCCGGAGTCAGGGTGATCGACCTCGAGCAGAAGGGTCTTGTCCGACTGCACGATCAGGGGTCCGTCGGTCACTTGTCCAGAGTAGGCGCCGGGTCAGACAGGTGCCGACCGAGCCGCGCCAACCGAGTTGATCATCGGCAAACGGGCAATTGATCGCTGAAAAATGGCCCGTTTACCGATGATCAACTACGCGGTCAAGATCAGTCGTCGGCGACAGTCACCGACGTGATCCGGTGCACCGCGAACGTCCGCTGTTCCTCGCGCCGGTGGTCGTAGGCGGTCAGAAAGCCGCCGGTCAGGGTCAGCGGCTCGATGAAGCGCTGACTCGACTGGCCGTCGGCGTTCACGTACCCGATCCAGAGACCCTCGTCCTCGCGGATGGCCCGCTGCAGCGTCTCCAGGATCGTCGCCGTCGTGACGCCGGGGATGGCCGGGAGGGCTCGGGTCCGCCGTTGCGCGGCGGCGGCGGTATCACCGGTCCGCATGCGGCGTACGACGGTCTCCCGCTGCTCCGCCGTCAACTCGTGCAGTCGCGGCGCTGGACTGCCCCGCCGTCCGGGAGCGCGGAGTCGAGCGGCCAGGCCGGAGACGACGACTCCGCCAGCCGATTCCGCGGCGGGGGCGTACCCCGCGGAGCGCAGCGCGTCGAGCAATTCGTCAACTTCGGTCGGGCTGATCAACACGCCCGGCGCGAGCAGCCGCAGCCCGTAGTCGGCCAGTCGGCGATCGGCAGTCACCTGAGCGATCAGCGTCTGGTCGTCGCTGCGCAGGTACGTCGACGCGGCGCCGACCCGGAGTCCGCCATGTCGCCGGGCGATGTCGTCGATCAGGT
>JBPCOF010000139.1:0-7015 GCA_051000515.1 Geodermatophilaceae bacterium
AGCCTACGCCTGGGCTACGACCGAAGTGAGCCGGAGCAACTCAGACGAAGTGCGCGGAGGCGGCCGCGACAATCGTCCGCAACCCGTCGCGGATTGCAGGTTCGGCGCGCTGATCGGGGTCTTCAGCTGCCACCGTTCCGGTATTCCAATGATCATGAGCGCCCCAGGTTCAGCGGCACTGCACTTCAGGCGCTCACGATCACGTCGAGAGCGTTGTGACTTCGCCGCGGCTATGGCTCTGACACGGTAGGAGCGCGCTCAAAGTCCGAGCGCGCGGCGGAGCCCGTGATCGACGCCCTTCATCAGACTGGACGCCGTCGATCCGACCCGATCGCTGAGGTCGCTCTTGTTCAAAGTGACCAGGGCAGTCACGTTGACCACGGAGTCCCGTGAGAGTCCGGTCGCAGCCGCCGGTAGGAAGACGTTGCCTGGCATCGTCGCCAGCGCGGTGTTCGAGGTGATCACCGCAGCGAGCACGGTGGCTAACCGGCTGACGTTGTACTGGTCAGCCTGGATCACCAGGATCGGGCGGCGTTTCGCTGGGCGACTCCCTGCTGGCTCGCCGAGATCGGTCCAGTAGACGTCTCCGCGTTCGATCACCATTCGTCGTCGACGCCGGCCAACACACGATGGCCTGTGGCTACGGCCTGCGCTGCTGAATCGTCGGGTGTCTCGAGCTGATCGAGCACGGCATCAATCTGGCCGGTAACCGATTCCCCGTCGAGTTCTTCGAGGTAGCGGTCGGCAGCTCGGGCGAAGAACTCAGAGCGACTCAACCTGAAGCGCTCATGCTCATGGCGGGAACCGAGGCTGTGATCCTTGAGCGCTACGCACGCCCCGCCGCCGTGCTCGTCAGCCCCGAGCAGTACGACAAGCTGGTGGCGGCCTTGGAGGATGCCGAGGACGCGGCGGCCTTCGACGCGGCGATGACCGAGGAAGGCCCGAACATCCCCTGGGAACAGGTCAAGGTCGATCTCGGCTGGACGTGAGCCAGTACCGGATCGAGTTGCGACCGGCGGCAGTTCGCTCCCTGCGCAAGCTCGACCCGACGGTCCGTCATCGCCTGCAGGGTGCCATTGCGTTGCTGGCCCAGGACCCGCGCCCCCCGGCTGCGCGCGCTCGCCAAGGTCGCCCAGGCCTTCGCGTTCGGGTCGGTGACTACCGCATCAGCTACACGGTGACCGATGATGTGCTCCTCGTTGTGGTCGTCACCATTGGACACCGCCGCGAGGTTTACGACCGGTGACGTCGCCGTCCCGGTTCGCCCGCCAAGTCTGCGTCGGAGGGCCTAGGAGCGCCTGACCAGCACAGTCCGAACGGGAAATCTGAGTCTTCCCACATCAGTTGTACGGATCAGTGAGGACCGCGTGGGCCTCGACGACGTCGATGTTCTGGGTTGTGCCGGTCGTGGTGACCGTGCCTGACGCTCGACGGGAGTCGCCCCCGCGGATCCAACCCCTGAGTCACGATATGGCCCCTTTCGACCGCAGGCCGGTAGCCAGGAGCAGCGCCAGGCAGATCTTGCGGCTTTACGGGGACTCCGAGCCGGGCCTCGAGCCGGGCCCGCGGTCAGCCGAAGCCGGACGAGACAGCGCCGGAAGTTCGACGTCGACACGCAACCCGCCCCATTCGTTGTCGGCCAAGCGCGCCCGCCCGCCATGCAGGTCGGCCTGCTGCGCTACCAGCGCCAGGCCCAACCCCGAGCCGGTGCCGACGGCCTGGGAACCCCTGGTGAAGCGGGCACAGACCTGGCCCCGCTCGGCTTCGGGAATGCCGCTCCCATCGTCATCCACCCGTACGACGATCTGAGCGTCGCGGCGCAGCACGCTGACCTGAACCCGGCTGGCATGGGCATGGCGCAGCGCATTGGACACGAGATTCTCGATCGCCAGGCGCACGCCGGCCGGCGACCCGAGCACCAACATCTCATCGGACTCGGCCCCGGCCCCGGACTCGGCCCCGGCCCCGGACTCCGCCCCGGACTCGGACTCAGCCTCGGCTTCGGACTCCGCCCCGGCCCCGGCCTCGGACTCGGGCAGGACGATGCGCAGCTGCACGTCCCCGGATCGGGTCCGTGCTGCCTCCACACATCGTCGGGCGACCTCGGCCACGTCCACCGTCGTCTCGTACGACGCGTGCCCGCCCGCCGTGACATCTCCGTCGGCCAGCGCCCGCAGGGCCTGCAAGGTGTCCACCATCCGCGTCTTGGCGCCGACCACCTCGTCGAGTATCTCCCGGCGCTGCTCGGTGTCCAGGTCAGGATGGGCGAGCAGGACGTCCAGGTCGGTCTGGATCGTGGTCAACGGGGTGCGCAGTTCGTGGTCGGCGGAGGCCGCGAAGTCCCTGGCATTCTGCAGCGTTCGCTCGGTGGCTTCGCGCGCCGTTTGCACCCGTTGCAGCAGGTCGGCGATGGCATCTGCGAGCTCTTCGGTCTCTACTGCCGATCCCGGCGCACCGGCGTTCAGTTCCGCGCGGGTAGGCATCGGCGCCCGGCCGTCGACGGCCCGGGTACGGTCGCGCAGCTGCCGTAGCGGACGTACCGCCACCCCGGCGGCCAGCCAGCCCAGGCCGGCGCCGGCGATCGCGGCCAGTGCTCCGATCGCGACTCCCCACAACCGGATCGCGCGTACCGGGGCGGCCGCGATCTCCGCGGGCAGACCGACGCTCAAGGTCGCGCCGGGCACTCCGGCCACCGGCACTGTGAGCACCCGGTAGTCGACCCCGTTGACCTCGACCGTGTGCTGCCCGAGTTCGGCGACCGGCAGTTCGGCGGCCGCTGCGCCCAGCGCGACCGGGGCGGCGACCGTACGGATCGCTGCTGCGTCCTGTCCCACTGTCGCCACCAGGTCCGGGGCCAGCGCCCGCAACAGGAGCCGGACACGCGCATTCTGGATCGAGTCGTCGAGCCCGTCCGGGAAGTTGTCGGCCAACGCGGGCAGCACCGCGTCGGCCACCACGGCCAGCCGGCGATCGAGCGCGGCGTATTCCCGGCGGCTCAGGACCGTGACGACCAGGACGGCCAGCACGACGACGAGGGCGATGGCGATCGCGGCGCAGGCCGCACTGACCCGGGCCCGTACCGATCGAAGGAGCCTGCGGCCTCCGCTGGGCACGTTTGGTTCGCCGGCGCCGGTCATGTAGGCGGCCGAAGGGTGAAGCCGACCCCGCGCACGGTGTGGACGAGCCGCGGAGTTCCGTTCATCTCCAGCTTGCGCCGCAGGTAGCTCACGAACACGTCCACCACATTCGTGTGTACGGCGAAGTCGTACCCCCAGACGATCGACAGCAGGCGCTCTCGGGTCAGGACCGTCCCGGCATTGCGGGCAAGGGTCTCCAGCAAATCGAACTCGCGTTTGGTCAACTCGACTGATGTCCCACCCACGCGCACCTCGCGGCGCTCTGGATCCACGCTCAGCGGACCCACCGTGAGCGGACCCGGCGGGCCACTCGGCATCCGGCGCAACAGGGCGCGAAGTCGGGCGACGAGTTCGGCCAGTGCGAAGGGTTTGACCAAGTAGTCGTCCGCGCCGGCCGCGAGCCCGGTCACCCGGTCGTCCACGGAGACCAGCGCACTGAGCATGCACACCGCCGACTGCACATCGCGTTCGCGCAACCGGGTGACCACGGCGACACCGTCCATGCCTGGCATGTCCACGTCCAACACGATGCAGCTCGGCTCGCGCTCGGCGACTGCGGCGAGGGCTTCGACCCCACCGGCTGCCGTGCGTACCGCGAAGCCGGACAGCCGCAGGCCACGTTCCAGCGATACCCGGATGTCCTCGTCGTCGTCGACGACGAGGACATCGGGCCCGGCTTCGCTCGACATACCGGAGATCATGACGTGCAGAGGCTCAACGCAGCGTCTGCTCGAGGAAGTCCAGCACGGCCTGACGCACCCTCCGGTCGATTAGCAAGCGCACGGAGTGGGCGTGACCCGGTCGGATCAACATCTCGGGAGTTGCGTCGGCTTCGGTCAGTGCGTCGGCGAGTGCCTGCGCCTGCTCGACCGGCATGCGTTCGTCCGCCGAAGCCACGATGAGGAACGGCGGATCGCTGGCATCGACCTGGCTGATCGGTGAAGCGGCCTCGGCCGCCGGGCAGTCGGTGATCTCGGTGCAGCCCAGGTAGTCGAGCACGGTCTGGATCTGGCGCTCGTCGGGCTCACCCAGGGCAAGGGCTGCTTCGGTGAGGTCGGAGGGCCCGGACAGTGAGACGACCGAGGCGACGCGGGACCCGTTGTCGGTACTACCCTCGCCGACGGTCCCGAGCAGCTGGGCGAGGTTGGCGCCGGCCGACCCGCCCAACGCGCCGATTCGATCGGGGTCGATGCCGTAGTCGTCTGCATGCTCCCGGGCCCAGGCCACAGCCGCCTGGACGTCGTCGAAGGCAGCCGGGTACGGGTGTTCCGGGGCCAGCCGGTAGTTCACGTCGATCGCGACATAGCCAGCATGGGCCACCCAGCGACAAATCCCCTGCCACTGACGGGAGTCCTTGTCGCCGGCCCGGAAGCCACCTCCGTGAATCACCAGGACGGCCGACTGTGGGCCCTCGGCGTCGTCCGCACGGCAGACGTTGAGCTTCAGTTGCTCACCGTCGACCTCCCGGTAGGTGATGTCGGCATCCACGTTGATGGCGGCTGCATCCTCGTCGCTGATCAGTGCCTCACCCCGATGACGCGAGCCTGGCCCGGCAGAAGCCGAGCCGTCCTCGGAGGAGTCGGCAAGCGCTGCGGTGCCCGCGCCTACCGCTGCCAGGGTCAGTGCGCACAGGCTGATGGCGGTGATCAAGTTTCTTCGTCGGGACACGGTTCACTCCCTGCTCCATGGCCCGACCAGTTCGGGTCCGTGTCAGGGACGCTAGGTAACGGATGTGTGCCGATCGTGGGCGAACTCTGAGAATGCTGTGAGGACTGGGCTATCCGACTGCGGAGGCGTTTGCTCGTCGAGCGGCCTCGACCAGAGCGATTGCCGCACCAGCGGCCCGCTTGGCGTCCCCAGGGGTAGCCAGAGCGTGGCTGTACGCGGACTTCGTCTTCTGTTCGAGCAGAACCGCAAGGTGTTTGGCCGCCTGCTTGTCTGCAGCCTTGAGAAGCGACACCGCGTCGTTGTGCTTTTCACCTTGGGCATGCTCGCCGAGCCGCGCGCAGCAGATGACATCACTGGCCGCGATACCCGCGAGCACGCACAGCGTTACGTATGCGTCTCTGTGCGCTTCTGAACTCTCGTGAACCATTGCCGCGTCCAGGAATCCCATCTGGATTCCCCAGGTGACGGCCCTTGGCTGGCTCATCATCACCAGGATTCCAATATTTCGGTCAACCGGGCGGAGAGATCGAGGCAGTGCGCAGCAGTGGAGCCGCATGGTCGCCCTCGCCGGGAGAGAGGCGATCGGGACGTGGGCACAACTCGAGGCGCTCATGAGTCGATGGCGCGACATTGAAGCCCTGAATTACCTGGACCGTTCATCTACTCAGCGACGCGGACTCGCCTGCGGCCCGTCGACCTGAGCTGACGCAAGAACACCGGAACCCAGGCAGCGTCAATGAGTCAGCCGTGGACCTCGTCACGTCGTACCGGTTTACCCAGCGCCGCGTGTGCGCACTCGAACCCGGACCGTTGCGCGGGCTCGCCGGCCCACTTGATCGGACTCTGCGACACCGCTCAGGACGGTCGCGGTCACGGGACATGCTCCAGCAGTACCGAGATTCGATCGCGCCGAGAGCCCGGTCGCCGATCGCACGCACTGGGCGACGATCGAGAGTTCGCGTTCCACCGCACGTTTCCCGCCCCGGATGCTCGTCCGGTGGGACCTGGTCGACCCCGCGCTGCTCGCGACCGGGTGGGCCACGTCGACCTGCGGGTGTCCAAGTGCACTTCCAGGCCGCCGGGGGCGGGTGGTCCTGGAGTACCGGGATGTCGACAAGCCAAGGCGCTGTCGCTGATCCGCGTCGCCGATCGCATCGTTCGACGAGAGGCGAGAACACTCGGGGCAGCCGCTACCTGCCGTTGCGGTCGCGGTGGGCGCAGCCAGGCCAGCAGCAGGGTCGGCGCATACCTTCGTTGAGCTCCTCAACCGTGCGCTGGATGCGGTGTTCGCGGGTCTTGTCCTGTTTGGCGTCCTCGAAACAGATGAACTCGTGGCGGGCCAACGGCGTGATGTCCTGCCACGCCTCTATCCCGGTGGCGTCGTCGATCAGGGCCGCCCTCAGATCCTTCGGGAGCGTGTGGACGGTGCCGCCGGACACCTGCTTGGTCGCCACTCGTCGAGAGTAGCGAAATCAGCACGGTGCGAAGCGGTGGTCACACTCGTCCTGGCTCGACCGTCAGTCTGATGGACGGGCTGTAGATGGAGAGGTGAGACCGTGGACCGTACGGAGATCTTCGAGGCGGAGCGACCTCGTCTTCTGGGTATAGCCAGCCGGGTGCTCGCCGACCATGCCGAGGCCGAGGACATTGTGCAGCAGGCTTGGCTCCGGCTGCATCGGACCGACACCGAGATCGAGAGCCTGCCCGCGTGGCTGACGACCGTCACCACCCGGTTGTGCCTGGACCGGCTGCGAGCACGTACCCCCGTTCCTCATGCCGAGATCGAGATGGCGGACACCGCGCCCGACCCGGCCGACGACGTCGCGCTCGCCGACACCGTCGGCGTGGCCCTGCAGGCGGTGCTCGAGCGCCTCTCGCCGCAGGAGCGCGTCGCGTTCGTGCTGCACGACAGTTTCGGCTTCGAGTTCTCCACGATCGCCGCCGTCCTCGACACCACGTCGGTGGCCGCGCGCAAACTCGCCTCCCGCGCCCGTGCCAAGGGCGGCCAACCGGTTCCCGAGGACCAGCTGGCCGACTGGGAGGTCGTCGACGCGTTCATGGCGGCCGCGAGGGAGGGCAACTTCAGTCGTCTGATGCAATTGCTCGCGCCGGAAGCTGGCGTGACCGCCGATGTCGCCGCGATCTTGGCCGGCACCCCGCAACGGTTAGACGGTCGCGACCAGGTGGCGACATTCTTCAACGGGAGCGCA
>JBPCOF010000283.1:0-5103 GCA_051000515.1 Geodermatophilaceae bacterium
GGTCCAGACCGAACGAGGTGTCGGTCATCCCGAGCGGGCCGAAGATGCGCTCGGCGAAGAAGGCGGCCAGGGACTGTCCGGACAGGACTTCGACAAGTCGCCCGAGTACGTCGGTGGACACGCCGTAGTTCCACTCCGAGCCGGGTTGGAACAGCAGCGGGAAGCCGGCCCACTGATCGGACACCGCGGCGGAGTCCAATCCGGGCGGTGTCGACCATTCGTATCCGGCCGCGCGATACATCGCATCGACGGCGGTGCTCCGATGAAACCCGTAGGTGAGCCCGGACGTGTGCGTGAGCAGGTGGCGTACCCGGATCGGCTCGCTCGCGGGCACGGTCACCGGCTTGAGATCCGAGCCGGCGACATACACCCGGGGGTCGGCGAAGGCGGGCAGAAAGCGCGAGATCGGGTCGCTGAGTTCGAAGGCGCCCTCCTCGAAGAGCATCATCGCCGCGACCGAGGTGATCGGCTTGGTCATCGAGTAGATCCGGAAGAGCGTGTCGGTCTCGACCGCAAGCCCGTCCTCGACATGTCGATGTCCGCCACAGGCGAGATAGGCGAGCTGTCCGCGCCTGGTCACGGCCACCAGGAAGCCCGGCAGCTGGCCGGCGTCGACGTAGCGCTGCAGGTATCCCGAGATGCGATCCAGTCGGGTGGCATCCAGGCCGACCTCGGCGGGGGCGATCTCGACCTTCAACTCGGTCATGCGGGTCTCCGATCGTGAGGTGGCCTAACGACTACTCGCTGAGCGCCCAGCGGTCCACGAGCTGTTCGTGGGCCTCCAGCCGGGCCTGGCTGCGCCCCGGGTCGTGCCGGACCAGGGCGTCCAGGAGCGCAGTGGAAAGCGTCAGCGCCGCGCCGTGCGTGTCGAAGATCAGGTCGGCGCCGACGGGGGCGACCAGAAGGATGTCGACGACGTCGCGGAAGGGCACCAGGTGGCTGTCCGAGACGACGACGGTGGTCATCCCGAGTTCCCGCGCGTGCCGGAGAGCCAGCACGCTGACCAGCGGGTAGCGCGGCATCACGTAGGCCATCAGCGCGGTCGCACCGCCGTCGCGCAGGTCGTACAGGTCGTCGTCCAAGGTGCCCGCGTCGGTGAGCACCCGAACGCCGGGGAGGACCCGGGACGCGAAGTAGCCCATGTACTGGGCCAGTGCCGCTGAGGCACGGATGCCGAGAATCCCCAGCGGCTGCGTCCCGCCGAGCGCCTCGACGGCACGCACCGTTCGGTCACTGTCGAGCGTCCGCTCCAACGCGGCGATGTTGGCCTGCTCGGCGGCCAGGGCGATGCCGAGGGCGCTGCGGCGCTCGGAGACGTCCAGCGGCTGGTCGGCACTCAGGGCGAGGCGGCGTGCGGCCGCGCGGAACTCCGGATAGCCCTGGAACCCCAGGGCCGAGGCCAGCCGAACAACGGTCGGCTGGCTCACGCCGGCCAGCTCGGCGACGTCCACTGTGGACATGAAAGCTACGTCGGGCATCGAGTCCAGCATCGACTGCACGACCCGGCGCTGGGTCGGCGAAAGGCGGTGAGTGTGCACCAGGTCGAGCAGCCACGCCTCGGTCCGGCCGCGGGCTGCGCCGGTGTCAGCCCGGTTGCCGGTGCTGCTGGCGGTGACCTGGGTCATGGCGTTCCTCTGCATTCTCACGGTGCCAGGCTCGGCAGAATACCCTGTTACATTGCGCTGGTTTGGTCGCATCGTCCGATGCAGTTTGCTCCCGAAACCGGAGGGTCCGCGGATGTCGGTAGCGCTCTGGCTGCGGTTCCTGTCCGGCCCCGACATCGATTCCCTCGAACTCACCCGTACCGATGTGATCGACGCGATCCAGGCGGTGGTCGGCGCGCACGGACGCGGAGAGACGGTCTTCGAGCCGCGGATGCACCTGGTGCCGGACAACGGCGGGATCGGGCATTTCAACGTCCTGCGGGGACACGTTTCCAGCCTCGGTGAACGCGGGATCAGCGGGATCAAGGTGGTCGGCGATTTCGTGCCGAACTACCAACGGGGCCTGCCCAGTGAGCTCGGGCTGGCGACGCTGTACGACCCGTACAACGGCGTCCCACTCGCGGTGATGGACGCCACCTTCATCACCGAGGCCCGGACGGGGGGCATGACCGCGGTCGGCGCGAAGTACCTCGCCCGCAAGGACTCCCGGGTGCTCGGTCACGTCGGGGCGCGCGGCACCGCGTACTCCAACATCACCATGCTCGACCACCTCTTCGACCTGGACGAGATCCGGGTGACCAGCGCCCGGCCGGAGTCGAGAGAGGCCTTCGGCGAACGGCTCCGGGCGGAGATATCGACCGCGGTACGCGTGGTCGACACCGCGGATGAGTGCTTCGACGGCGCCGACATCCTGGTCGAGGCTTCGCGGCTCACCGCGCCGACGCCGTTGCTGCGTACGGCCTCGGTCCGGCGTGGGGCCTTTGTCGTTCCGTACGGCACCGTCAGCGCAGTCGAGCTCGACCTGCTCGACGTGATGGACAAGGTCGTCGTCGACGACTGGCGCGAGTCGCAGTCCGGCCGGTTCGGGGCGCTGCGCGCGCACGTGGACACCGGGCGGCTGACCCGCGAGTCGCTCTACGCCGAGTTCGGCGAGATCGTCAGCGGCGCCAAGCCGGGACGGGAGCGCGACGACGAGCGGATCCTGTTCTGGCACCGCGGCCTGTCCATCCTCGACGTCGCCCTTGCCCATCTCGTCCTTACCCGGGCGGAGGAATCCGAGGTCGGCACCATGCTGAGATACCGATGACGCTGAGGTACCGATGACGGCGCAGGATTCGGCCACCGGCGCCCTGGTGCTCAGCTCCGCCGAAGATCTCGGTCCGGTGCAGATCAGGTCCGTCGCGAACGGTCGGCAGATCCGGATCGCCGAGCCGCTGGCCGAGCGGATCGCGGCCATCCGCGCCGCCGCCGTCTCGAGGCTCGAGTCCTCCGGTCCGGTGTACGGGGTCACCACCGGGATGGGGGACCAGAGCCGTTTCGTGCTGGACCCCGCGGACCGGGAACGGCACCAGGCGACGCTGATGCTCGGCCGCGCGGTCGGCTCCTGGCCTTGGCTCAGCCGGCGGCAGGCCCGCGCCGCGCTGGCCGTCCGACTCCGGACGTTGCTCAACGGGGACGCCGGGGTCTCGATCGGGCTGTGCCAGCACCTGGCGGCGCTGCTGAACGCGGATGTCGTCCCGGCTATCCCGGCCACCGGGCTGGGGTCGGCCGGCGAGATCATCGCCCTGGCCCACCTGGGGGCCCTCGTCACCGGGTCCGGATCGGCGCTGAGCCCGGATGGGGTAACGGCCCGGCCGGCGCACGAGGCTCTGGGCGCAGCCGGGCTGAGCCCATTCCCCTTGGCGGTGAAAGAGGGAGTGGCTTTGCTCGAGGGGATCCCGACGACGAGCGCGCTGGCCGTCCTGGCCTCGGAGCGGGCAAGGCAGCTGGCTGACTGGGCTGCCGTCGTCGCCGGAACCGGGATTGCCGTGATCGGCGCCTCCCGCGATCCGTACTCACCGCTGCTGGCACGCGGCGACGCCGCGCTGGCCGCGGCGCTGGAGCGGATCCGCGCGGTCGCCGGGGCCGACCCTGCACCGCGCGCCCTGCAGGCGCCGCTGTCCTTCCGCGTCCTGGGGCCGGCCCTGGCGCACCTGGACCGATGCAGCACGGCCCTGGACGCAGCCGTGGCGCGCGCTCTGGGCGGCGTGACCGACTCCCCGGCCTTTCTCGGCAGCGCCTTTTTGGGTTCGGCCGGCTTCGACGGCTTCGACCTGGCCGCCACGCTGGACGCCCTGACAGTGGCGGCCTGCCACCTGGCCGAGACCTCCGCCGCGAGGCTGCACCGGCTCCTGGACGACCGGGTCACCGGCCTGCCCCGACAGCTGACCGATTCCCCCGGCTTGCACGCCGGCCTCGTGGCGGTGCACAAGCGAGCGGTAGGCGTCCTGCACCGAATGCGTCGCGAGGCGGTGCCGACCTGCCTCGGGTCGGTCGAGACATCCCTGGGCCAGGAGGACGTGCAGAGCTTCTCGATGGACTCCGCCCGGACTGTGCAATCGGCACTGGGCGGCCTCGCCCAGGTGCTGGCGTGCGAGCTGCTCGGCGTGCACCAGGCGGTGCTCCTGGGGGGTCGGCCGGGATGTCTTGGCGCCGACGCGAATCGCCTCCTGGATGCGGCGGCCGCGGCGCTACCGGCCGGTACGTCCGACCGCCCCTTCGGCCGCGACGTCGATGCCTTGCTCGGCTTGACGCCGCGACGGTGAAGCGGTTTACTGAATCGGATCAGTGATGCGTTTCAGTGAATCGATTAGGAAGCCGCAATGACTGTACTGTCCCTCCCCTGCACGCCAGAGCGCACCCTCGACCAGGACGAGCTGCTCAGCTACGTCAACGAAGTCGCACGATCCCCGCAGCTGTGGCAGGACCGGGTGGCCTTCGACACCGGCGGTCGACATTTCGCGTCGGTCCTGCGCGACGGCAATGTCGACGTATGGCTGCTGTGCTGGAACACCGTCGACGACACCGGCTGGCATGACCACGACATCTCCTCCGGCGCGGTGGCCGTCGTTCAAGGCGTCATTCGCGAGACCACGCCACGACTGGCTGCCCAGGCCCTGACCTCAGATTTTGCCGCCGGCACAGCGTTCAGCTTCGGCCCCGACCACATCCACCGGATGACCGGCGCAGTGGACGGGTCGGTGTCGATCCACGCGTACTCACCACCGCTATGGCGGATGGGTCAGTACTCGTTCAGCCGCGAGGGCGCGATGCGCCGGGTCTCGGTGAGCTATGCCGACGAGCTGCGGCCCCTCGACGGCGTGGCGAGCTGAGCGAGACCCGGGGGCGGGGCGGTCGACCCCCGCTCCTGCAGGTCGGGGCGGAACGTCCGCGGTTGTCGACGTCCGCCCTTCTCGATCGCCCGTACGAGCTGGCTCACGGCGGACTCGACGATGCCGGCGCCGTCCCAGCTGAACGTGGTCAGCGGCGGCACGACGAGCTCGGCCATCTCGTGGTCGTCGTAGCCCAGCACGGACAGGTCGGTCGGCACGCACAGGTCGAGCCGGGTCGCGGCGAGATAGCAGCCGTAGGCCATCGAGTCGCTCAGGCAGAACATCGC
>JBPCOF010000154.1:0-4511 GCA_051000515.1 Geodermatophilaceae bacterium
GGGCTCAACCTGTCCCGTATTCGCTCGTCCAAGGAACTGCTGTCCTCCGGCGGCACCGCCAGCGGGCCGGTCAGCTTCATGCGCGGCGCCGACGCCAGCGCGGGCACCATCAAGTCCGGGGGTGCGACCCGTCGTGCGGCCAAGATGGTGGTGCTGGACGTCGACCACCCCGACATCGAGGAGTTCGTCCAGACCAAGGCCCGCGAGGAGGACAAGATCCGAGCCCTGCGGGACGCCGGCTTCGACATGGACCTCGGCGGCAAGGACATCACCAGCGTCCAGTACCAGAACGCGAACAACTCCGTGCGGGTCTCCGACGAGTTCATGAAGGCCGTCGAGCAGGGATCGTCCTTCGGCCTGCGGGCCCGCAAGGACGGTCGGGTCATCGACACCGTCGACGCCCGGGAGCTGTGGACGAAGATGGCCACCGCCGCGTGGGAGTGCGCCGACCCCGGGATCCAGTACGACGACACGATCAACGACTGGCACACCAACTCCGAGACCGGCCGGATCACCGCGTCCAACCCGTGCTTCCCGGCCGACCAACGGGTTCTGACCGATCGAGGGCTCATCGCGATCGGAGACCTGGTCCGGCGATCGGCGCTCGGTGAGTCGTTCGAGGTGTACACCAACGACGTCACGAGTCAGCGCGAACCTGCCGAACGTGTGGTGAGCACAGCACCGACGCGGTACATGGTGACCGGGCGGAACGAGATCCTCGAGCTCCGCTTCTCGGATGGATCACGGCTACGGTGCACCCCCAACCACCGTTTGTGGACGGTGAACCGCGGCTGGGTGCAAGCCGACCACCTGGACGCCAACGACCAAGTGGCGCGCTCCGTGCAGCATGCCGCCAGGCCAATGGCGTCATGGTCCCTCCCCCGAGCAGCAGTGGACGCCGCGTCGGCGACGACCGGTCGAGCCTTGGCAGAACCGCCCGACAAGTGGGACACCGACATCGCTGAGTACGTGGGATGGCTCATCGGCGACGGCTGCCTGACCTCCGCGGGAGCCGTGACCGTCTACGGGTCGGCGTGGGAGAAGGACGTATTGCTCCCACGCCACCTCGATTGGGTTGCGCGGATGACAGGCTTTCGCCCGACACCCAGTCGACAGGCGAATGGAACCATGCAACTCAGGGTGATGCGGTCGGCGTTCGCCGGACTGCTCGAGGGGCTCGGTGTGACGAGATCCCGTGCGGCGGCGAAGACGGTGCCAGGGGCAATCTTCGAGGCTCCTGAGGAGATCGTGACGGCTTTCCTGCGAGGTCTGTTCGACGCAGACGGCTGCGTGGTTGATCAGTCGGCGAAGGGCACCCGCTACGTGGGATTGGGCAGCCGCTCCGAGGAGTTGTTGCTGGGAATCCAGGAACTGCTCGGGAGCCTGGGTATCGCAGCCTGCATATACGCCGGGAAAGCTAAGGGCGATACCTTCGGCTACCGCCGTAAGGACGGGTCCGTGGTGTCGTACGGGGCCGACGGACCCACGTATGACCTGCGCGTCACCGGGCGTCATCTGGCCAAGTTCGCGGCGACGGTGGGCTTCGACCACCGGATGAAGTCCGACAAGCTTCTCCGGGCGATTGCCGGCCACACGCGCTACTCGAAGAATGACAGTGTGCGGTTGAGCGGGCGGTCACCGGCGGGTTTCGAAACGACGTACAACCTCACCGAGCCGAGGAACCACTCGTACATCGTGAGTGGCATCGTCGTGGCCAACTGCTCCGAATACCTCAGCCTCGACAACTCCTCGTGCAATCTGGCCAGTCTCAACCTGCTGAAGTTCCTGTCCGACGACGGGACGTTCCAGGCCGAGCGGTTCGCCCAGGCCGTCGAGTTCGTCATCACCGCGATGGACATCTCGATCTGCTTCGCCGACTTCCCGACCGAGCCGATCGCCGAGACCACCCGGGCCTACCGGCAGCTGGGTATCGGCTACGCCAACCTGGGTGCCCTGCTCATGGCGACCGGGCACGCCTATGACTCCGAGGGTGGCCGGGCCGTGGCCGCGGCGATCACCTCGTTGATGACGGGTACGGCGTACAAGCGCTCGGCCGAGCTGGCCGGGATCGTGGGCCCGTACGACGGCTTCGCACGCAACGCGGCGGCGCACACGAGGGTGATGCGTAAGCACGCCGCAGCCGCCGACGCCATCCGGCCCGTGGGCGCGGACGACGAGGCGGTTCTGCGCCGGGCCCAGGGGGCCTGGCAGGAATGTCTGGAGGTCGGCAAGGTCCACGGCTGGCGCAACGCGCAGGCCAGCGTTCTCGCGCCGACCGGATGCTTGACCGGCGACACCGTGGTGACCACCGACCGGGGGCTGACCCGGTTGAGCGAACTCGGCGACGTCTACGGCGACCAGTGGCAGGACCTCGAAGCCACGGTGTCCACCGACGCGGGTCCGCGACCGGCCACCAGGTTCTTCGTCAACGGCGAGGAGCCGACGCGTCGGATCACGACCAACGGCGGCTACTCGGCCCAGGGAACCTACGCCCACCGGATGAAGGTCGTGCAGGCTGGGACGGGGGAGTGGGTCTGGAAGCGGTTGTCGGACATCACGCCCGGTGACGTGCTGCCGCTGCAGCTCGGCACCCTGGTGGGGTCGGTCCGGCGGGTGCCGCTGCCCGTGCTCGACCAGGCGTCCTACGCCGGTGACCACTCGGTCGTGGTCCCGGACGTGGTCGACGCCGACCTCGCCGAACTCGTCGGTTACTTCATGGGCGATGGCAGCCTGCACGCCAAGGGCATCGGACTGTGCGTCGCCGACACCGATCTCGACGCGGTCGGTCGGTTGAGCGTGCTGGCCAAGGCTCTGTTCGGCCTGGAGCCGGTGGTGACGTCGCAGCAGGGCTACCACGAGCTCAACCTGCAGTCCGTCCGGCTGGCCCGTTGGTGGCAGGCCGCGGGTTTGGCCAAGACGTTGCCCACCGACGACCACGCGGGCCAGGGTTGGACTCCACGGGTTCCCTCGGCCGTGCTGGAGAGCAACGACCCGCAGGTCTACGCGGCGTTCCTGCGCGGGCTGTTCGCATCGCAGGCCCTTGCGCCCGCTGGATCTACTGGCATCGCGACTGCGTCGGCCGCTTTTGCCCAGGAGCTCCGCTCGATCCTGTTGACCCTCGCCGTTCCGACGACAAGCCAGGAGATCGTCGGAGAGGCGGGTCAAGTCGTTCACCGGGTGATGCTGCGCAATCCCGATCACGCCAACGGCTTTGAGGCGCTGATTGGACTCACCTCGCCGGGGTACTTGTTCGAGGAGGTCGTCGAGAACGCCGATGGGGGCGTGCAGCCGACGTACGACCTGTCAGTGCCGTCCAATGTCACCTACGTGGCCAACGGCTTCATCAGTCACAACACCATCGGCCTGATGATGGACTGTGACACGACGGGCGTGGAGCCCGACCTCGCGCTGGTGAAGTTCAAGAAGCTGGTCGGCGGCGGGTCCATGCAGATCGTCAACCAGACCGTGCCGCGGGCGCTGCGGGCGCTGGGTTACCAGGACGAGTCGGTCGAGGCGATCGTCGAGTACATCGCCGAGCACGGTCACGTCGTGGACGCGCCGGGGCTGCGTCCGGAGCACTACGGCGTGTTCGACTGCGCGATGGGTGAGCGGTCCATCGCGCCCATGGGACATGTGCGGATGATGGCCGCCGTACAGCCGGCGATCTCCGGGGCCATCTCCAAGACGATCAACCTGCCGGAGTCGGCCACGGTCGCCGACGTTGAGGACGTCTACTACCAGGGCTGGACGCTCGGGCTCAAGGCGCTGGCCGTCTACCGGAACAACTCCAAGGTCGGCCAGCCCCTGTCGGCCAAGCTGAAGGACGTGGCCGCGGTGGAGCGGGTCGTGGAGGTCAACCGGCCGACCCGCAAGCGGCTGCCTAAGTCGCGGCCGGCGATCACGACGTCGTTCGCAGTGGGCGGCGCCGAGGGGTACATGACCGCGTCCAGTTACCCGGACGACGGGCTCGGTGAGGTCTTCCTCAAGATGAGCAAGCAGGGCTCGACCCTGGCCGGGCTCATGGACGCGTTTTCGATCGCGATCTCGATCGCGCTGCAGTACGGCGTGCCGCTTGAGACCTACGTCTCGAAGTTCACCAACATGCGCTTCGAGCCGGCCGGCATGACCGACGACCCCGACGTCCGGCTGGCCCAGTCGGTGATGGACTACATCTTCCGTCGGCTGGCGCTGGACCACCTGCCGCTGGAGCGGCGGGCCGAGCTGGGCATCTTCACCTCCGCCGAACGGGCGGCCCAGGTGGCCGGCACCTACGGCACGGACGCCGCCGAGGTGGATCTGGCGGAGCTGCAGACCACGGTGCCGGTCGAGCCGCCCGTCGCTCCGGTGGCGGCCGGCGAGGAGCCGCCTGCGGCCGCGTTGCCGGCTCCGCGCAACGTCGGATCGTCGACCGAGCTTCTGGAGGCAGTGCTGGGCAACACCGCGGACGCACCGCTGTGCTTCACCTGCGGCACGAAGATGCGCCCGGCCGGGTCCTGCTACGTCTGCGAGGG
>JBPCOF010000175.1:0-16935 GCA_051000515.1 Geodermatophilaceae bacterium
GGCGCGTACTACGCGGGCTTTCGCGGCCTGAAGGTGGCCCTGATCGACTCGCTGCCCGAAGCCGGCGGCCAGGTCACGGCGATGTACCCGGAGAAGCAGATCTTCGATGTCGGTGGGTTCCCCGCGATCAAGGGTCGGGATCTGGTGGCCAATCTGGTCGCCCAGGCCGCTCCATTCGCGCCGGTCTACCTGCTGGGGGAGCAGGCCGACACGTTGGGTCGCCTCCCCGGTGCTGATGATGGACCCGACACGCTGCTCGTGACCGCAAGCTCCGGGATGGTGGTCCATGCCAAGGCGGTGATCGTCTCCAGCGGGATCGGCACCTTCACCCCGCGGCCGTTGCCCAACGGTTCGTCGTACGAGAACAAGGGGCTGTCCTACTTCGTGCCGGACCTGACGCCGTACGCCGGCCAGGACGTGGTGATCGTCGGTGGAGGCGATTCGGCATTCGACTGGGCGCTGGCCTTGGAGCCGTTGGCGCGCATGGTTTATCTGGTTCACCGACGAGACAAGTTCCGGGCGCACGAGCACAGCGTCTCCCTGGTTCGCGACAGCACCGTCCAGATCGTGACCAATGCGCAGGTACGCGAGATCCTCGGCGCCGACGTTGTCGAAGGTGTAGACATCGCGGTCGCTGGACAGGACGAGCCGCTGATCCTGTCCTGTCAACGGATCATCGCCGCCCTCGGCTTCACCGCAAACCTGGGCCCGCTCCTTGAGTGGGGCCTCGACATCCAGCACCACCGGCACATTCCGGTCGACTCGGCGATGCGCACCGCCCAACCAGGCATCTATGCCGCCGGTGACATCACCGAATACGACGGAAAGGTCCGGCTGATCTCGGTGGGCTTCGGGGAGATCGCCACAGCCGTCTGCAACGCCGCCCACCACATGAACCCGTCCCTGTCGGTCTTTCCCGGGCACTCCAGCGACATCCCGCCCCCGCCACCGACTTCGACCGCGGCTCCGCCTTCGACCCCGGAATCGGCGACGCCGCAGGCGGTTGTGGAGAGCCGGCCGTCCGTACCCGCTCTGTGAACCACGACCCCCGAGACTCGATCAGCCGACCGGAAGGACATTGATGCCCTACGTCATCGCCGAGCCATGCATCGACGTGATGGACAAGTCATGCATGGAGGAGTGTCCGGTCGACTGCATCTACGAGGGTGCCCGAAAGCTCTACATCCACCCCCGGGAGTGCATCGACTGCGGTGCCTGTGAGCCGGTCTGCCCGGTCGAGGCGATCTCGGTGGACCGCCGGGTGGCACCGGAGCACGAAGCTTTCATCGCCGACAACGAACGGTTCTTCGCCGAGCCGCTGCCGGGCCGCGACGAGCCGATCGGGACACCCGGCGGTGCCACCCTGCTCGGCCCGGTAGGGCTGGACACCGAGCTGGTAGCCGGGCACCCCCCTCAGGACTGATCAAGTCGCCGTACGCCGTAGGCCGTCAGCAGGCTCCCGCCACGCTCAGGAGGTGACCACCCTGTACTCGATTCCATCGTTCGGGAACGTGCCCGTGATCGATGCGCACGTTCACCTGGCCACCCGCTCGAGTTTGAAGATGTCCTGGCCGCTATGGCTGCAGAACAGCGACCCGGCTGCCGATTGGGACGCGATCATGGATCCCGACGGCAAGGTACGCCCCGCCGCGATCACCGCCTTGTTCGCCGGCCAGGGGGTGGACATGTCGCTGCTGTTCGCCGAGTACAGCCCGAGGGTGACCGGCATGCAGACCGTGGAGGACATGCTCCCGATGCTGGAGCACGCCCCGGAGCGGTTCAGGTTGGTGGCCAATCTCAATCCGCATCTGCACTACCCGGTGGTTGCCGAACTGGAGCGTCAGCTCGACCTTGGGGCGATCGCGCTGAAGGTTCATCCGGTGCACATCGGCTTGCCGGTGGATGACAAGGCGCTCTATCCCGCGTACGCCGTGTGCGAGGCCCGCGGCATCCCGTTGATCGTCCACTGTGGAACCTCGAATTTTCCTGGCGCGCAGAACAAGTACGGCGACCCGGTCTACATCGACGACGTGTTGCGCGACTTTCCGGATCTGACGTTGGTGCTGGCGCACGGCGGACGAGGCTGGTGGTACGACGCTGCGGCCTTTCTTGCGCTGACCTATCCGAATGTCTGGATCGAGTTGGCCGGGCTGCCGCCGCGACGTCTGCCGGAGTACTACGCGAAATTCGACCTCGCCCGCCTGGCCCGCAAGTGGATCTTCGCGACGGACTGGCCGTCGATGCCGGGGATTGCCAAGAACATCGACGCTGTGGCCAAGCTCGGGTTGCCCGACGACGTGCTCGCCGGTGTACTCAGCGGGAACGCACAATGTGTCTACAACTTGGGCGAGATTACCGTTTCCGCGAGCTGAGGAGAGACGATGACCAGCACCACAGGTGACGGGGCGGCAGGCAACGACGTCCCCAGTGGTACGGACGTACGTGCGGGCAGCGACATACCTGCAGACATGGAGCTACCCACGGTGACAGACGCGACCACCGGCGCGGACGTACGCGCGGGCAGCGACGTACCTGCAGACATGGAGCTACCCACGGTGCCAGAGACCAGCGGCGCGGACGCACCGGCCTTGCGGTACGGCGGGTCAGCGAGGGATCTCGGCGTCCCGGCGTCTGAGCTGTCCGACGAGGACCTCGAGCGGCAGGGGACGCACGCACACGAGACTCGTAACTGGGTGTTCCTGCACGGCACCGCGGAGCAGTTCAAGACGCACACCGAGCGAATGCTCGAACTCGAACTGGAGTACCTTCACCGGCACCCGCAGCGCACCTGGCAGGGCACCGAAGGCGGGGAGGTGCCGGGAGACGAGCGGGACTATCTCGCCCGAATCGCAGCGACGTCGGACGGTCGGATGCACAAGCTGGAGGCCCACCATGCCGCGCGCGAACTAGGCCTCCGGCCCGAGCGGGTAGCCGCCCTGCATCGGCAGGACCCGCCGCTACTGGCCACGCACGGCGACTACCGCGTCCTGACCGAGGCCGGCCGCAGCTGGCTCGCCGCCCAACGTTGAGCCCGCCAAGTTGATCATCGGCAAACAGTGAGTTTATCTCCCACAAATGCCTTGCTTTGCCGATGATCAACTCGGCTCGTCATCCACAGGCCGGTTTCGGGAATCCACAGTGCGCCCGATCGTGGGCGTCGACCGGTGGTGCGCGCGAGACGCTCGGCCGATGGCACGCAGGCGAACTCAGCAACTCAGCCTTATCGGTCAGCCGACACGCATCACCCCCGCACCACTGCGTTCGGTAGGTCGACCTCGCTCGGGTGCGCCCCTGCGGGCCAGGATCTCGCACGGCCTCTATTTGGTCGATGCGATGCCTGATCAGTTGGATCGCCGGTGCCGGGCGCTTGCCTGTGTCCTGCCACCCGACGCAGCGTTCAGCCATTGGACTGCTGCCGCGCTACTCGGCGTCCCCAGCCGCAACTGTCCATCAATCCACGTCGTCTTGTCGCCGCGAAGCGTGCTCCCTCAACGCCGAGAACTAGTCGCGCATGGTCGAGCGCTTCTCCCCGATGACCTCGACGAGGTTGACGGAATCCGCGTCACTTCTGGCGCTCGGCTGTACGTCGACCTGGCCGAGTACCTCACGCCAGTTGAGCTCGTTGCAGTGGGGGACGCCGTCCTGCGACTACACCGGACCGATGTCGATGCGCTCGCTGAGCGAGTTGTGGCGGCTGCTCGGCGACGTGGCGTGGCTCGGGCTCGGGACTGTCTCGGACGGCTCGACGCACGAGCCCAGTCGGCACCGGAGAGCGCCGTACGGTACTGGCTGAGTAGCCATGATCTTCCGCCTCCGACCCCACAGCTGGAGATCTGCGATGAGTACGGCCGGGTCGTGGCACACGCGGATCTCGGCTACGAGCAGTGGCGGGTGCTCGTCGAGTATGAGGGCCGACAACATGGCGCCGGGGACCAGTTCGATCGAGACGTCGAGCGCTATTCCCGGATGGCCGCGCAGGGTTGGCTGGTCATTCGGTTCGGCCGCGAGCATCTTCGTAGACCACAGGTCGTGATTCAACGGGTACGGCAGGCGTTGCTGAGCCGCGGATGGCGTCCTCCACCGCGCGTCTGACCCGCGGGGTCCAACCGCAAGTTGATCATCGGCAAATCGGGCATTTCCACGCCGAGAATCCACCATTTTGCCGATGATCGACTTAGGCGGACCAATCAACTCGGGTCCGGGCGGAAACTAGACCTCGAGGAGTACGGCGGTGCCCTGACCGACACCGATGCAGGCCGCCGCCACGGCCAGCCCGCCACCACGGCGGCGCAACTCGCGGCAGGCATCCACGATCACCCGCGGAGCCGAAGCGCCCAACGGGTGCCCGATTGCGATCGCTCCACCGTGCACATTCACCTTCTCCGGATCGATGGCCGGCAAGTCGTGCAGCACTGACAGCACCATCGCGGCGAAGGCCTCGTTGATCTCCCACACGGCGATGTCTTCGACGTTCCTTCCGGTACGAGCGAGCAGCTTCTCGATCGCCCAGACCGGCGCGATCGAAAACTCCTGCGGATCCCGACCGACGGTGCTCGAGGCGATGATTCGACCGATCGGCTCCAACCCCAACTCGTCCCCAACAGCCGCCGGACCCACCAAGCTGGCGATGGCGCCGTCGTTGATCGGAGAGGAGTTCCCGGCCGTCGACGGGCCGTCGGGGGAGAACGCCGACTTGAGCTTGCCGAGTGATTCCAGCGTGGAGTCCGGGCGGATGTTCTCGTCACGCAGCACGCCCTCGACCGCCATGACGTAGTCGTCGTGCAACCCCTTCTCCCACGCCTCGTGCGCCAACGCGTGGCTGCGTACGGCGTAGGCGTCCATCGCCGCACGTCCGATCCCGTACCCCTGCGCCACGGCCTCCGCGCATCGGCCCAACGGCGTCGTCCACTCGGCCGGCATCTTCGGGTTGACCATTCGCCAGCCGACGGTGGTCTGGTGCAGTTCCATGCTTCGCGGCAGACCCTCGGTCGGACGAGGGATGACGTACGGCGCACGGCTCATCCCCTCCATACCCCCGGCCAGCACCAGGCGTTGCTCGCCGACCGCGACGGCCCTGGCGGCCTGGATCAGAGCCTCGCCGCCGGATCCGCAGAGCCGGTTGAGCGTCACGCCGGGCACGGTCGTGGGCAGGCCGGCGAGCAAGCCAGCCATCCGGGCGACGTTGCGGTTCTCCTCACCGGCCCCGTTCGTGTTGCCGAAGTAGACGTCGTCGATCTGTGCCGGATCGAGCGCGGGGTTGCGGGTCAGCAGCTCGCGGATCGGCAGCGCGGCCAGGTCGTCGGTACGGATCCCGGACAGCCCGCCGCGGTAACGGCCGAACGGCGTACGGACCGCGGCGTACAGGTAGGCGTCCATACCCTTCAGCTTAGATCTCCCCCGACTCAAGGACCCCTTGTGCCAAACCTATTGGCACAAGGGGTCCTTGACTCCACGGGGATCGCTCAGAGTTCGCCGACGCTGGTCATCCCACCGTCGATGACCAGGGTCTGCCCGGTGATCCAACTCGCCTCTTCGGAGAGCAGAAAGGCAGCGGCCGAGGCGATGTCCTCAGGTACGCCGAGGCGCCCAGCCGGATAGCGGCTGGCGACCTGCTCCTCGCGACCCTCATACAGCGCGGTCGCGAACTGGGTCTTCACCACAGCGGGCGCCAACGCGTTGACCCGTACGTTCGGGCCGAGCTCGACGCCTAGGTGGCTGGTCAGGTGAAACAGCGCCGCCTTGCTCGAGCCGTACAACCCGATCCCGCCGGCCGAACGCAGCCCCGCGACCGACGCGACGAACAGCACCGCTCCGCCGTGTTCGCCCAGCCACTGGTGATACCCCTCCTGGACGAACCCCAGGGCAGCGACGTAGTTGACGTCGAAGATCTTGCGCGCGGCGTCCAGGTCGGTATCGATCACCCGGCCGTACACCGGGTTGATCCCAACATTGCTGACCACGTAGTCGCAGCTGCCGAAGGTGTCGATCGCCGCCCGTACGGCTGCGGCCCGGTGCTCGGCATCGCTGGCATTGCCGGGTACGGCGAGCGCGACGTCGGCGCCGCCCAGGCTCTCGACCGCGGCGTGCAGTTCGTCGGGCTTGCGAGCGGTGATGACCACCCGGTCGCCCCGCGCGATCAGCTTCCGGGCAATGGCCAGGCCGATTCCGCGGCTGCCGCCGGTGACGAGGGCCGTACGAGAAGTCATGGCCCGGGACTGTATCCAGAAGCGGACTTTCTCCGGAGAACGTGCGGTCTGGTCGCTCGCTGATGTGACATTCTCCGGAGAAAGTCCCTGGGGAGCAGCGCCGGGTCAGCTCAGCCGAAGACCGAGGCCGGGTGGAGGTCGACGCCGTGCAACAACCAGGCAAAGCCGCCCAGCCCGCCCCGGTCGAGCAACTCGGCGGCATCACCAGCCCGCTGTAGGGCGGCCGCAAAGCCGGCCGGATCCGCAGCGTATTCCGGTCGACGGCCACTGACCCCCAGGGCGCTCAGCGCGGTCCGCTGGTCGGTGAGCAGGGCCGGTACGGCCTGCCCGTACGCCGCACCCGAGGCCGCGCCGGCGGCGGCTACAGAGTCGATCGCCACATGGGCGGTCAGGTCACAGCTCCCGTCCGGGATCGGCTCGGTTTCGCGACCGTGGCCGAAGCCGGTCAGCGTCCCGTACGCCGGTCGGTCGGCCGCCGAATGCGAGTAGTCGATGGCCACGGCCAGACCCCGCTGGACGTGCGACACCGCAGCCCCCCAGGCGGTGTCCCGAGTCAAGCCGATCTCGCGCCGATGCCCGGACGGCCACCAGCGCGCCAGCCAGGCCGACTCCTGCGCGGTGGGCGGGCGACCAGGCGTTTCCACACCGGCGTGGTCCACGAGTAACACGACATCATCGCCGGCTCCGTCGGCAACTACGACATCAAGGGCGATGTTGTCCAGCCATTCGTTGGCGATCAGCAGGCCGGTCATGTCCGGCACGCCGTCCAGCCAGGTCAGATATGGCGACAGGTCCGCAGGCCGAGGGCGGCGCTCGACCACCGTGGGTCGGGTCCGAGCCGCCCGCTCCGACCCGAGTGAGCGCAGCACGGCTTCGAGCAGGTCACCCGATCCGGCCCCCACATCGACGAGATCCAGCGGATCAGGCCGACCCAGCGCGACGTCCACCCGGTCGAGCAGTTCCCCGACGGCTCCGGCAAAGAGTTCGGCCACCGTCGCCGAGCCCGAGACCGACGTACGGAAGTGCCCGGTGGCTCCCTCGCCGAGGACGTAGAAGCCGTCGGGCCCGTACAGCGCCCGATCCATCGCCGCCGACCACCGCGCCGGACCCACCGGCGACGCAGGACCCGGCGTCGGCGCGCGTTGCTCAGCCATCGATGCGTACGAACGCCAGCAAGGAACCAGCACCGTGGTCTCGGGACTCGCGGTAGCCCAGGGATTCGTAGAAGGCTCGCTGACCGGGCTCGTCGTCGGTCAGCAGAACCTTTTGGCGGACACCGGCGTAGGGCTCGAGCACGGCGAGGACGAGCGCTCGGCCGACTCCGGTCCGCTGGGCGTCGGGATGGACCAGCACGTCCTGCAGGTAACAGATGGTCGCTCCGTCAGAGATCACCCTGGCCAGGCCGATAAGTCGCCCGCCGCGGCGTGCGGCCATGACGAGCGACGATCCGGCCAGTGCCGCGTGCAGAACCGCAGGGTCGTCGGTGTACGCGGTCCAGCCCACCGCCCGGTACAACGCGATGACCTCATCCGCGTCCTGCACCGGCCCGCGTTCTACCGACAGCTCGTCAGAGGGCACGCGGCTCAACGTAGCCGGGCGAACCCGCCGCGATTGCCGCACTGATCGACACGGTGGGTCAGATCCGACCGCGACTACCCGGTCCGATCATCCCCACCGACGGCGTCCTTGACGACCCAGGGCCAGCGGGTGGACAACCAAAGGTGACGAACGCCACCCCGCCGCCCGGCATCGGCGCGCCTAGGCTCAGCGCTGTAACAACTGCGAGCTGTAACAACTGCGTGAAGACCCCATGACGTCTGGTACCCGCCCGCCGGGACTGGAACGGAAAGGACGCGCTGAGCCATGTCGTTGCATACCCTCGCGCCACTACGGGTCGGGATCGTCGGCGCCGGTCGAGTCGGGGCCGTCCTCGGCGCCGCGCTGGCCGAATCCGGGCACCGGGTTGTCACCGCCACCGCCGTGTCCACCGCGTCCAAGGACCGAGCCGCCCGGCTCTTGCCAGGCGCCAAGCTGCTGCCCGCCGATGAGGTCATCGCCCGCGCCGACCTGATCCTGCTCGCCGTACCCGACGACACGCTGACCGGTCTGGTCCGTGGCCTGGCCGAGTCCGGGACATTCCGCCCCGGGCAGATCGTGGCGCACACCTCGGGCGCACATGGGCTTGCCGTATTGCAGCCGGCCGTCGAGCGCGGCGTGCTCCCGTTGGCTCTGCACCCGGTGATGACCTTCACCGGGTATCCCGAGGACGTGCACCGGCTCTCCGGTGTGCCGTTCGGGGTCACCGCGGGCCCGGAACACCGAGCGGTGGCCGAGACCCTCGTCCTGGAGATGGGAGGCGAGCCGGTCTGGGTCGAGGAATCCGCCCGTACGCTCTATCACGCGGGTCTCGTCGTCGGCTCCAACCACCTCATCACCCTCGTAGCCGAGGCCCGGGACCTGCTGGGCACCGCAGGCGTCGAGGACCCGGCGCGGTTGCTCGGCCCGCTTCTTGGTGCAGCACTTGATAATTCGCTGCGGTACGGCGACAAGGCGCTGACCGGCCCAGTGTCGCGCGGTGACGTCGGCACCGTACGGCGACACCTGCGCACCCTGGTCGAGCACGCGCCGGACAGCGTCGCCAGCTACGTCGCCATGGCCCGCCGCACGGCGGAGCGAGCGCTGGCCGCCGGCCGGCTCAAGCGACATGATGCGGCCCCGCTGCTGGACCTGCTGGCCGAGCGCCGGCACGGCGCGGATTCTTGCAGCCGCTCAACGGAATCCGGTTCAGGCACGACCGCGGTGGTCACCTCGTGACGACCATCGACGCCCCGGCCACGACGCCAGCAGAACCCCGTACGGCAAGTGCCGGCACGTCAGAAGGACGGCGTACGGCCAGCGCTGTCCCGGTCGTAGGTACCCGGGCCGAACTCGCCGCCGCCCGCCGGGCTCTGACCGGACGGGTGGTCCTGGTTCCGACGATGGGCGCCCTGCACGAGGGGCACCGGGCGCTGATGCGGGCCGCTGCAACAATCGGCGATCACGTCGTCGTGTCGATCTTCGTCAATCCCACCCAGTTCGGGTCCGGAGAGGACCTCGACCGCTACCCGCATACGCCGTGGGCCGACCTCGACATGTGCGCCGAGGAGGGTGTGGCCCTGGTCTTCATGCCCGAGTGCGAGCAGATGTACGGGCGTGAACTCGGCATCCGGGTCGACGGGGGCGCGCTGGCGAACCGGCTGGAGGGCGTCGTACGCCCCGGTCACTTCTCCGGTGTGCTCACCGTGGTTGCCAAGTTGTTCGGCCTGGTCGATCCGTACGCGGCGGTGTTCGGCGAGAAGGACTACCAGCAACTCGTGCTGATCCGCGCGATGAGCCGGGAGCTCGAGCTCCGGGTCGACGTGTACGGCGTCCCGACCGTGCGGGAGAGCGACGGGTTGGCGCTGTCCAGCCGCAACCGCTACCTCGACGACGAGCAGCGGGTCGTGGCCGGGGCGCTGTCGCGTGCGCTTCGCGCCGGTGCGGACGCGGGGAGCCGCGGTGGGGCAGCGGTACTGACCGCCGCGCAGGCGGTGCTCGATGCCCAACCCGGACTGGAGCTGGACTACCTCGCGCTGACCGACCCCGACCTCGGCCCGGCACCGGAGTCCGGGCCGGCCCGGTTGCTGGTCGCGGCCCGGCTCGGCACCACCCGCCTGATCGACAACCTCCCCCTGACGCTTGGAGCCGGCTGATGTTCAGGACAATGCTGAAGTCCAAGATCCATCGGGCCACCGTCACGCATGCGGATCTGAACTACGTCGGCTCGGTCACCGTGGACGAGAACCTCCTCGACGCAGCGGACCTGCTGCCCGGCGAACAGGTGGCGATCGTCGATGTCACCAACGGTGCGCGGCTGGAGACCTACGTCATTCCAGGTGAGCGGGGCAGCGGCGTGATCGGCATCAACGGGGCGGCTGCCCACCTGGTGCACCCCGGCGACGTGGTCATCCTGATCAGTTACGGGCAGATGGACGAGACCGAGGCCAAGAGCTACCTGCCCAAGATCGTGCATGTGGACGCCGCCAATCGCATGGTGTCCCTCGACCACGATCCGGCTGCGCCGCCGGCCGGGGTCCAGCAGTTGCGTCGCGGCGACGATCCTGACGGCCGGCGACGGCGAGCGAGCATCGCAGCGAGCGCCAGCCGGTGAGGAGCACAGCTCCGCGGAGGCGACCAGTGCGGTCGCCTAACCTCCTGGCATGAGTGCTGGCCTGTGTCCCGGCATGTGCAGCGGGTGCCAGGGCGGCCAGGAGTGAGCACCGGCCAGACCGTGGCGCGGCTACCCCGCCAGCTGAAGGCCTCCGGCCCCGGTTGGTCGCGACAGGCCGACGTCTGCGTGGTCGGGTCCGGAGTCGCCGGCCTGCGTACGGCGTTGCACGCCCGCTCGTACGGCCTGTCGGTCATCCTGGTGACCAAGGTCAACATCGACGACGGCTCGACCCGGTGGGCACAGGGCGGCATTGCTGCGGTGCTGGACCCGACCGACACCCCGGCCGCCCATGCCGCCGACACCCATGCCGCGGGCGTGGGATTGTGCGATCCGGAAGCAGTCGACGTCCTGGTCAACGAGGGACCCGGTCGTCTTCGCGAACTGATGGCGTTGGGCGCGGCTTTCGACCGAAACCCCGACGGATCACTGTCACTGACCCGTGAAGGTGGACACCACGCTCGGCGGATCGTGCATGCCGGCGGCGATGCGACCGGGGTCGAAGTGCAACGCGCTCTGCATACCGCGATCCTTCGGGACGCCGGGGTCGACCTGATCGAACATGCGATGGTCCTGGACCTGTTGCTTGCCGCCGACGGCCGCGCAGCGGGAGTGTCGTTGCACGTCCTGGGCGAAGGAAGCACCGACGGGGTCGGGGCCGTCCTTGCCCGCGCCGTCGTCCTGGCCACCGGCGGAATGGGCCAGATATACGCCTCGACGACGAACCCCTCCGTTTCCACCGGAGATGGAGTGGCCCTCGGCTTGCGCGCCGGGGCGGTGGCAGCCGACCTGGAGTTCGTCCAGTTCCATCCGACCTCGCTCTACCTGGGCCCAGGAGCAACCGGCCAACAGCCGCTGATCAGTGAGGCGATGCGCGGCGAGGGAGCCTTTCTCCTCGACGGCCGGGGTGAGCGCTTCATGACCGGCATCCATCCGCTGGCCGATCTTGCGCCACGCGATGTGGTCGCCAAGGCCATCACCAGGGTGATGCTCGCCGAGGGCACCGATCATGTGCGCTTGGACGCCAGGGGAATTCACGATCTCGACGCCCGGTTCCCGATGATCATGGCCTCCTGCCGCGCAGTTGGCATCGAACCGCAGCATGAGCTGATCCCGGTCCGTCCGGCTGCTCACTACGCGTCGGGCGGGCTGCGTACCGACGTCTGGGGCGCCACGACAGTGCCCGGCTTGTACGCGTGCGGCGAAGTCGCCTGCACGGGCGTGCACGGAGCCAACCGACTGGCCTCCAACTCGTTGCTCGAGGGCTTGGTCTTCGCCGCTCGGATCGGTGCGGTCCTCGGGAAAGATCTTGCTCCCCAAGCTGAGCCAGCGCTCGCGCGCGGTCCGTACGGTGACCTGGATCCCGGTATTCGAACCGACCTGACCGCCGCCATGTCCACGCACGTTGCCGCACTTCGCTCTGCCCACGGCTTGGCCGAGGCAGGCCAGAGGTTGGCCGCGTTGTCCACTCATGGCAACCAGGACGGGGGGCCCGCGGCATGGGAGGTCACCGACCTGCTCACCGTGGCCAGCGCCTTGACGGCGGCCGCCACGGCGCGCACCGAGACGCGTGGTTGTCACTGGCGCGAGGACCATCCCGAAGCCGATGCCTCATGGCTCGGCCGAATCGAGGTGACCCTCGCGGGCGACGGCACGCTGCAGACTGACTTCAGGGCGCTCGATGACTTGGCGAGACCCGTTGTCGCGCAAGGGGCTGGGGTATGAGTCCGGCCAACGGATTCGCCGGGACAGAGTTGGACTCGGCCTGGGTCCAGGATCTCGTGGCGCGGGCGCTCGCCGAGGATCTCGGCGGGCCGGTCGGGAGTCCCCACGCCGGACACGACGTGACCAGCGAGGCCACCATCCCGGCCGACCAGGTGGACACCGCCGATGTCGTGGCCCGGTCAGCCGGGGTGCTGGCCGGCCTACCGGTCGCACTTGCGGTGTTCCTGGCGTGCTGTCCCGATGCGGAGATCGCGCTGCCCCGCACGGACGGCGACGACGTACGCCGGGGCGACGTAGTCGCGACGGTCACGGCGCGCACCCGAGGAATCCTGGCTGCGGAGCGGACTGCTCTGAACCTGCTCTGCCGAGCCAGTGGGATCGCAACGCTCACCCGGGCGTGGGTGGGCGCCGTAAAGGGAACCGGCGTCCAGATCCTGGACACCCGCAAGACGACGCCCGGGCTGCGTGCGCTGGAGAAGTACGCCGTTCGCGTCGGCGGTGGACAGAACAAGCGCTTCGGGCTGTACGACGTCGCAATGATCAAAGACAATCATGTGCTGGCAGCGGGTGGAGTCGTACCGGCGATGAGCCTTGTCCGCCAACGCTTTCCGGACGTCACTCTGCAAGTGGAGGTGACCACGCTGGACATGGCCCAGGAGGCCGTGGCGGCTGGCGCGACGTTCTTGCTCTGCGACAACATGTCACCTGAGCTGCTCCGCGATGTGGTCCGCGCCGTCGGCGGGAGAGCCGAACTGGAGGCCACCGGTGGCCTGTCCCTCGAGCGGGCCCGCGACTACGCCGACACCGGAGTCGACTACCTGTCGGTGGGCGCGTTGACCCACTCGGCGCCCATTCTGGATCTCGCGCTCGATCTGCGCAGCGCCTGAGACTGGGGGCATTGCGGACATGCTGCTGGCCATCGATGTAGGCAACACCCAGACCGTCCTGGGGCTGTTCGACGGAGCCGAGATCGTCGATTCCTGGCGGGTGAGCACCGACCCGCGGGCAACCTCCGACGAGCTGGCCCTGACGATCTGTGGGCTCCTCGACCAGAAGTGCGTCACCGGTGTTGTGGCCTGCTCGACCGTGCCGCCGATCCGGCGCGAGATCTCGCTGCTGCTGGCCCGGCACTTTGCCCATCTGCCGACGATCGTGATCGGGCCCGGAGTGCGGACCGGCGTGCCGCTGCATGTCGACAATCCGCATGAGGTGGGGGCTGACCGGGTGGTCAACAGCCTCGCGGCCTACGAACGCTACGGGGGACCGGCGATCGTGGTGGATTTCGGGACATCGACCAGCCTGGACGTGGTGGGTCCCGGTGGCGAATTCCTCGGCGGCGTACTGGCTCCGGGAATCGAGATCAGCGTCGATGCCCTGACCGAGCGGGCGGCGCAGCTGCGAATGGTCGAACTTGTGACACCGGCACGAGCGATCGGGAAGAACACGGTGACCGCCGTGCAGTCCGGCGTCGTCTTCGGCTTCGCCGGCCTGGTCGACGGACTGGTGGGTCGGATCATCGACGAGCTGGCCGAGTCCTACCCCGCCCGGCCGAGGGTGCTCGGAACCGGTGGCCTGGCCCCGCTGGTGATCGCGGTGTCGAAAACCATCGAGGAGCATGACCCCGACCTCACTCTGCATGGCCTGCGGCTGACCTTCGAACGCAACTGACCGACGAAGACCGAGGCCGTCGAGACGGCTCCGCGGCATTCAACGGTTGAGGCGGTAGGCATCTCGACGGTGGCTGATGTCGACGACGCTGATAACCCGCCGCGTGTCGTCGATGCGGTAGATCACACGGTACGTGCCACGGCGCGCGCTGTACCGATCCTCCAGCGGAGGATGCAGCCGTTTGCCAACTCGGTGGGGGTTCTCGAGCAGCGGGCCGACGATGAACTCGTGGGCGGCGAACGCTGCAGCCTCGGGCAACTTCTCCGCCAGCTGTCGTCGAGCGGTAGGAGTGATGACCAGTTCATAGCGCTCCCCGATCATCGTTCAAGCGCCAAGCCTGCGCCGACGGTCCATCGCTGCGGCCAGGTCTTCCTCCGTCTCGGCCTCGTCACGGGCCAGTTCGGCCTCCGATGCGCCCAACCGCCGCATCGTCTCCGGATCGGACAGGATCGCAACCGTCTCCTCGAGTGACTCGAGATCCTCAGGGGCCACCAAGACAGCAGAGGGCTTGCCGTGCACCGTCACGGTGACCCGCTCGTGCTGGCTGTTGACCCGCGCGACGAGCTCGGACAGATGCGCCTTCACGTCCGCGAGCGGGAGAGTTGTTGTCATGGTCAGAAGTATGACCAACAGTCGTTCGGTCGTCCACCCCGCTCATGATTCCGTCCGGCGGTAGCCCAATAGGCTCGACCGGTGACCGACGGCGATAGTGGCCCCGACGAGGTCCCGGAGCAGTTGCGGATCCGGCGGGAGAAGCTCGACCGGCTACGCGCCGAGGGTGTCGATGTCTATCCCGTCAGCGTCGCTCGTACCCACTCGCTACGCGACATCCGAGCGGCCTACCCCGACCTGGAACCGAACACCCAGACCGGACACGTCGTCGGCGTCGCCGGCCGGGTGATCTTCGCCCGCAACACCGGCAAGCTCTGCTTCGCGACGCTCCGCGAGGGCGGCGTGGAATTGCAGGTGATGCTGGCTCAGGACCGCGTCGGGCCCGACGTCCTGGCCGCGTGGAAGCGGGACGTCGATCTGGGCGACACGATCTTCGTCACCGGCGAGGTGGGCACCTCCCGACGCGGAGAGCTCTCGATCCTCGCCGATGGCTGGAGGTTCACGGCCAAGGCGCTGCGGCCGCTGCCGGTCGCGCATCGGGCGATGAGCGAGGAACTGCGGGTACGGCGCCGCTACGTCGACCTCATCGTGCGGGAGCAGGCCAGGCAGATGGCTCGCGACCGAGCAGCGGTGCTGCGTGCCCTGCGAGCGACGCTGGACAACGAGGGCTTCATCGAGATCGAGACACCGATGCTGCAGGTCATTCCCGGAGGAGCCCTGGCACGCCCGTTCGTGACGCACTCCAATGCGTTGGACCTTGCGCTCTATCTCCGTATCGCCCCGGAACTGTATTTGAAACGCTGCATCATCGGTGACCTCGAGCGGGTTTACGAACTGAATCGGAACTTCCGCAACGAAGGGGTCGATGCCACCCATAGCCCAGAGTTCGCGATGCTGGAGTTCTATCAGTCCTACGCCGACTACGCCGATGTCGCCGCCTTGACGACCCGGCTCATTCAGGCGTGTGTATGTGCTTTGCACGACGGGTTGATCATTCAACGAGATAACGGGGAGACACTCGACCTGTCCGGGCAGTGGCCGTGGCGGGACTTCTACCAGTCGGTTTCTGACGCGGTGGGAGAAGCTGTTGATCCGGAGACCCCGCGGGAACGGCTGGTCGAGCTGGCGGTGCGCCACGAGATCGAGGTCCACAGTGCCTGGGGAGTCGGCCGCATTGCTGAGGAACTGTTCGACGTCCTGGTCGCCCACACTCTGACCGGGCCGGTATTCGTGGGCGACTATCCCGTTGAAACCTCCCCCCTGACGCGCGCGCACCGCAGCAGGCTTGGCGTCGCCGAGAAATGGGACCTCTATATCGGAGGTGTCGAACGCGGAACCGGTTATTCCGAGCTCACCGATCCAGTCGAGCAGCGGGCCCGCTTTGCCGCCCAGACTGCCCTGGGTGCGGCTGGGGACGACGAAGCCATGGTGCTCGACGAGGACTTCCTGCAAGCGCTGGAGTACGCAATGCCACCGACCGGTGGCGTCGGTTTGGGAATCGACCGCTTGTTTACCGCACTGACCGAAGCGGTTACTCGACGTGACACCATTCTGTTCCCTTTGGTACGACCCCTCGGCTCTCCTTGACCGCTTGCCAGTACGGACCCCGCAGATCATTGTGTTTCCCCGGCGTGCTTCACTACTGTCTCGCAGCAGTCATACTCACACCCATTCAGGAGTAACACGTGGCTCGCAAGGTACAGGTCATTCTCACTGACGATCTTGACGGTAACGAAGCCGACGAGACAGTGGCATTCACCCTCGACGGCACCTCGTATGAAATCGATCTGTCGTCGAAGAATTCAAAGGCATTGCGCGACGCTTTTGCTCCGTACGTAGGACACGCTCGCCGGGTGGCAAAGGGCCGTCGTTCCGGTTCCGGCGGGAGTGGCCGTACCCCCGCGACGACCGACCGGGCACAGACCCAGGCAATTCGCGATTGGGCCCGGCGCAACGGCCACCAGGTCAGCGACCGCGGCCGGATCCCCTCCGCCGTCCTGGAGGCGTTCAACTCCGCGCACTGAGGCCCGCTGCTGGGAAGTGTTCGCCCTGAGCGCAACCGTTGTGCGGAACACCCGATCGGCCGTCAGCCGTTACACCCTGCAGAGCCCGACTACAGTAGAGACGACCGAAGCTGGTCCGCTCCGCGAATGTCGGGTACGACCGGATTCAGCCAGGTCAAGGGAGCGGTGATGTTCGAAAGATTTACCGACCGTGCGCGTCGGGTGGTCGTGCTGGCCCAAGAAGAGGCCCGCATGCTCAACCACAACTACATCGGCACCGAGCACATTCTGCTCGGGCTGATCCACGAGGGCGAAGGCGTAGCCGCCAAGGCGCTGGAGTCGCTGGGCATCTCCCTGGAGGCGGTGCGTTCGCAGGTCGAGGAGATCATCGGCCAGGGGCAGCAGGCACCGAGCGGGCACATCCCGTTCACCCCGCGCGCCAAGAAGGTCCTCGAGCTCTCGCTGCGTGAGGCGC
>JBPCOF010000222.1:0-4260 GCA_051000515.1 Geodermatophilaceae bacterium
CGGGCTGGCCCTACACCCCCCGAGGCGTTTCTGGGTGTTCTGCTCCCGGGGGGGGACCGATGCCCCCCACCCCTCCCCGCTCCAGGACGTGGTCGACATAGCGGTGGGGCACCAGATCCGCCGGTACGTCGCGCCAGTGACGCCACGACGTGGGCTCGATGTAGGCGCTCAGACCGATCAATGGAGCAGGCATGCGTTGACTCCTAGACCGGGGTTACGTAGGCGGCACTGATCCCGCCGTCGACCAAGAAGGTCGAAGCGGTCATGAAGCTGGAGTCGTCACTGGCTAAGAACAATGCGGCGGAAGCGATCTCGTCCGGTTCGGCGAAGCGGCCCATCGGTATGTGCACGAGTCGGCGTGCGGCCCGCTCCGGATCGGTAGCGAAGAGCTCCTGTAGCAACGGCGTGTTCACCGGCCCCGGGCACAGCGCGTTGACTCGTACGCCGTCGCGGGCGAACTGCACCCCGAGTTCGCGCGACATCGCAAGCACGCCACCCTTACTGGCGGTGTAGGAGATCTGCGAGGTGGCCGCACCCATCACTGCGACGAAGGATGCCGTGTTGATGATCGAACCCTTCCCCTGCTCGACCATGTACGGGATCGCCGCCTTGCAGCATAGGTACACGCTGGTCAGATTGACCTCCTGGACCCGTCGCCAGGCCTCGAGGTCGGTGGTCAGGATCGAGTCGTCCTCGGGCGGTGAAATGCCGGCGTTGTTGAACGCCACGTCGACGCTGCCGTACTCGTTGTTGGTGACTGCGAACAGTTCCTGGACCTGCTCGGGGTTGGTCACATCGCAGGCGACGAAGTGCCCGTCGAGTTCACTCGCCACCCGGGTCCCGGACACCTCGTCAACGTCACCGATCACCACGCGGGCGCCCTCCGCGGCGAAGCGGCGCGCACTGGCCAGTCCGATTCCGCTGCACCCTCCGGTGATCACCGCCGTACGTCCGGCCAGCCGGCCCGCGGCCATCTAGGCATCTCCGGTCGAGATGAAGACATTCTTGATCTCGGTGAAGTTGTCCAGGGCGTCGGGACCGAGCTCCCGGCCGATGCCCGAGGCCTTGAACCCGCCGAACGGCGTGGAGTACCGCACGGAGGAGTGCGAGTTCACCGATAGGTTGCCGGCCTCGACCTGACGCGCCACCCGCAAGGCGCGGCCCACATCACTGGTCCAGATCGAGCCGGACAGGCCGTAAGCCGTGTCGTTGGTTATGGCCACCGCCTCGGCTTCGTCCTCGAACGGAAGAATGGCAACGACCGGGCCAAAGACCTCCTCGGTCCACACCCGGTCCCTGGTGGTCCGGGGTAGGACGACAGTGGGCGGATAGAACCAGCCGGGTCCCTCCGGTGCAGAACCCCGCATGGCCACGTCGACATCATCGCCCTCGACGAAGGAGGACACCGTCTCTCGCTGATGCGCGCTTATCAACGGCCCCATCTCGGTCGACTCGTCGCCCGGGGCGCCGACCTTGAGCCCGGTTACGGCCGGCTCAAGCAAGCTCAAGAACCTTTCGTACACGCTGCGCTGCACGAGGATTCGACTGCGTGCACAGCAGTCTTGACCAGCGTTCTCGAACACTGCGTACGGCGCGGTCGTCGCGGCCTGCTCCAGGTCCGCGTCGGCGAAGACGATGTTTGCGCTCTTGCCACCAAGTTCGAGGGTCACGCGCTTGAGGTGCTGCGCGGATTGGGACATGAGCTGCTGACCGACAGCCGTGGACCCGGTGAAGCAGATCTTGGGCACGTCCGGGTGGGTGACCAAGCGCTGACCGACGACCGATCCCCGACCGGGCAGCACTGTGAAGACGTCCTCGGGTAACCCGGCTTCCAACGCAAGCTCCGCGATGCGCATCGCCGTCAGCGGCGTGAGTTCAGCGGGTTTGAGCAGCACGGTGTTTCCTGCCGCCAGTGCCGGCGCGAAGCCCCAGCCGGCGATCGGCATGGGAAAGTTCCACGGCACGATGACGCCGACGACGCCGAGCGGTTCCTTGAAGGTGATGTCCACGCCACCGGCGACCGGGATCTGCCGCCCGAAGAGCCGTTCGGGCGCCGCGGAGTAATAGGTCAGGACATCGCGCACGTTGCCGGCCTCCCAGCGTGCGTTACTCACGGTGTGTCCGGAGTTGCGAACCTCGAGCTGAGCGAGCTCCTCGATCGCGCTGTCCACCGCGTCGGCAAATCGCCGCAGCAGCCGCCCGCGGTCGGGATCGACGTGACGCCAGGTCTGGAAGGCGGTACGGGCCCGCGCGATTGCCTCATCAGTCTGCTCGACGGACGCCAGATCCACGGTGGTGACGTGTTCCTCGGTAGCCGGGTCGATCACGTCGAAAGTGGCTGAACTGGTCACAGGCGCTCGAAGCCCCGTACCCGCTCCCAGTCGGTGACCGCACCATCGAAGGCGGCCAACTCGACGTCGGCGTAGTTGACGTAGTGGTCCACGACCTCGTCGCCGAAGCAGCCCCGGGCCACCGCCGAGGCTGCGAAAGCCTCTCGGGCAGTTCGCAGGGTGCGGGGGACAGTCGGCTTGTCCGATGTATAGGCGTTTCCGGCGAACTCGGGCTCGAGATCCAGAGCATTCTCGATGCCGTACAGGCCACCGGCGAGCATGGCGGCCAGGGCCAGGTGCGGGTTCACGTCACCGCCGGGCAGCCGGTTCTCCACCCGCAGGCCGACGCCGTGCCCAACGACTCGGAGCGCACAGGTCCGGTTGTCCCTACCCCAAGCGATGGCCGTCGGGGCGAAGGAGCCCGGGGCAAAGCGCTTGTAGGAGTTGATGTTCGGGGCGTAGAAGAGTGTCATGTCGAACAGCGTCGCCTGTACGCCGGCCACGAAGCTCTCGAACAACGGCGTCGGCCCGTCGCCTGTGTCGAAGACCATCGAGCCATCAGCGCCGCGCAGGCTCATGTGGATATGACAGGAGTTGCCCTCGCGTTCGTCGTACTTGGCCATGAAGGTGAGCGCCTTGCCGTGTTGGGCGGCAATCTCCTTGGCCCCGTTCTTGTAGACCGAATGCTGATCGGCGGTCCGGATCACCTCGTCGTACCGGAAGGCGATCTCGTGCTGACCGAGGTTGCACTCGCCCTTGATCGACTCAGGTGTCAAACCGGCGAGGTACATCCCGTTCTGGATCTCGCGCAGCAGCGGGTCCACGCGAGAGGTACCGAGAATGGAGTAATCGACGTTGTACTGGTTGGCTGGCCTCAGCTGCCGATATCCCGCGGTCCAGGCCTGCTCATAGGTGTCCTCGAAGAGCAGGAACTCCAGCTCCGTACCGGCAAAGGCAACCAGGCCCTGCTCGGCCGCCCGCGCCACCTGTTCGGCCAGAACCGAGCGCGGTGACTGGCGTACGGGACTGTGCTCCTCGTCGAGCCACCGAAGATCGCACTGCACCATCGCGGTCCCTGGCTGCCAGGGAATCAGGCGCAGCGTCGAGAGGTCTAGGGCGAACTCCATGTCGCCGTATCCGCGCTCCCAGGAGCTGATGGCGTAACCGTCGACGGTGTTCATGTCGACATCAACGGCCAGCAGGTAGTTGCAGCCCTCGGTCCCGTGCTCGAGGACCTCGTCTAGGAAGAAGTGGGCGTGCAGTCTCTTACCCTGCAGCCGGCCCTGCATGTCGGTGAACGCGACCACGACGGTGTCGATGGACCCGTCCTGAACCCGAAACCGCAGATCGTCAAGACCCAGGGGTGACTGGCTCATTCGTGCAAGACTTCTTCGGCCGGCACCGTCGTATGTCCCTCCGGCGGCTTGACCATGAAGTTCTTCTTCCCCCGGACGACCCAGGTGACCGTGGCGAAGACAAGGACGAACGCGACTGTCAGCGGCGCGTAGTTGAACGAGCTGATCGTGACGGGGGAGTACGGCGGAAGCATGAACAGGATCACGATGAAGCACACCCAGGCCACTGCAATCCAGCCGATCGGCGCACTCCATCGGCCGAGATTCCATGGTCCGTTCACGAAATCGGGACTGCGCCGCCGGAGGTAGACCGGTGTCACATAGGCGATGTAGAGCCCGATCACCGCGATCGAGGTGACCGCGAAGTATGCGGTGAGACTGTAGAGGGAGGGCAGGACCAGGATCGCCGACAAGAGGACGCAGAGCCAGATCGAGTTGGTCGGGGTTCCGGAACGAGGGTTCACCGTGGCCCAGATCCTCGAGCCGGGCAGGGCGTTGTCCCGGCTGAAGGCGTAGGTCATCCGTGAGTTCGCGGTCACCGAGGCCATCCCGCAGAAGAACTGCGCGACCGCGGC
>JBPCOF010000235.1:0-12293 GCA_051000515.1 Geodermatophilaceae bacterium
CTTCGTCGTACCCAAGGGCACCGAGCACAAGCCGTCCTCGCCCGGCGGGTCGATCCTCATGTTCGAGCCGTCGGGCACCTCGACGACCGGAGACCGGCACGAGGGAGAGATCCCGGATCATGTGGACAGCACCACCGGCCGTGATGTGAACCCGCCCACCTGGTCTCAGCAGCCGGCCGCGAAGCGGTAGGCCCGGCATACTTCGTCCATCCTGACCGCTGGCACCGACGCAATGCGCTCCCGCAACCGTTCCCGGCGCAGGGTGAAGAGGTTGTCGAAGTTCGCTGCGCAAACGCGTGGGAGACCGTCCTGCTCGGTGAGCTCCACTTCGGTCGGGATGCCCCGTACCCGACTCGTCACCGGAGCAACCAGTACCGAGTTCAACCGGACGATGAATCGCTCCCGGGTCAGCACAAGTACCGGACGCACCTTGTCGCCCGGTACATCCGCCCACCAGATCTCGGCTCGATGGGGCACCGGTGGATTCATTGGTGGTCCCATGGCACATCAGAGAGGTCGATGCTCACCTCATCGGGCAGATCCGGATCGTCATCGCCGCTCTCGTGCCCGGCCAGCCAACGTCGTTCCAATTCGCGCTCGATCAGGGCTTCCAAAGCGACATCGAGCAGCTCGGAGACATTCTCGCGTCCGGTGAGTGCCTGAGCGCGACGCAGTTGCTCCGGGGTCAAGGTCACCGACAGCTTCTGTTTGGCCACCTTTTCATACTACCTAGTATCCTACCGATGATCGCCTAGCGCTGATTGTTCCGAGCAGCCGTACGACGCTCGACCCGGCAGCCAGACCAGAACGATCACCGCTGCCAGGAGGACAACCACGCAGGTGGCGATCGAGGTGACGTGCATCGCCCAGACAAAGGCGTCCTTGGCGCTCTCCGCGACAGCGCCATTGCCCAGGCTCAGCGCTCCGACCAATGACTCGCGCGCTGTGTCGGACTCCTGGGCGGGCAGCGCGGACAACGAGGGCGTGACCCGGCCGGCGTACAACGAGTTCAGCAGCGAGCCGAGGATCGCCACCCCGAGTGCACCGCCGACCTGGCGGACCGAGTTGTTCACCGCCGATCCCGCACCCGCCTTCTCGCGTGGAACCACGGACATGATCGATTCGGTGGCGGGCGCCATCGTGTTGCCCATCCCCACCCCCTGGACGAAGAGCAGGACCAGCAGGATCCACACCGGCGTCGTCTCGTCCAAGAAGCCGAAGCCGGCCATCGACACCGCGATGATCAGCATGCCGACGGCCGTCACCGCCTTGGGCCCGAACCGAACCACGAGTGCCGAACTCCGCGGCGCGAAGACCGCGATCGCGATGGCCACCGGTAGCAGTGCCGCACCACTCTGCAGGGGCGAATACCCGCGGACCCCCTGCAGATAGAAGACCAGGAAGAACGTGGCACCCAACAGTGCGAAGAAGACCAGTCCGAGGGCAGCGGCGGCCGAGGAGAAGGCTGGATTGCCGAACAAGCTGACGTCCAGCGCCGGAGTGGCGCTACGACGCTGGGTGTAGACGAACAGTGCCAACAAGAGGAGGCCACCTAGCGTCGGCCCCAGCACGGACAGCCGTACCCAGCCATCTCCTTCGCCACCACGGATGAGCCCGAAGACCAGCAGTCCAAGCGCGGCGATGGACAGCAGCACACCCGGTACGTCGATCCGGCCCGGTGACGGGTCTCGGGATTCCGGGATCAGGAGCAAGCTGAGCACGAACCCTGCAACGGCCACGGGAACGTTGAGGAGGAAGACCGATCCCCACCAGAAGTGCTCGAGCAGGAATCCGCCGGCCAACGGGCCGACTGCGATGGCCAGACCGGACGTACCCGCCCAGACCCCGATCGCCTTGGCCCGCTCGCCCGCCGGGAAGATATTCGTGATGATGGCCAACGTCGCCGGCTGTACGGCGGCGCCGCCGACGCCCATCAGTGCGCGCCACATGATGAGTTCCACGGCGGTGTCGGCATAGGCGGCAAAGATCGAGCCAACGACGAAGATCGCCAGCCCACACACGAGAACGAGTCGGCGGCCGAACCGGTCTCCGAGCACGCCCCAGGTGAACAGCAGCCCGGCGAAGACCAGGATGTAGGCATCGACCGCCCACTGCAATTCGCCCTGGGTGGCCTGGAGATCCTCCTGGATCCGGCGCAGGGCGACATTGAGGATCGTGTTGCCCATGATCACGACCACCAGGCAGACGGTGAGGACGCCGAGGATCGACCAACGTCTTTCGTGCCCGATGTGCGGCTGAGTGTCGATCGGCCGGGCGTAAGCCGGACCCGGATCCTGGCTGGGGTCGGTCACGAATCTGCGGCGGGGTCGTCGCTCCTGACAGGGGGCGCGGGGCGCTGGGCGAAATCGGCGAATGCCGCCAGATTGGCCAGCGATTCACCGCGGCTGACCCGCCAGTCCCACTCCCGGCGGATCGAGGTCCCGAAGCCGATCTCGAGCATTGTGTTGAAGTGCTCGTCGGCGTAGGTGAGGACCGAGCCGAGCAGCCGGTCGATCTCGTCGGCGGTCACCGCATGCAGCCCAAGGCGCCCGACCAGATATATGTCGCCTACCGAGTCAATGCTGTACGCGACGCCGTACATCCGCGAATTGTGTTGCAGCAGATAGCTCCACAACTGCTCGCGGTTCTCGTCGGGTTGACGGCAGACGAATGCCTCGACCCGAAGAGCGTGTGCTCCGATGATCAGCCAGCAGATCGTCTGCAGCTTCTTCGTGCCCGGCAGGGTGACCACGAACCGGCCCGACTCCGGTCGTTCGTAGCTGAGCTCGCGTTCCTCCAGCGCAGCGGCAATCACCCCGGCCACCGGATTCGCCTCATCGGCGCGGCCCGCGTCGCCCATCAGCGCGCCGGTCCTGCGCCGAACACCGGACTGGTCATCGCGTCGGCGTAGGCGTCGAGCAGCAACCCGGTCGTCCGGTCCCAGGAGAATCGACTGGCGTGCTCGACGGCAGCTCGGGAGAAGGCCGCCCGATCGCCCAGGACCTTGGTGATCGCATCGGCGTAGTCGGGGGCCCGGTGTCCATCCACGAGCAGCCCGGACCTGCCGTCGTCCACCGCAGTCACCAACCCACCGACCCGGGCGGCCACCACCGGCGTACCGCAGGCCTGCGCCTCCAACGCCACCAACCCGAAGGACTCGTTGTGACTCGGGACGACCGCGACGTCGGCCGCGCGGTAGTAGTCGGCCAGATCGTCCGGAGGCATCGGGGCCAGGAAGCGCACCCGATCGGCGATGCCGAGGGTGTTGGCCAGCGCGAGCAGGGAGGTCGGCTCGTCCAGGCCGGAACCGCTGGGCGCGCCGACGACGTACACAATCAGTTTCGAGCGCACCGCCGGGTCAAAGGCGATCAGGTGCGCCGCCGCCCGCAGCAGCAGGTCCGGCGCCTTGAGCGGCTGGATCCGGCCTACGAAGAGCAGGATAAGGGCATCGTCGGGCACTCCGAGGCGGCCTCGCGCTCCTGCCGCGGGACGGAACCGATCGAGGTCCACCCCGGGTGGGATGGTGAGCACCTTCGCGGGATCCGCGTCGTACCACTGCACCAGCTGAGCCGCCTCGTCCGGAGTGGAGGCGATCAGTCGGTCGGCTTCAGCCACCACCTGCTCTTCCCCGATGACCCGCGACCTCGGTTCCGGTGCATCCCCTTCGGCCAGTAGGGCGTTCTTGACCTTGGCGAGGGTGTGCGCCGAGTGGATGAGCGGGACGCCCCACCGGTCGCGGGCCAGCCAGCCGACCTGGCCGGACAGCCAATAGTGGGAGTGGATGACGTCGTAGTGGCCGGGGTCCTGACTGGCCTCGGCTCGCAGCACCGCCGACGTGAACGCGCACAGCTGGGCGGGCAGGTCGTTCTTGGCCAAGCCTTCGTACGGGCCTGCGGTGATGTGCCGCACGTTGACCCCGGGGGCCAGCACCTCGACCGGGGCCAAGCCACTGGCGGTGGCCCGGGTGAACACATCGACCTCGACGCCCCTGGCGGCCAGCCGCTTGGACACCTCGACGATGAACACGTTCATGCCGCCGGCATCACCGGCACCGGGTTGATCCAGAGGGGAGGTGTGCACCGAGACGGTAGCGACGCGCCTCGGCAGGACCCGCCCGGGCATCGCGCCCTCGGCTGAAACGCGCTCGACCACTCGGGTGCCTCCTCGTCTGATCCGGTGTGACGACAACCGATCCTGCCCCGACGTCGGGTTCGGGCAGGATCATCTCTATGGGAGACAACCACCAGAGCGGCCGGGACATGCCCGGTTCAGAGGTTCCGATTGCGGTCGTGACCGGCGCCTCGAGCGGGATCGGGGAGGCGACGGCCCGGCGACTGGCAGCCGAGGGCTTCCACGTGGTGCTCGGCGCCCGCCGCCTCGACCGACTCGAAGCACTGGCTGCCGAGATCGGGGGCAGCGCGTACCGGCTGGATGTCACTGATCAACTCTCCGTCGACGATTTCTCCTCGCGGGTGCCGGCCTGCCGGGTGCTGGTCAACAACGCCGGTGGCGCGTACGGCATGGACCCGGTCGCGCAAGCAGACCTGAGCGACTGGACTGCCATGTACGAGCTCAACGTTCTTGGCGTCGTACGGATGACCAAGGCGCTGCTTCCCGCCCTGATCGCCAGCGGGGCCGGTGACGTCGTGCTGGTCGGTTCCACTGCCGGGCTGTCTGTCTATGAGGGCGGCGGCGGGTACACCGCGGCCAAGCACGGGACACATGTCGTCGCCGAGACGCTGCGGCTGGAACTGGCCGGTCAACCGGTCCGCGTGATGGTCATCGCTCCCGGGATGGTGGCCACCGAGGAGTTCTCCCTCAACCGGTTCGACGGGGACCAGTCACGGGCCGACGCGGTCTATGCCGGAGTGCGCGAACCGCTGGTGGCCGACGATATCGCCGACTGCATCGCCTGGACGATCACCCGCCCACACCATGTCAATGTGGATCTGCTGGTGGTCCGGCCGCTGGCCCAAGCCGCGCAGCACAAGGTGCACCGCGAGCCCTGACCGCCCCATGAGCCCCTGATCGCACTTTCTCCGGAGAAAGTCACCTCAGCCCGCCCGCTGACCGCACATTCTCCGGAGAAAGTCCCCGTGAGTGGGTCTCAACGCTGGTGGCGGGTACGCCGGGTGCTCCGGACGACCGCGAGGGGCCAAAGCGCTTGGGCGCCGGCTGTCACCCGTTCGGAAAGGCCGACCTGGCTGCCCTCCTGGCCCAGGTCGGAGACGAACCAGCCGATGCCGGCGAGCAGAACGGCGCTGGCCGCCACTGCCACCGTGCGCCGAAGCCCCCAGGGGATCCGCTGCTTGGCCGAGGGAGTCCCGCCTCCGATCCGGTTGTCCGGGCGGTTCGCCCGCATGGCCAGGGCGGGCCAGACGGCCAGGGCGCCGAAGGAGATTCCCGCGACGACGGTGTGCGGAGTGGAGCCGCCATCCCCGACCACCGTGGGCAGGGGCAAGGCCGCCACCAACAACGTTGCGACTCCCCCGGCTGCCAGGACCAGCCGACCGGGCATGGCCGCTCCACGCAGGGCCAGGGCGGTCGTGACGTGCGAGAGGCCCACCCCGGCCAGCGCGGCGGTCATCACCCACCGGTCGGTGGCGTCCAGGGCGGCCAGCGCACTGATCGTCTGGGTGAGCGAGTCAAACCGGGTTTCCTGTTGGGCCGCGGCCACGGTCCAGCCACCGATCAGCAGAGTCGGTGCCGCCGCGGAGGACACGACACCCCACCACGGGGTTTCGGAGTTCACGGCGTCGAGGCTAGTGCCCACACCCGACGGTGAGAGAGGCTGAGGATGCGGGGTTCGGGGTGCAGTCGTATGCCGAAAGCCGACTCGACCCGGTCGATGATCTCGGTGGCCAACGCGAGGATATCGGCGCTGGTCGCCGAGCCGCGATTCGTCAGCGCCAATGTGTGCTTGCCCGACACGGCGGCAGCGCCCCGGGCATAACCCTTGGCAAAGCCGGCCTGCTCGATCAGCCAGGCCGCTGACAGCTTTCGGCCGCGCGGATCCGGATAGGCCGGCCAGGCAGCATCCGGCCCGAGCCGCGCGCTGGTCAGATCGGCGAAGCGCTCGTACTCGCCTGGGGTGAGAATCGGGTTGGTGAAGAACGACCCGGCGCTCCAGGTGTCGTGATCGGCGGTGTCGAGCACCATGCCCTTGTTCCGGCGCAGCTCGAGAACAGCCGCGCGGACGTCGGCAGCCGGTGCTTGCTGGCCGACCTCGACGCCGAGCTGGCGGGCCAGTTCAGCGTACCTGATCGGCGCTGAGCGCCGGGACAACCGCAACCGGAACTGAACGGAGAGCACCACGAACCGATCGGTGTGCTTGAAGCGGCTGTCGCGATAGCCGAATCGGCACGCCGCCGCGGACCAGGACATCCGTCGGTCGCTCTCCCGGTCGAAGACCTCCACGCCGGTGATCGAGTCGGCAATCTCCTGGCCGTACGCGCCGACGTTCTGCATCGGCGTCGCTCCGGTCCGGCCGGGGATCCTGGACAGGCACTCCAACCCTGACCACCCGGCCTCGACCGAGCGAGTGACCACCCCGTCCCAGGATTCACCAGCGGCAACCCGAACATCGATGTCCTGGCCGCGGCGTACGGACTCGATTCCCCGGTCCCGGATGAGGACAACGTCACCGTCCCAACCTTGGTCGGGGGCAACAAGATTCGATCCATCGCCGATGAGCAGTACGGCTCGGGAGCCGACGTCTGCGCTACGGACGGCATCTACGAGTTCGTCGAGGGACTCGGCCGATACAGCATGAGTGGCCACACCACCGGTACGGAGGGTGGTCAGGTCACACAGCCGTACCCCGCTCCGATCGGTCACGAAGCGAACGGTAGGACAAACCCGGCGCGACCGACCAGGCCGGGTCTCGGCCCGGCCTCACGACTTGATCAGGCTCCGGGAACCCGTACGTCCACCCGCACGAGTCGGTGATCAGAACTGGATACGCCGAAGGGGAAGCTCGGGTCGTAGACGAGCCGGTACTGCGGGTTGAACGTCGTCGGCCAATACACCCCTGTGGACCGGATCGACAGCGTGGTCGAGGGCAGCACATAGTCCGCCCGCAGGTTTCCCGGAGCGGTGTCCCCGAAGTCGGCAGTGTCGAAACGCGGCGGTGAGAGATGGGTGCGGTTGATCCCACCCTGCTGAACCGAGGCCTGCACTGCCCCAAAGGAATCGGGCGTCCGGTTCGTGTTCACCCGAGGGTCGTCCAGTAATTGTTGGATCGAGCCAGGCACGCTGTCGCCGTCCAGCGGGTCGGAGTTCTGGTCGCCGGCCACGACGAAGTGCGCCCCGCGCGGCAGGCCGCCGTGGACGCCCTCGTCGTCGTAGATGTAGCCGCTGTCTGCCGGCGTGATGTAGTCGGCCCAGAGCCGGATCTCGTCGGAGTTGCGCCGACCGTTGCGGTCCTCGACGCCGTCGAAGACCGGCGGTGTCGGATGACTGACCAGGAAGTGCACGGTTGACCGGCCGACCTGCAGGGGCAGATCCCAGTGGCTCTTCGATGACAACCGGAACACCTCGAGTTCCGCGGGCGAGTAGAAGTCGGCCGGCTCGGCCGTGGCCGGGTTGTCGGGCAGCAGCGCCCCTGGCATGTCCTTCCACCGGAACGTCTGGAAGGTCCGGATGGCGTCGGTGTCGATGGGGTGCTTCGAGTACACGGCCATGCCGAACTGACCGGGAAAGAAGCCGAAGCCAAAGGCGTCGTCGGGACCGCCCACCATGCCGTCGTTATTGAGATCGAACCCCGAGGGCACCCCGGTATTCACCGGCGCGGTGTAGGAGTACGGGTAGTCGATCGCTGGAGCGCCGTTGTGCGGCACCGAGAGGTAGTTCTCCTGGAACAGATGCAGGGCCGTGCCCGCTTCGTCGTAGTCGAATTCGTTGATCAGTACCACGTCTGGCGCGGTGCGCTGGATGATCTCGGCGACGTTGGCCGCCTGGGCGTTGGTCGGCGTGGACAGGTCGACGATCAGTTGTCCGGCGGTCGATCGGTTCAGCGAGGCGTTGAAGGTCGCGAAGCGGACCGACCCTGCGTCTTCCGCCTGCGCTGGAGTGACCGAGGAGACCACAATCCCCACGGCCGCCACAATGCCCGCCGTACGCCGTACGCGCTGCCCGGTTGTCATCGGCCCATCTCACCGCAGATCAGGTGAACGCAGGGCAGGATCACCAGGAATTTCTGGTGGACTTCGAGGGTATGCGCGCCGGCGGGCAGGATGTGGCAGATGACTCTGGTTCGGAGATAGCGCAGACGATGGCCCGGACCGGGTCGGCGGCGACCCGCCAGCGCGCGACCACCGGGGACTGGTTCCTGCACCGGGGTGTGCCGCACCTGATCGTGGACTACAGCCCCAGCCGCGACATCCTGCCGACGCTGCTGCTGTTCAGCGTCTTCATGTTTCTCAATGCCGAGATGTGGAAGGTCTCCGCGGAGATCCCGCCGGTGCTCTACGTACTCACCCTCGGCCTGTTCGCCGGCCTGGGCTCCGCCTCTCACCTGGCTACGTGAGGGCTTGTCGTTGTTGGTCGAGGCGCCGTCGTTCGTGGTGCAGCTCGGTGAGCAGGTCTGAGCAGGGGGTTGCCTGACCGCCGATCAGCTCGATGCAGGGCAGGAGACGACCGATGGTCGCGGTGGTCAGGCCGGCTTGGAGCAGGGTGCGGATGACGCGGACGGTGTCGAGGCTGGTGTCCGGGTAGTCGCGGTAGTTGCCGCTGGTGCGGGCTGCGTCGAGTAGTCCTTGCTGTTCGTAGTGCCGCAGGGAGCGGACGCTGGCGCCGCTGCGCCGGGCCAGTTCGCCGATTCGCACGTTGCCTCCTCCTCGCGTCGGTGGCCGTCTGAAGGGCCGGACTTGACTCTGACACTGGTGTCAGACTTTACCGTCGGTGGCATGAGCGAGACAACGATGACCGGCGAGGAGTGCTGCCCCGTGGGCACTCCGGTGAGGCCGGAGCACTCCACAGCTGCGTTGGCTGGGCTGGCGCTGTGCGTGTTGGCGGTCGGGACCGGGGAGTACGCGGTGGCCGGGATGCTGCCGGCAGTGGCGTTCGGGCTGGGCACGGGCGTGGCCGCGGCCGGGCAGCTGGTGACCGTGTACGCCGTGGCGGTGTTGCTGGTCGGGCCGGTGCTGACCGCGGTGACGGCGCGGCGGTCGCCGAAGTCGCTGCTGCTGGCTCTGATGGTTCTGTTCTGTCTGGCCACGTTGGGCTGCGCGGCGGCGGCGTCGTTCCCGGTGATGGTGGCGGCGCGGGTGCTGGCCGGATCGGTGCATTGCACGGTGTTCGCCGTCGCGCTGGTCACGGCGGTCGGGCTGGTCCCGCCGGAGCGGTCGGCCCGGGCGATCGGGGCGGTGGCGACGGGGCTGACCCTGGCCACGGTGCTCGGCGTGCCGGTCGGCACGGTGGTGGCGGCCCAGGCCGGGTGGCGGTGGACGTTCGTGCTGATCGCCGCCATCGGCGCGGCCGGGCTGGTGATGCTGGCGGCGACCTTGCCGCGGCTGGCCCGGCCCACCCCCGGGCCGGTCACCGCCCAGGTACGCAGCCTGCTGCGCCCGGCGGTGGCGGTCACGTTCGCGATGACGATCCTGGGCTACGCGGGAGTGTTCACCGCCTTCACCTACCTCGCTCCGCTGGTCCGTGACCTGGCCGGCGGAGGACCGGTGGCGGTCACCGTGGTGGTGACCGCGTTCGGCGCCGGCGGGGTGGCCGGTAACGCGGTCGCCGCCCGCACCACCGACACGCATCTGCGGGGCACGCTGCTGACCGCTCTGGCGGTGATGGCGGCAGCGTTGCTGCTGCTACCCGCGGTCGCCGGGTCGCTGCCGGTCCTGGTCGCCGACGTGGCCTTATTCGGTGCGGCGGCGTTCGCGACCGTGCCGGGCCTGCAGGCCCGGGTGATCGGGCTGGCCACCGGCGCGCCGACCCTGGCCGCTGCGACTAACGTCGCCGCGTTCAACCTGGCCAACGCTATCGGCGCCGCGCTGGGTGGGGCGGTCGTAGCTACCGCTGGGGTGTCCTGGACCGGCCCCGCTGGCGCGGTGGTCACGATCGCCGGACTCGCCTTGACCGCGTTCGTGCTCAGACGGCGGCCCGAGCGAGCCGGCGCAGCCGCACCAGATGGGGCAGCACGGTGAGGGCCGCGCAGATCGACCGGTACGGCGACGAGTCAGCCGTCACGGTTCGGGGCGTGCCGATGCCCCGCCCGGCCGCGGGGGAACTGCGGATCCGGGTCGTGGCATCCTCGATCAACCCGGTCGACATCAAGATCCGCTCCGGTGCCGAACGCCCGGATCTTCCGATGCCGCTCACGTTGGGTTGGGACCTCGCCGGGCACGTCGTGGACACTGGTCCAGGCCCGGTTACCACCCTGCGCCCGGGCGATGCGGTGGTGGCCATGTCCGCGATGGGCGCGACCGGCCGCGGTACCTGGGCTGACCATGTCTGCCTGTCCGCCGACATCGCCGCCGCCGCCCCCCACACTGTCGCCCTCACCGACGCGGCAGGGCTGCCGCTGGCGGGTCTCGCCGCCCTCGATGCCGTCGACACCCTCGATCCCGCCCCCGGCAGCACCGTGCTGGTCACCGGCGCAACCGGAGCGGTCGGTGGCCTCGCCGTCCAACTCCTGCGGCTGCGAGAAGTCACCGTCCACGCCGCAGTCCGGGGTCAGCCGGGGCGGCTCGCCGCCGCCCGCGCCCTCGGCGCCGATCAGGTCGTGACCGGCGCCCCTCAACCCGGCCGGTACGACGGCGTGCTCGACACCGCTGGAACGCCCAGCCCGGGTGCGCTGCGCCGCGGCGGTCGTTACGTCAGCATCGTTCCCGGCACCCTGCCCGAGCTGTCCGAAGCAGATGGCACCGCCGCGATGAGCTACGTCGAGCAAGACGGTCGACGCCTCGCGCACCTCGTCGACCTCATCGACGACGGGCGCCTGACCCTGCGTACCGCCGCCACCTATCCACTCGACGCGGTAGCCGAGGCCATGCGCGCCTTCGACCGCTCCAGCACCGGAAAGGTCATCCTCGATCTACTCCAAGACGAGTAGACCGAGCAGCTCGACCGATGTGCCGATTAGCCATCGGCTTGCGGACCGATCTGGCGAGATTGACAGGTGAGATCCTTGCCGCGTGTCCGATGATGCTTGGGCGGCGCTGGCCGACCCGTTCGTCGACGGCGCGTATGCCACGGTCAAGGGCCAGGTCCGGACTTTCGTTTTGCACGAGCAGTTACTCGCGCACCTGCACGAGCGACCCGCGACGGTGCTCGATGTCGGAGGCGGGGCCGGGCACCAATCGTTACCACTCGCCCGCCTCGGCTTCAACGTCACAGTCCTTGACCCGTCGGCGGCCATGCTGGCCAAGGCCGAACGGCGGTTGAGCGCCGAGCCGATGGCGGTGCGGCGTCGCGTCCAGCTTCTCGAAGCCGCGGGTGAGGACGCTTTCGATGCGACCGGCGGTCAGCAGTTCGCGGCGGTGCTGTGTCACGGCGTGCTGATGTACCTCACGCGGCCCGAGCCAATGGTGAGGGCCCTGTGCCGCTGCACGGCGCCCGGCGGCGTCATCTCGATCATGGCGCTCAACGCCCTTACGTTGGCGGTTCGCCCAGCCTTGGACCGGCGCTGGGCCGACGCTTTGGCAGCCTTCGACGGCGGCGGCGAAGTCGGCGTGCTCGGTACGGACACACGCGGCGACACCGTCGAGCACCTGTCGGCCCTATTGGAACGCCACGACGTCAAGCCTGAGGCGTGGTACGGCGTCTGGCTGTTCAGCGACTGGTTGGGCCTACCGCTCGACGACACCGACGTCGCCGCGGTCGGCGCGGTCGAACTGGAAGCCAGTCGCCGCGATCCATACCGACAACTGAGCCGTGTCTTCCACCTCGTCGGTCGCCGCACCCTCCCAGACGCGAGTTGACCCCCGTGAGCCAGTCGTCCCGCGGCGCTCGCGTGGTAACAGAATCTGGACCAGGAACCGGGATCTGCGAAAGTTTGACGGCATCACCGCCAGGACCCGTTCGACTGACACGGCGTGCTGCCGGGCCGGACAAGCGCACGGTGTCAGAGCCAGCTCGTCAGTAGAGATCGTTTCCTGGAGGCGTGGCGTCCTCGCCCAGTTGGACAGGTCGGGCTCGGACGAGCGGGTTGTGCTGCAGGGTCCCGATCAGAGCAGCTGATCCACCGATGCAGGTCCAGGTGTCGTCCCACAGGGCGGAGACGAGCCAGGATCGATCCGCGGGGAAGAACAGGTCCGGCAGTACGCCGTACTGGCTCCGCATGTGCTCGG
>JBPCOF010000269.1:0-9243 GCA_051000515.1 Geodermatophilaceae bacterium
GGGTGCGTGAGGGTGTCCGACGCAGTCTCACCGTGGAAGTAGAGGCGTCGCCTCGTTCGGCAGCCGGCCTTCTGCGCATCCGGATGACGGTATTGCGGTTAATGGTCGGCGCCGGCGCCCTTCAGGCGCGCGGCGGTGTCGGATCGCGGGCGCTCGCCCGCCAGTTCCGCTCGATGTTTCGCATCATCGCCGGGTAGACGATCAGGTGCCGGAGCGGCTTGATCGCGGCCATGTAGGCGGTCCCGAGCAGACCGTTTGGCTTCACGAGCACTGCCATCTGGCCGCGGTAGCTGCCGGTATGGTCTCGGACCCAGCCGAGGTGCAAGACCCCGTGAACCGTCCGGTTGGCGATCTCCGCGGCCCACTCGTCGTCAAGCTGGTAGAGAGGGGTGAGACGGCGCAAGTCCGCGTCGGCTGGGGCTTCGCGCAGATCCGCGGGCAACCGGTCGCGGAGCGTGGACACCATGGAGTCGAGGCCGGCGTCCGGGGCGTCCCAACCGAACATCTCCCCGAGCTTCAACCGGATCGCCCAGAGCGTGCGGGAGGCGCGGGAGGGACTTTGCGCTGGGTCGATGAACGACGCAATCCCTTGCACCAGCCGAGGGAAATCGTCCGGCCCGCCCGGCGTCGGTAGCGCCCACACGTCCTCGAGCCGGAAGTCTGCGGTGAGCTCGTGGATCCGCCAAGGCCGGGAGGTGTGCGCAGTGCTCGGGAGCCTCATCTGTGGACCTCCGTCCGTACGGTGGGTTCTGTTGGCGGCGGTGTCCTGAGACCCTCTGGGCTGGGCGCGGTGCGACACGGTGCCTCCGCCTCCATGCTCATGCCGAGAGCACGGTGGCGATGGTGAAGCACGCTGTGGCGGTGCCGGTGATGATCGCTGGTCCGTAGTACCAGAAGCGGAGTGAGAGGACGATGTATGCGGCTGAGACGGCGATGGTCAGTGGTCGGATCGCGGCGATCTCCTCGACCAGCTTGAAGTCGTGGGTGGCGATCAGCAGGCAGAGCAGTCCGAAGGTGAAGGCGCCGAGGCCGTGGCTGATGTTGAAGCCGAGCCAAGCCCGCCACATCGACGGTGCCGAGCTGCCTCCGTACTGGAGGCGGGTGCCTTCCATGGCTGACTTGACCGAATGGTCTCTCGGAACGATGTACCGGGCCGTGCCCATCAGGGACAGGAGCGCGTGCAGGCCGCCGCCGATCATCAGCGTGATCGTGCCCGCGACGAACCACGCCTGCGCGGCACCGACATTCACGGCCGCCGCCCGGGGTGGTGATCAGCAGATCGTGCGGCTTCCCCGCGACGGCCTGCGACCGAGAGCACGGCGGCGATGGTGAAGCACACTGTGGCGATGCCGGTGATGATCGCCGGCCCGGAGAAGAAGAAGCCGATCGAGATGGCGAAGTAGGTGGCGGAGACGGCGATCGTCAGCGGTCGGATCGCGCCGATGCGCTCGACCAACTTGAAGTCGTGGGTGGCGACCAACAGACAGAGCAGCCCGAAGGCGAAGACCCCGAGGCCGAAGCCGATGTTGAAGCCGAGCCACGCGCTCCACATCGACGGTGTGGCCTCGCCCACCAACCGGACACCGGTGCCTTCCATCGCCGTCTTGACCGAGCCGTCGATCGGAGCGAATGCTGTGGGGTCGACCGTGTCGCGCAGCGCTAGGAGTGCGTGCAGGCCGCCGGCGAAAATGAGCGTGATCGTGCCCACGATGAACCACGCCTTCGCGGCGCCCGTCTTCACGTTCGACACCCGTGGTCGTGATCAGCAGATCGTGGGGCTTCCGGGCGAACGTCCCTGTCACGGAGAGATGGTGAGATGGAGGGTGGGGCTGTGGTCGTCCACATCGGAAGGTCCTCCTCGGTCGGCACCAGACGCTACGGTACATGCATACATACATGCATGAACGTGTTGGGTCTTCGATGAGCCGCTCGACGGCCCCGGCGGCGGCAGCTCGCCAGCCTTCAAAGCAGGCTGCGCGGAGCGCTCGCACGCGCAGCGCGTTGCTCGAGTCGGCCGCGAAGGGCCTCTCCCGCTACGGCTACGGAAACTTGGTGCTCGAACAGGTGGCGCGCGAGGCGGGCTACACGCGCGGGGCCCTTTATCACCAGTTCAAGGACAAGGAGGAGTTGGCCCTGGCGGTGGTCGAGTGGGTGGACGAAAGCTGGTGGCGCGAGGTGGGTGGGCTGGTCGACCACCAAACCGATCCGGTCGCGGCGCTGATCGCGCTGGCCCGCGGTCACGCCGTCTACTGCCGACGAGACGTCGCCCGCGTGGCGATGGCGTTGAAGATCGAGTTCGGCGGTCAGGACCATCCGGTTGGGCGCGAGATCATGCGGATCTCAGAAACATTGATGAAGCGCTGCGCCCGCCTGATCAACGAAGGGCGCAGAGACGGGTCGATACCGCCCGGCCCGCCCGCCAGGGCGGTCGCGTTGGCGTTCTGGGGAGCGCTCGAGGGCGCCGTGATCGCACTCGCCGGGCAACCACCGCACGACGAGCAACTGGCCGCCCGCGCCGTCGCGGGCGTGCTAGGACTCGACAGTTTCCCAGCATTCCCACCAACCTGAGGATCTCCGATCACCAGAAGCCGAGCGATGGCCCGAATCCCGGAGGACGCTTGTACCCGACGCTAGAGCCCGTCCCCTCAACCGTATTCATGGTCCTTACGGTGCTCCGAGTCACCTCGCGGCGCGCGTTCAGTCGCACAGGCGGATCGGGTTCCGGTCCCTGCACGAAGCCCTAGACACCACCACCCCCGGCGGGCGGCTAGTGTTCCACGTCTTCGCCGCCCTCGCCGAGTTCATCCGAGAACTCATCGTCGAGGCACCCGTGAAGGCCTGGCCGCGGCCCGAGCCCGCGGTGTCCGACTCGGCCGCCCACCAGCCATGACCCCAGAACAGGTACGTCACGCCCGGGACCTGCTCACCCATCCCGACAACACCGTTTCCTCGATCGCCAGGCTTCTGGGTGTCAGCCGTTCCACGATCTATAAGTACGTTCCCGAACTCACTGGCCCGCTGGCCATCGAGCCGTCCTCGCCCGGCGACAGTCAATGACCGGCCTCGTTTGCCGCTGGTGACAGCGTTCTTACCGACACCCCAACTCGTCGGCGGTGAAGGGGCGCAGTCGCTTCTCGATGTCGTCGGGCACTCCGTGTGTCTACTACCGATCCGCGCGCAGGTCAGCTGAGTTTTCGAGCTTGACATTACTTAGCAATATCGCTAAACAATGACCATGTCGGAAACTTTGATCTCCATCGCCCAGTACCGCGTCAAGACAGGTGCGGAGGAGCAGTTCCAGGACGTTCTCCGACACCACCGGCGGACGCTGCGCGAGCTCGAGCTTGTGACGGACCGTCCATTCGAGGTCTTCCTGGGTGCCGAACGCGGAATCGAGGGTCCGTGGTTCGTGGAGATTTTCGAGTGGGCCGACCCGTCCGCCGCACATCGCGCGCACACACATCCGCAGATCAGCGAAGCGTGGGAGTCGATCGGAGCGCTGTGTCATGCCCGCGGCGACCGGCCAATGTTCGAGTTCCATTCTGTCGGCGTACTGGACTTGTCGTGATCGCGTGCCCGACCTCAGGCCACGCGGACTACGCGAGCTCGATGAGCTCGACGCCGTCTTCGGTGCGCTGGCGCACAACACGAGACGCCACATCCTGCAGGTGCTCCACGCCCGTGCCGGATCGATGACCGCAGGCCAACTGGCTGCACGGTTCTCGCACTCCTGGCCCACGACGACGCGGCATCTCGGGGTACTTGTCCGGGCCGACTTGATCACGGTCAGGCAAGAGGGCCGCGAACGTCACTACATCCTCGACCGCGACCGACTCACGTCAGCGCTTGATCTTTGGCTTCCCAGTGTCGGGGTCGGCAAGTGCAACACAGCTCGTTGAACTCAATCTGACCCGCACACGACCATAGGAGAACCACGATGTTCATAGGTGCCCACACGATTCTCTACTCGAGCGACGCCGACGCCGATCGCGCGTTCTTCGGCGACGTGCTGAACTTCGATTCTGTCGACGCGGGCGGGGGCTGGCTGATCTTCGGTCTGCCACCGGGGGAACTCGCGTGTCACCCGAGCGAGGGGACGTCCAGCTATGAGCTCTATCTCATGTGCGAGGACGTCTACGCGACCGTCGAGGCTCTGCGGGCCAAGGGCGTGGAGTTCACCCAGGAGATCAGCGACCAGGGATGGGGGTTGCTGACCGCAATCAAGACCCCCAGCGGCAGCGAGTTGGGGCTCTACCAGCCCAAGCATCCAACGGCGAGCGGCTCGACGTAGGTCGAGCATGCCTCGCTGCTCGGCCCCTGGATCCCGGATCTGGCCGGGCTCGTCCCGATCGAGAACGGGCCGCGATTGTCTAGTTGCGAGCACAAGTAGAGTCGGTACGAAGATGATCCGGCGGATTGCCTGGCGTTAATGCCGATCCGACGGCCCCAATTCCGCAAGCTGTTCCAGCACCTGCGCCAGTACCTGCTGGCTGCCGGCGCCAGCTTCGACTCGATCGTCGAGATCACGACCTATCACGTCAATCTGCGCGAACACTTGGACGCCTTCACCGCGGTGAAGGACGCGTATCTGGTCAAGCCCTATCCCGCGTGGTCAGCGATCGGCGGTATCGGAACTCATCACCAGCGTGCGCTGGTCGAGCTCCGCGCGATCGCCGAGCACCCCGAAATTGCTGATCAGCCCAGCCTGCGCGCACGGACTTGACGCGGCGGGCGTCAAATTCGATAGCCGATAAGTGTCCGGCAACGGATCGGGCTGCGGGCAACTGAAACCGTCGGTCATCTGCGGGAGCCCAACGACGGTGGGCCTTCGCTCACGTGACGACGATGACTTCAGCCGCGCCGTCGTCAGCTACTCCACCTCCGCACTCGGGGTTCGGTGGCAGAGCCGCGCACATCGGGTGGGTGACGACGACGATCACGGTGCCCGTACCCACCGCGATGAACCGCGTCGGGAGGCCATCTGAGGAATCGCTCCTGAGAACTCCTTCGCTTTGGGGTGTGGCACCGACAGTGGGCGCACACGGTCCATCGGCGGCGATCGTGAGAACATCACCTACCCGCAGTGTCATCCTCGGTGGTGGATGGGCGCCGATGACGACGCTGTTACCGGCCGAGCTGACCAGGGTGACTGTCCCCGCGCAGGAGGATTGATAGCGCGGCTCGGTCTGCGGTGCATCGGTTGTTTCCGCCGGGACAGACGGACGGTTCGCCGGCAGATGGGCGGACACCAAAGGTAGTGCCAGGACGATGGCTGCGGCCGCGGCAGCAGCGGCGAGCGATACGACCCAGCGGCGGCGGTGTGATCGTCTGTCTTGTACGTACGCGCCAAGGCCAACTGCTGATGGCGCATAGCTGGCGGCCTCGGACAGCGCAGTCCGAAGGCGCTCTTCGAGATCAGTCATGGCGTTTTCCCTCCAAGGGGCTGCCGTCCGAGTAGTTCCAGGTGCCGCGCAGGGCCCTGAGCGCTCGCGACGCGTTCGAACGAACCGTGCTCTCTGTGCAGTTCAACAGGATTGCGATGGCTGAGTCTGAGCAGTCCTCGTAATAGCGCAGCACCAGGACGGCCCGTTGCTTTCTCGGCAGCTCAGCAAGGGCGAGCCACATCTCTGAGCGCAGGACAACGCCCTCCGCATGATCGTCACTGGAGCCTTCCCGCCAACTGGAGCCGTCGCAATCCAGCGGGACCTCGGTCGCGGATCGTCTTCGCCGATGGTCCAGATAGGTGTTCAGGATCACACGACGTAGGTAGGCGTCCGGTTGGTCGGCCAGCATCACCCTCCGCCAACTGCGGTGCGCCTTCAACAGAGCGGTCTGCACCAAGTCCTCGGCAAGGTGCGCATCGCCGGACAGGACGTAGCCGAAACGCAACAGGCCTTGCCCCCGCCGCGCCACGTACTCGTCGAAGTCCATGCGCCCCTATCTGACTGAGTCTTTAACTGTTCAGACGCATCGACGTTCCCCAGACGCTGCACGAGCCAGGAGCATGATCCTGAGATCAAGGACTGTGCGTGCTGTGGGCGGGTTTGCCTCTCGCAGGAACGGAGGAACGAGGGACCAGGCGGAGCTCCGAGCTGCGCCCCCCATCCAACGCGCCATCGCCCTCACCCACCGCCAAGACCCGCCGTTGTCCGCTGCCGCCCAAGCCTGCCGAGAGCTCCTAGAGCGGGAACGGCCACACCCAAGCGTCGCCGATAGAGGATTCTCATGTGACACGGCCAACGGCTCGTCGGGCGACGTCAGTCCGGCTGTCTGTCCGTGCCGCGAGCGGTTCGGCTTGCGACACGACGGAGATCGCCCGCAATGTCGCCGCGATGTCGTCACGCGACGTCCCGATGCGTGCGGTCCCAAGGCTGTTTGCCGGGGATGCTGGGTGCCCCAGGGCGGGGGGCTGTCAACCGATAGCCCGCGCGGCATCGTGATCGTGGGTCGGCACCACGCGCACGGCAGTGCGGACGGCGTGCAGACGGTGCAGTGTGCGGAAGGTCGTTGCTCGGTCTTTGTCTACGAGCATCCCGGGGTATGACGCCTTGTGCCGGATGTGCTCGACCTGCAGGCAGTGCCAGGCTGCATCGCCGGCGAGCAGTACCGGCCCACGGGCGGTGCGCAGGAGCACGCCCACGCTGCCAGGCGTGTGCCCGGCGAGGTCCACCAAAGTGACTGAGCCGTCGCCGAGCAGGTCATGACTGCGAGCGAAGGTGAGCACTGGCGGTCCGTCGAGCTCGAACTCGGTAATCGGGCGGCATCGCACGGCGCTCCGGACACCGCCGACCGGTGCGACGTCGCCGGTCATGGCCCAGGTCAGCTCTGTCGAGTGGACACGCATCGGCAGGTCCGGGAGGTCGAGGAGCCCGGCGACGTGATCCCAGTGCAGATGAGTGGGGAGCGCGAAGTCCAGACGCGCCGCCGAGATGCCGGCCTGCTCCAGCGACGTGCACAGGTCGAGCACGTCCGACGGCGGTTTGACCACGACGCGAAGGGCGAGCGGCAGCTCCGCGATCGCTCGCTCAGTCACCTGGGTGCAGATGCCCGGGTCCACGACAAAGGTGACCTCGGGATGCTGGACGACGAACGCAGTCATCGCGTTCCGGACCCTACGCGGTTCCAGACGCCCTCGGCGATGAACGGCGTAGCGACCGACCTCGCGACCTGAGGCAACGCACGGACACTGACCTCGGCCCGTGCCGGTGGCAGCCCGGCATCGATCAATCCGGCGAGGAAGTCGTGGTCGGCCGGTGCCGGTCGAATAAGTCCGCGCGGCAGGCCGCCGAGTGCGGCGCGGCAGGTGCGGATGCTGGGCGACTCGACCTTGTCCATGGTGTCTCCTCTCGGTTCGGGTGGCACGCTAGGACTTCAGGTCGACCTGAAGTAAAGCGAGCAGAGATGGCAGACGCACTACGCATCGGCGACGCCGCAGCGATCCTCGGCATCGACTCCCACGTGCTGCGGCACTGGGAGGACATGGAGCTGCTGCACCCGCCACGCTCGACCAGGGGGCACCGCGTCTATGACGACGAACTGGTCACTCGTGCCCGGCTGATCCGGGTATGCCAACGAGCAGGTATGTCTTTGGCCGAGATCCGTGCCCTCGGAACCGCAGGCACGGCCCGACAGGTCGAGCTGGTGGCTGCCAAGCGCGCCGAGATCCACGCGGCAGTAGAGCAACTGCACAGAGCAGACGAGTTCCTGGAGCACCTACTCGCCTGCCGACACCCGATCGTCTCGGAGTGCGAGCAATGCACCAGCTTCGCTGCATCTCGTTAGCAGCCTTCTCGACGCGAGCGAGCAGAGCGGCACGCATCCAGGACCCACCGGGCGGCTGGTCATCTAGCCCCAAACCGAAGCGAAGCGCCCGCTGGCCGATTGACCTGCCGTACGCCGGTCCGGCAGCCAGAGCAAGATGAATCAGTGCCGCTGACCCATCCGCTTACCGGCCGTCGATCGGTGGTGTCAACGCGTCGCCTGGCGTGGTGGTTCGGATGCTGAGCCGGGCCGACATGTCGAGCTTCACCTCGCCGTAGGGGAGCACGTGCTGCCAGAATAGGGGGGTGAGACCGCGTCGGTCTTCGGTGGTGAGTATGTCGGTCCAGTCGTCTTCGGCGAGGACATCTTGGAGCATGAGGGTGTTGACGTAAACGAGTGCGGCTTGCAGGATCCGCAGGCACAGCCCGGTCATCTCCTGCTCGTACTGGCGGTTGGAGGCGATCTCTCCGCCTTTGCCGTAGTAGATGACCGAGTTCGCGCCGTTGAACGCCTCGACGACGTTGAGGCCTTCGGTGATCTTCCGTTGCAGTTCCCGGCTGCGTAGGAACCGGGCGACGAAGATCGTGCGTTGGGCTCGCCCGACTCCAGCATCGCCTGGTAGGTGGGGTGGGACGCGGACCGGGTGAAGCGGCGCAGGATCGCCTCGGTCGAGGCGGTGCCCTGCCTGATCGCAGTCGCGTATTTGATCATCTGGTCGTAGTTCTGCTCGACCCGGTCCCAGCGGATCGGGCGGGTCAGCGCCGGGCCCAGCAGCGGGTAGACGTCGGGTTGACCGGCGACCGGTCGGTAGAGGCGGACCTTGTTGATCTGCTTGATTCGCGGGAGGAGGTCGAAGCCGAGCAGGCGGGTGATGCCGAATCCGATCTCGGATTGGCCGTGGGTGTCGACGTAGTTGCCTTCAACTTTCATCGTGGTGCCGTGTCGGATGGCGCCTTCGACCATCGCGTGGACCTCGGAGGCCGAGGCGCGCAGGGTCTGGGAGTGCACGACCATCGACCCGCGTTCGACGTGCCAGTAGATCAGGATCCCGCGGCCTCCGTAGCGGGAGTGCCATTCGGTGAAGATGTTCTGGTCGTAGGAACGAAAGTGGGTCGAGTCCGACGCGACCGCGGTCGATCCTTCACCCCACAGGCTTTGTTGGCGGGCCGAGAACGTCGCGTTGGCGATGCCGATCGCGACCGTCTGGGCGGTGTCGCGGGTGAGGTAGAGCCGGCGGACGTAGCGGATCTCGTCCTCGGTGTGGCCGTGCCCGCCGCCGGCCGCGACGGCGCGGATCCCGGTGTTGGTGCCGTAGGCGTAGATGGCCAGCATCAGCCGCTCGGCCAGCACCTCCGCCGGCAGTGTGCCGCTGCCGACGACCGATCTGACCTCGGCCAGACAGCCGGTGCGCAGCACCGCCTCTTTGAGGATGTCAATCAGGGCGACGGTGCCCCAGCGGTGTTGGACCTCGGATTTGACGCG
>JBPCOF010000130.1:0-15509 GCA_051000515.1 Geodermatophilaceae bacterium
ACGCCCTTGTCGGCCTGCATGACCGCTATCTCGATGACCTCCTTGCCAACCTTGACCGTGCGGCCCTCGACCGAACCCGGACCGGCGATCGTCGCCTCGCGCAATGCCACCGCAGCGTTCCGATCCAACATCCGCCGGGTGTGGACCGAGGCGCTCACCGGCTTGATCTCGAGGAGGGCCCCGGCGTACGGAGCCAGCAGCAGCCGCAACTCATCGGCCAGACCGTCTCGCGGGCCGAGCAATGACCGGTCCGCCGGGCCGCCGTACTCCGCGCCATGACTGCCGATCAAGAAGACACTAGGAAGCCGCCCGACCCGCTCGGCCAGATCGAGAAATCCGCGACCGGACATCACCGCCACGCGGACGCCGGGAAGGTCGGCAAGGCGCGACAGGATCGGCGAAGCACCGTCGATGAGCCGAGCTGCCGCCGGGTGGGGCACGATCGGGGACAGCGTGCCGTCGAAGTCGGTCACCACGAGCAGCGGCCGGCGCGTGGCAATGTCGGTCAGGGCCGGGGCCGGATCGGTCTGGGTGCTGGTCACGACCGGGCTTCGAGAGCGTCGAAGAAGGACTGCGCCCAGTGCTCCAGATCGTGCCCGAACAGGTGCCGGCGCAACGCTCGCATCCGCCGCTTACGATCCGCGGGCGGATCGAACACGGCTCGGGCTATTGCGTCCTTCACCCCGTTGATATCATGCGGGTTGACCAGATAGGCCTGCTTGAATTCCGCTGCAGCGCCAGCAAACTCGGACAAGACAAGCGCCCCGCCGAGGTCGCCGCGAGCGGCGACGTACTCCTTCGCGACCAGGTTCATCCCGTCGCGGTACGGCGTCACGGCCATGACGTCGGCGGCCCGATACAGCGCGGCGAGCTCCTCGCGAGGCATCGACTGGTGCAGATAGTGAACCGCCGGCCCGGCGATGGACCCGAATTCACCGTTGATGTGACCGACCATGCGCTCGATCTCCTCGCGCATTGTGACGTAGTGCTCGACGCGTTCCCGGCTGGGCGTGGCCACCTGCACCAGCACCGTGTCCGGAGCGGTCAGTTTGCCGTCCTGGAGCAGCTCGTAGAAGGCGCGCAGCCGTACGCCGATGCCCTTGGTGTAGTCCAGCCGGTCCACACCCAGGATGACCCGGTCCGGGTTGCCCAGTTCCTTGCGGATCGCGGTGGCCCGTTCGGCCACCTCCACGGAGGAGGCCAGCTCGTCGTAGCTCTTGGCATCGATCGAGATCGGGAAGGCCCGGGCGGTGACCGTACGGCCGTCCAGGGCGACCGTGCCGTGGCTGGGTTTCAGGTCGCACAGGGTCCGCGCCAAGTGGAGGAAGTTGCTCGCCGCCTGCGGTCGTTGAAAGCCGATCAGGTCCGCCCCAAGCAGTCCCTCGATGATCCGGCGGCGACCAGGAAGCTGCATGAACAGCTCCAGCGGCGGGAACGGGATGTGCAGGAAGAAGCCGATCCGCAGGTCGGGACGCAGCGAACGCAGCATCTGTGGCACCAACTGCAGTTGATAGTCGTGCACCCACACGACGCCGTCCCGCCCGGCCACCTCGGCTGCCTTGGCCGCGAACTGCTCGTTGACCGAAACGTATGTTTCCCACCAGGATCGGTGGTACTGCGGACGTTCGACGACATCGTGATACAGCGGCCACAACGAGGCGTTGGAGAACCCTTCGTAGTACCGGCTGATCTCCTGGGCGGACAACGGAACCGGGACGAGCCTGATGCCATCGGCTTCGAAGGGTTCCGGAGCCTCGCCGGGCGCCCCCGACCAGCCGACCCAAGCGCCGTTGCGGCCACGGATGAACGGCTCCAGCGCGGTGACCAGACCGCCGGGACTGCGCTGCCAGCTGGTGGACCCGTCGGCCTGGGTGACTTGATCAACGGGAAGCCGGTTGGCCACGATGACGACATCGCTGCCTCGGGCCTGGGATGCGGTCACGAAACAACGCTATCCCCACCGGCGCAGCGGCAAACCTCGCACATGGATACGGTCGGTGGATGGGTCCCCTACAAGGTGTCCAGGTCGTCGAATTCGCTGGTCTGGGCCCGGGTCCGTTCTGCGGGATGATGCTGGCCGATGCCGGAGCCGACGTCGTACGGATCGAGCGGCCGCGCCCCCCGGGTGATGGCATGTCCCGGCTGGTGCTCAACCCGGTGCTCGATCGGGGCAAGCGCTCGATCGCCCTGGATCTGCGTGACGAAACGGACCGTGAGGTGGTTTGCCGGCTCCTGGCCCGCTCCGACGTCCTCACCGAGGGGTTCCGCCCGGGTGTGATGGAGCGGCTCGGCTTCGGACCGGAGCCGGTGCTGGCCGCGAATCCGCGACTGGTCTATGGCCGGATGACCGGCTGGGGACAGAGCGGTCCGTACGCGCACACCGCCGGACACGATATCGACTACATAGCGACAACCGGTGCACTGCATGCCTTTGGGCGGCCCGGCGAGCTTCCCGCGCCACCGCTGAACCTGCTCGGCGACTTCGGTGGCGGGGGATTGCTGCTGGCCTTCGGCCTGGTGGCGGCGCTGTTGCACGCCGGTCGTACCGGAGTGGGACAGGTCGTCGACGCCGCGATCGTGGACGGTACGGCGCTGCTCACCGGGATGATCCACGGACTGCGGCTGGACGGGACATGGCAGGACGAACGCGGGGTGAATCTCCTGGACAGCGGGGCGCCGTTCTACGACGTCTACGTCTGTGCCGACGGAGGTTATCTCGCCGTGGGCGCGTTGGAGGAACCGTTCTACGCCGCGCTGATCAGCGGTCTCGGATTGGCATCGGCTGGGGTGCCGGACCGCTCTGATCCTGTGCAGTGGCCTGCGCTACGGGCGCTGTTCGCGGCTACGGTGGCCCGGCGTACCCGCGACGAATGGTCGGAGGTCTTTCTTGGCACCGATGCCTGCGTCGCGCCCGTGCTGAATTGGCAGGAGGCCATGTCCGACGAGCACAACGTCGATCGAGGGGTGTTCACCGACGTCGGCGGTCAGCCGCAGCCCGGTCCGGCGCCTCGGTTCGGTACGACGATCGCCGACGCACCACGGCCGGCTCCGGCGCATGGCGACTCCGGCGCAGAGATCCGGCGCGAACTCGGTCTACCGCTGCCGTCCGTTCGTGGCTCTACTGACGCAGCGCACGGGGCCCCGTCGTGAGTGCGCCGCTGGACCTGATCGTGGCCTGGCACGACGTCGTACGAGATCGGGATCTGGAAGCGCTTGCCGCACTTGTGCATTCCGATGTCGAGGTCGGTGGGCCGAAAGGCAGCGGCCATGGATCGGACCTGATCCGGGAGTGGGTGGAGGGCTCCGGCATCGAGCTGGAGATCGAGAGCTTCCTGCAGCGCGGGCTGACCTTCGTGGTCGGGCAGACGGCGACCTGGCCTGATCCCGAGGCTGAGGGCGGCCGTACCGAACCGGTTCCCGTCGCGTCGGTGTTCGTCGTCCAAGGCGCGCGGATCTCCAAGGTGTTGCGCTTCGACGACGTGGACACGGCTCTCGAAGCCGCCGGCTTCCGTACGCAGTGACCTGCCCGTAGGCATCGCGGACCACCGAATGCACCCTTCCGGCGCATCGGATAGGTGCACCTGGTGCACCGCGGCGATAATGCGGGTGGAGGGGCGGAATATTCGGCAGCGACGAGCGCTGCAGTCGGCGTGCGACAGGTCGGTGTGCCGCGGGCTGTCCTGGCCGGATGTTTCGCAGTGCTGGTCACGATGGGATTGCTCGCCTCGTCGTACGGCCCGCTTCTTCCCTTGATCCGGGAGCAGTTCTCGCTGAGTTCGGTCGAGACGGGCTTCCTGGTCTCGGCGCTGCCGGCCGGCTCCATCGTGGCCATCATCGCCTGTGCCCGGCTGGAAACGCGGGTCTCGACCCGGCTCCTGCTGCAGGGCTCGTGCGGCTTTCTCGTCGTTGGCCTGTCCGGGTTGGCGCTGGCCCCCTGGTGGTGGCTGGTGCTGGTGAGCGGAGTGGCCATCGGACTCGGGTACGGCGGGGCGACCACGTTGGCCAATGGCGTGATCGCGGCGGCGTACGACAGCCGGCGGTCGACCTTCCTGCTGAACCTGCAGAACGGCATCTTCGGACTGGGCGCGGTGCTCGGCCCGGTCTGCGTCGCCGTGCTGCCGGAGGGCTCCGGACGACTGGCCTGGCTCGGATACGTCGCTGTGGCAGTGCTGGCCGCCGTGCTGTTCGCCGCGCTGCCGACGACCTCGTTGGCCAGCCCGCAGCGAATGAGTCGAGCGGGTGCGAGTCAGTTCCAGGCACTTTCTCCGGAGAATGTGCGGTCTGGCGGCCCGCTGAGGGCACTTTCTCCGGAGAAAGTACGTGGGGTGCGATCGGGGTCGGGGCGGTTGGGCGGCTTCGCGCTGTTGTTCGCCTGCTTCGTCGCGGTCGAGATCAGCACAGCGGCCTGGGCAACAACGCACCTCGATGCCGTCGGGGCAGGCGCTACGGCGGTCGCACTGGCTACCTCGCTGTTCTACCTGGGCCTGGCCACCGGCCGCCTCGGTGCGGCGCTGATCGGGCTCCGCGTGGATCCGGGACCGCTGCTGGTGGGCACCACGATCCTGGCCACCGCCGCGCTGGCTCTGACCTACCTCGCTCCGTTGGGCGGAGCCGCCTACCTGCTCGTCGGTCTGACCATCGGCCCGGTCTTTCCGACCGGGCTCGCCTGGGTCAGCCAGGACCAATCCCAGGCCCGGCATCCCATCGCGACCGTCTTGGTCGTCGGCAACCTCGGCGGCTTTGTACTGCCGCCGCTGGTGGGCGCCGTGATCGCCGTGGTCGGCGCACAAGCCGCCCCGTTGCCGATCGCGATCACCTGCGCCCTCGGCGCGGTCGTCGCCCTTTCGCTGGTCGGCGGTTCTCGTCGGAGCCTTCCGGTGCCCGCCTGACCCTCAGTGGGCGGCGAGGTCGTAGGACAGCGTCAGGGTGTGCGTGCCGTCCTCATGGCGTTCGATAGCGGCGGTACCGGACAATCCGGTCAGCTCACCGGTGCCCGACGAGTCCATGACAACGACATCGGAACTGCCGGCACCCTCGGCCATGAAGGCGTTGTGCCGCAGGATGAAACTGCCCCGGCGCCCGTCCACGGTGGCATCGACGCGCTCGTAGCCGGTGTATGCCGCTGACCCCTGCTGAGCGTGGGCCATGACCATCTCGCCGCGGCTGGTGCCCTCGAGGTCGCCGGTGAACCGCTTGACGAACGTGGTCCGTACGATCCGGGCGCCCTCGACATCGAGCACCTCGTGCTCGTCCCAACTGTCGAAATCGAACGCGGCGGTGATCTGTCTGGTCATGAGCTATGTCTATCGGTTCGCCGCGACGGCGGGATTGAACATTCCCGACATCCGCTCAGCTCACTGCGGAGGGCCGGACGGCAGACATCGTGACGCAGATGCTCACCGCACCGCTGCGGTGCAGGTGTGTCTACCTACGGGCGCTGCATCCCGAAGGCGAAGCTGCCGCTGCCGGAGTAGGAGAAGACCCTCCAGCGGTAGGTGCCGGCGACAGATGTCGTGTAGGTGATGGTTTCATCGGCGGTCGTGCCCTCGGAGCGCGCCACCGAGGTCCAGCCACCAGAGCTGTTCTTGCGGTAGAGCACCAGGTCGAAGTCGGCGCCGCTGGGGCCGTCCAGGCAGCCTCGGTGCGTTCCGGCCGCAGCCGTGAACCCGGCAGTGCCGGTGTAATAGATCTGGCTACCGGTGCCGGCCAACGAGCCGGTGAACTGCTCGGGCAGACCGCCGCAGCCCGCCGGCGGCGGAGGCGGCGGCGGTGGGGTCGATCCGCCCAGGGTGTAGAGCAGCCGGTTCGGTGACCCGGTGCCGGCGTTGGTGACCACTCCGGTGGTCGAGGAGTTCACCAGGCCGTCCCGTACCGCCTGCGGTGAGGACGCGCCGTTCTGCTGTACGAACAGCGCCGCCGCGCCGGCTACGTGCGGCGAGGCCATCGAGGTGCCGCTGATCGTGTTGGTGGCCGTGTCGCTGGTGTACCAGGCCGACGTGATCGACGAGCCCGGAGCAAAGATGTCCACGCAGGTCCCGAAGTTGGAGAACGACGACCTGGCGTCGGCTGTCGTGGTCGAGCCGACCGTGATCGCCTCGGCCACCCTGGCCGGCGACTGGTTGCAGGCATTCGTGTTGTCGTTGCCCGCCGCCACCGCATAGGTGATGCCGTCGGCGATGGAGTTACGTACGGCGGTGTCCAGCGCGCTGGACGCGCTACCACCCAGGCTCATGTTGGCGACGGCGGGGGCTCCAGCGGCGTGATTGCCGGTGGCCCAGTCGATCCCGGCGATGACCTGCGAGTTGGAGCCGCTGCCCTGGCAGTTCAGGACCCGGACGCCGACGATACGGACACCCTTCGCCACGCCGTACGTGCCACCGCCGACAGTGCCCGCCACGTGCGTGCCATGGCCGTTGCAGTCGTCGGCGCTGCCGCCGTCGATGGCGTCGTAGCCGGTGACTGCGCGGCCCCCGAACTCGGTGTGGCTGAAGCGAACTCCGGTGTCGATGATGTATGCGGTGACACCGCTCCCGGTGAAGTTGTAGGTGTAGCTGTTGTTCAGTGGTAGCGCCCGCTGGTCGACCCGGTCGAGCCCGCCGGTCGCCGGGGTCTGGGTGGCGTTCAGCGTGATCGTCTGGTCGGCCTCGATGTAGGCGACGTTGGAGTTGCTGCGCAGCAGGTCAAGGGCCTGCTGCGGAAGCGTGGCCGCGAATCCCTGCAGAGCACTGCCGTACTCCCGTTGGACTCGGGCCCCATTGCGACGCGCCTCGGCCACGGCCGCCAACCGGTTGGCGGCGGCCTGTGCGCCCGCCCGCATCACCACGATGTACTGGCCGTCGATGGCCGTCGGGTTCTGCGTCCCCTCGACGGCCACCTGCGGTTCGTCGGCGCCGGCAATCCCGGCTCCTCCGGTGGCAACCGCCAGCGCGGTTGCAGTGACGGCGATTGCTCGCCGCCAGATCGGTGTCGTCACGTTTCTCCCTCAGTCGCTGTCAGGTGTCGCTGGCATCTGCTGTGCGGAGTGCAGCTGGGTTCTGGGTGCGATCCAGTCGCGGGCCTGGTACGGACCTGGCAACGCCCGGCCCGTCGTCCGGTGAAGCATAGGAGATGCGGCTACGTTCTGTAACCAAGTGGGTCGAAGTTTGTTAACTGACCCCCCGTGATCCTGGCAGGTCGTCGGTCCGACAGCGTCTGAGCTAGGGGCCGAAACCAGAGCTAGGGACTGTGCCCGAGATGGGGGCCGAAACCCGACCTAGGGGCCGGTGTAGAGCAGCAGGTTGGGCGAGCCCGCGCCCGCGTTACCGACCACCCCGACGGTGGCTGAGTTCACCAGAGCGTTGCGGACAGTTGAGGGCGAAGCCGACGTGTTCCGCGCCAGGAACAGCACCGCTGCGCCCGCCACGTGTGGCGAGGCCATCGATGTGCCGCTGATGGTGTTCGTCGCCGTATCGCTGGTGTTCCACGTCGATTTGATCGACGACCCCGGAGCGAAGATGTCCAGGCAGGTTCCCTTGTTCGAGAACGAGGAGCGGGCGTCGGTGCGGGTGGTCGCGCCGACCGTGATGGCCTCGGTTACCCGAGCCGGGGACTGGTTGCAGGCGCTGCGGTTGTCGTTACCCGCCGCGATCGCGTAGGTCACACCGTCGGCGATGGAGTTGCGGACAGCTCTGTCCAGAGCGTTGGATGCGCTGCCACCCAGGCTCATGTTGGCAACAGCAGGCTCGCCTGGGCCGTGGTCCTCGGTCACGAAGTCGATCCCGTCGATCACCTGCGAGTTGGTCCCGCTGCCTTTGCAGTTCAGAACCCGTACGCCGACGATGTTGACCGCTTTGGCGATGCCGTAGGTGGTGCTGCCGACGGTGCCGGAGACATGCGTGCCGTGGCCGTTGCAGTCATCGGCGCTGCCGCCGTCGATCGCATCGAATCCACTGGATGCTCTGCCACCGAAGTCGTTGTGGGAGAACCGAACTCCGGTATCAATGACGTACGCGGTGACGTTGTTGCCAGTCACGGTGTAGGTGTAGCTGTCCGACAGCGGAAGGTTGCGTTGGTCGACCCGGTCCAGGCCCCAGGTGACCGGCGACTGAGTCGCGTTCAGCCGCATGATCTGGTCGGCCTCGATGTATTCGACGTTCGGATTGCCGCGCAGCGCGTCAAGCGCCCGCTGCGGCAGCTTGGCGGCGAACCCGCTCAGCGCTGCGGAATACTCGTTCAGGACCTGCGCGCCGAGGCCTCGCGCCTGCGCCACAGCAGCGATCCGATTGGCGGCAGCGTTCGCCCCGGGACGCATCACGACGATGTACTGGCCACTCACCACCTCGGCGCCCGCGGTGCTCTCCACAGGTGCACCCTGCGTGTCGTCCGCGCTGGCGACTCCGGTGCCTGCGGTGCTGATCGCTAGCGCGGCAAGCGGCGCCGCGACAACGGCGACTACTCGACGCCACATCGATGTGATCACGATTCTCCCTTTGCTGACGTCATGACGTGCTTTGTCATGACTTGGTTTGTCATGACTACGGCTGTCATGAGCTACGGCTGCGGACGTCCGATGTGCGGCGATCGGTTATGGGCGCTCATCTTGTCGGTCCGGGGGCTCGCCGTCCATCCCGACTTTCCGGGGTATGACCGAGGTCGCCCGACGTGGTTCGAACCTGTGCGCCAGGTCTGCAGCCGCGCTACCGATCCGCCAGACTGACCGGGCCGGCGTCGATGGGCGGTGCACCGAAGGTCTCGAGCAGATCGCGCGGTGCGGCGAGTTCGGTGGTCAGGTGGGCGGATTCGACTCGGTCGAGTCGAAACCATCGTCCTGCGCGCCGCCGCCTGCACCAGGCCAACAGGAACCAATGGCCACCGGTGGCGGCCAGCGCCATGGGTTCCACGGGGCGGCGGCGAGTCGTGCTGCCCTTCTTGTCCACATAGTCCAGCACCGTGACGACGCCTGTGCGTACCGCTTCGTCCAAGACGCCGGCCACCGCCGGACGCGCCGGTGTGCGCCGATCGCGGATCCACAGCCGATCGCCCAAAGCCGTTGCCCGATGGCGCTCCTCGGCTGTCATGGCGGTCAGGATCTTCGTCAACGCACTGCGTCCATCAGGGGCGAACGGAAGTTGCGGCATCGCTGCCAGCGCCAGTGCCACCGCCGTGGCCTCTGAGGCCGTGAGGTTGAGTGGCGGCAACGTCGCCGAGGCATCAAGGACGTACCCGCCGCCGGGACCGGCCTGAGCCCAGATCGGAAGTCCGGAGTCCTGCAGCGCGGTCACATCGCGCTTGACCGTACGAGCCGCGACCTCGAAGCGGTGTGCCAGCCAGGCGCTGGTCCGTCCTCGCGGCCAGGCGCCGCGGAGTTCTTCGGCGATGGCGTAAAGCCGCTCCGTACGGTTCACGTTCGGCCTCCGTCCAGGCACCAGGATCCGGGTTTGCATTTCTCTGGAGTCGGTGACAGCACGGTGTCACCAATGCTGAATGAGAGTAGTGACATGACCAACTCATCCAGCACGGAACAGGCCGCGATCACGACGGGCGGGCGCCGAATCGCTGTCCGGGTCAGCGGTCCCGACGACGGTTCTCCGGTGCTCTTCTGCCATGTCGCACCGGGATCGCGACGCTTCGACCCGGACCCAAAGGCCACGGCTGCGGCGGAGGTCCGGTTGATCACCATGGATCGTCCGGGGTACGGCGGCTCCGATCGGCTCGGTGCAGATGACTCACCCAGCATCCCGCTGTACGCCGAGGACTGCGCCGCCGTACTGGAGCAACTCGGTGTGCGGGCGGCTGCGGTGGCCGGCTGGTCGGCCGGCGGTCGGGTCGCCATGGCCCTGGCCGCCCGTCGCCCCGACCTCGTCCGGTCGGTGGCCCTGATCGGAACGCCGGCACCCGACGAGGAGGTCGCCTGGATCGGCGCAACCGAGAAGTCGATGATCGCCGCACTCGCCGCCGATCCGGACTCGGCGCTGGTGAATCTGGAGCAGATGCTGGCGCCGATGACAGCCGATCCAGCGGCCACGATCGGCATGGTCGGAAGCGGCCCGGCCGACGCGGCTGCTCTCGCCGATCCGGGGCTACGTGCCGACCTCGAGGAGATGTTGACCGAGGCGTTCGTACAAGGTTCAGCCGGGCTGGCCGCCGATCTGTTGTCATACACGCTGGCGCCCTGGGGCTTCGACCCGCGGTCCGTTGGCGCTCCGGTCCGTTGTTGGTACGGCGCTGCCGACGCCGTGGTGAGCCCGGCGCACGGTCAGTGGTGGGTCGATCAGGTCGCCGACGGGAGGCTCACCGTCGTACCGGAGGCCGGGCACCTGCTCGTACGACCGGTCTGGGCAGACGTCCTGCGCTGGAGTCCGCCGACTCATGATCGTGAGCGCCGGAGGTGGAGCGCCGCTGCATCGAGACCGCTCACGATCATCGGCCGGGGTGCAGGCCCATGGCTGGGTGAGCGCCAAGCTCCCGACGGGGCGTCACTAGGGCAGGCAGCGGCGGGCAAGATGGAGGCATGCGACTGACCAAGTTGGGGCATGCCTGCCTGCATATCGAAGACGGAGACGCCTCCGTGTTGATCGACCCGGGGTCGTTCTCGTCCGGTTTCGAGGAGTTGCGGGGATTGTCCGCGATCCTGATCACCCACCAGCACTTCGACCACCTCGACATGGAGCGGATCCAAGCGCTGGTTGAGTCCAACCCGCAGGCATTCGTCGTAGCCGACCAGGACACCGCGGACCAACTGGGTCAGCGCGGGATCACGGCGCAGGTAGCCAAGGCCGGCAACACCTTCGACGCCGGTCTCTCAGTGCGAGTCTTCGGCGAGCAACACGCGGTGATCCACGCCGACGTACCGGTGATCCCCAACGTGGGATACCTGGTCGGCGATAACGTATTTCATCCCGGGGATTCATTCACCGTTCCGGACCATGCGGTGCCGGTTCTTGCCCTACCCACGGGCGGTCCCTGGCTAAAGTCCGGCGAGGCGATCGACTTCCTTCGCGCGGTCACTCCAGAGATCGCCGTACCCATCCATGAGCGGACCCTCGCGATGCCGGAGATGGAGTACCGCCGCTTCGAGGCGCTCAAGCCGGCCGACACCGACGTACGGGTGCTCGCCGACGGCGACTGTACGGAGCTGGGATGACTTTCGTGAGCCGTCCATCCTGGACGAACCGTCCATGATCGGCTGGCTTGGCACAGCAATGATTGTGGGGGCCTTGCTGATTGCCGCCTCGGCCGGAGTCAGCGCAGTACGGCGTCGAGGGCCTTTTGCTCTGACGATCATTGCGGCCATCGTCGCCGAGGTCTTGGTGGTCGGGCAGGCCGTCGTTGCGGTGGTGGTCTCCGTCAAGGGGCAGGCTGCCGACGAGCCGGTGCTCTTCTTCAGCTATGTCGTCGCGGTGCTCTTGGTCTTGCCGGTCGCCCTGCTGTTGGCCAGGGCCGAACCCAATCGGTCCGGCTCTCTGGTCTTCGTGGTCGGGGGCCTGGTGCTCGCCGTCCTCGTCGTACGGCTGCAACAGCTTTGGGGTGCCTCGGTTGGCTGATCCCGACGACGTCCCGGCCGACGACGTCCCGGCCGACGACGCCAGGCGGCGCGTCCCGGCCGACGACGCCAGGCGGCGCGGGCCGGGACGGGTGCTGATCCTTATCTACGGGACATTCGCCCTGGCCGCGACCGCCCGTGCGGCTTACCAGCTTTCGACCGCGTTCTCCGAAGCGCCACTGGCCTACCTGCTGTCCGCCTTTGCCGGCGTGGTGTACGTCCTGGCAACCGTGGCCCTCGTCCGCGTCGGTCGCACCTGGTGGCGTGTGGCGGTCGCCGCAGTCTCGGTCGAGCTCCTCGGAGTGTTCGTGGTCGGAACCTTGAGCATCCTAGATCGGGAGGCATTCCCGGACGAGACCGTGTGGTCGGGATTCGGCCGCGGGTACGGTTTCGTTCCGCTGGTCCTGCCGGTCCTGGGCCTGCTCTGGCTGCGCAGGACCCGTCCGGTCAGCCCCGATGGCAGGTGAGACAGGTTCCGCGACGGCGCAGGTGGTAGGCCAAGGTCGCCGCACCCAGGGCGCTCGCCCAGATCGGGAAGCTGCCCAGGATCGCACTCTGCAGCCAGCCCAAGCTGTCTTCACCTCCGTTTCGGGCAATGCGGGCACCTGATTCCACGATCGGCACGGCCGCGGACATGATGAAGATAGCCACCGTGGTTGCCGGGATCTCTGCCAGCAAAGGGGGCACCCGCCTTCCGCCCAGGCCGAGAATCCAGCGTGGAAAAACCTCACCCCAATGCTGCACCAGGCCGAGGGTCAGGACCGCGCCGAGAAAGGCGAAGGTTCCCAGCCCGAATCCAGCCCACACCAGGCCTGTTCGATGCATGTCGTCGAGGAAATCCTGGCTGATGCCCAGCGGGATTCCAGCTGCCCAGGCCCAGCGGTCCATGGCGTAGAGCAGCGGTGGCACAACCGCGACCAGAACCGCCCATCGTCCCCAAATGGCCGCCGACTCCGCTGTGGTCCAACGAGGGGGAAGGGCGCAACGACCACATGACGGGCAACTCCGTCGTGCGCGGCGTCTCAGGACCAATGCGGTCGCGACGAGCAGCAGGCCGCCGATCACGCTGATCAGCTGGAAAACCAGCGGCCAGGTGACGTTGTCGAGGTAATTCACCGGAGGCCAGCCGAACGGCGCCCCCAGCAGAAGGATCGGCGCGTATCCGAGCATGACCAGCAGGTTGTTGTCGGGCACCAGGAACAGCAGCGGTATGGCGAGCACGACCAGCACTGCTGCGGCCGGTCTGTTGCCCCATCCCATCAGGTGTCCACGGGCCACTAGAGCCGACAGCACAGCGGCGAGCACGGCCACGCAGAGCAGCAGCACCGAACCCAGGCCGGCTGGCAGACCGACGAGCACCGAGGCGCTGCTGTCCGGATCGGTGGCCAACGGGTACCACGCACCGGTGGTGGTGCAGACCACCGCCAGGCCGGCGACCAGGACAGCCCAGACCGCCGCGGCGTAGGGCGCCCAAGTCGGCCACCGTCGCCGCCTACCAGAACCGGGCCGGGATCGGCCCGAGATTGCCTCGTGGTGGTGGTGTTCCCGCGCCTCATCACGATCGCGCTCGGTCAGGTCCTGGCTGGTGGTCATGTCTGCTCCTCGTCACCGGTTCTGCTGATGAGGACCACGCTGCTCGACCCAGCCGCTGACCGGCTCCCCCAAGAGTTGGAATCCTGCTCCCTCGCTCGGGGGAACTTTCTCTGCTCAGGAGGCGGTGGGGGTGATGAAGCCGGATTCGTAGGCCACGATCACGGCCTGGGTCCGGTCGCGGGCGCCCAGCTTGGCCAGGACGTTGCCGACGTGGGTCTTGACCGTCTCCAGGCTGACGAACAGCCGGCCGGCGATCTCGGCGTTGGACAGCCCGCCGGCGACCAGGCGCAACGTCTCGGCCTCTCGCTCGGTCAACCCGGCCCCGGCCAGCCGGTCCCCGCCTTGAGAACCAAACGTGGTCACCAGCCGGCGAACCGCCTCGGGGAACAGCAGCGACTCCCCGCGGGCGACCACGCGTACGGCTTCGAGCAGTTCGGCCGGCCGGGCCCGCTTGAGCAGGAACCCGCTGGCCCCGGCCCGTAACGCCTCGTAGACATAGCCGTCGTTCTCGAACGTGGTGATCACCAGGACCCTCGGCGGCTCGTCCACTGTGGACAGTAGGTGCCGGGTCGTGGCGATTCCATCGATGTCGGGCATCCGTACGTCCATCAGCACGATGTCCGGCCGGACCCGCAGAACGAGGTCGCGTACGGCGACTCCGTCGTCGGCCTCACCGACCACCTCGATGTCTTCGGCGGCGCCCAGGATCGCCCGCAGACCGGTACGAACCAGCTCCTCGTCGTCCACGAGAACCACCCGGATCGTCACCGGCCGGCTCCGGTGATCGCCTCGGGCAGCCGCACGGAAACCCGCCACTGCCCGTCGGCACGGCCGGTGGTCAGGTCGCCGCCGAGGAGGCGGACCCGTTCGGTCATGCCCATCAGACCGCGACCACCGAAATCATCTGCGCCGGTCGGCAGTTCGTGTCCATCTGCTGACTCGGGCACCGGGTTCGACACGTCGATCCGCAGTCCACCCGCGGCCCGACCGACCCGCAGCTTCACCGGCGCTCCACCGGCATGCCGCAGTGCGTTGGTCAGCGCCTCCTGCACGATGCGGTAACCCTCGCGCGAGACTGCCGGCGGGAGCGCGCCCAGATCCGGGGCCAACTCGGCGCTGATCTTTGTACCTGCGGCCCGGGCCACCTCGACCAACCCGGGGAGGTCGGCCAGGCCGCGCTGCGGTGCAGTGGAGCTGGCCTCCCCGGCCCGCAGCAGGCCAAGCGCATGGTCGAGATCGGCCATCGCGGTACGGCCGGCCTCTTCGATCGCAGCAAGAGCGCGGGCGACGAACGCCGGATCGCTGTCGGCCACCTGCTGGGCGGCCGCGGCCTGCACGGTGGTGATCGTCAGCGCGTGCCCGACCGAGTCATGCAACTCCCGGGCCAGCCGGTTTCGTTCGGCCAGGTTCTGCGCCTGGGCTTCGAGGGCGGCGATCCGCTCCTCCGGGGACGGGCCGAGCAGGATCGGGGCCAGCCGTCGCAGGCCCGCTCCGGCCAGGGCGGTGCCGTACGGAATGGCCGCCAACAGCGCGATGCCCAGAACCAGGAGCCACCAAGGTTCGACCCCGGACAGGAATCCGAGTTCGGAGGTGCCCACGATCTGGGTCGGCGACCCGAACCGCGCAAGGATGAAGATCAGGGCAGTCGGCACCGCGAGGAACAGGATCGCGCCGAGCAGGCCACCACTGAGCAGGTGCACGACGTACCAGAGTGCGGAACGCATCCGCGTGGCAGCCGAGACCTTGCCCTCGGACAGCGGGACGTCGGCGCCGAGGACCTCCCGAGCCGCAGAAATCTCCAGCGATCGCACTCCGGCCAGGAACGCTGGTGTGACCGCGATCAGCAACGTCACGACGAGCAGCGCGCCGGTGCTGGTTCGTCGTTGCGGCTCGTTGGTCATCAGCATCACGAACGAGGCGGTGAGCAACACGTACGGCAGCAGGACCACGGCACCAAGCAGCAGGTACACACCGCAGCGGTAGGTCGCCGCCGAGGTCAACGGTTGCATCACGCGCGGCACCGCCCGATTGTCCCGCGCCGCTGCCGGCCTGGACCTCCCCCGGGAGCGGGAGATCAGCGACCGGCGGCACCGGTGGATCGACACAACCGGGCTCTTGACGCCATCCGGGCTTTTCACAATTCGGGGTGTAGTCGGGGTCTGAAGCCGCCGGTCTAGAGCAGTGATCTGCCGATGTAGTTGGTGAGGTTGCGGAAGCCGAGGGCTGAGCCGCGGAGGTGTTTGAGTCGGCCGTTGATCGCTTCGGTGGGTCCGTTCGAGGTTCCGGGGCGGTCGAAGTAGGCGAGGACGTCGTCGGCGCGGCGCTTGAGGGTCCGTCCGAGCGTCATGATCTCGCTGAGCACGGTCGGGACTTCGTGGCTGACCGAGTCGATCAG
>JBPCOF010000007.1:0-18508 GCA_051000515.1 Geodermatophilaceae bacterium
GCAGACCGGCGGCATCGAAGCGTGCTTGGTTGACCATGAACACCGTGGCGCCGGCGTTCCACGGTCCGAAGAAGTTGCTCCAGGCATGCTTGCCCCAACCGGGCGAGCTGACGTTCAGGTGGATGTCGCCGGGTTGTACGCCCATCCAGAACATCGTGGAAAGATGCCCGATCGGGTAGCTGGCGTGGGAATGCTCGACCAGCTTGGGCTTGCTCGTCGTTCCCGAGGTGAAATACAGGAACAGCGGGTCGCCGGCCGGTGTCGGATGCTCAGGTGTGAAGTCCGCCGACTGCTCGGCGATCGCGTCGTCGTAGGACGTCCAGCCCGCGACCGGCGGGCCGACGGCGATCCTGATATCGACCGGTGGGAGGTCGGTCAGGCTGGTCGTGAGTTCACTCGACGTCACCACGACCCGTACGGCGCCGCGCTCGAGGCGGTCGGTTAGTTCTTCGGGTCCGAGCAGCGTGCTGCTGGGAATGAGCACGGCGCCGATCTTGGTGGCCGCCAGCATGGTGACCCACAGCGGAGTGATGTTGCCCAGCATGAGCAGCAGCCGGTCGCCACGCCGGACGCCGAGGTCCTGAAGCAGGTTGGCCATCCGGTTGGACAGCGCGGTCAGTTCAGCGAAGGTGAACCGTTCCTCGCTGCCGTCCTCGTGTATCAGCCACAGCGCGCGGGCGTCGCGCTCGATCGTGTCGAAATGGTCCAACGCCCAATTGAACTCATCCGGCTGTGGCCAGTCGAACCCCTGCACCGCGCCGGCGTGGTCCTCGCGACGGTCGAGCAGGAAGTCGCGGGCGGCCAGAAACTCCTCGTATCCGGTCATGGCGCCGACCCTGACACCATCGGTGCCGCCAGGTCAACGGTGCGCGAGCAACCCGCCCTACTTCGGTGATCTTGACGTTATTGCGGTTTTCGAAGAGATTCGTCGGCGCGTCGCCACCAATAAGGTCAAGATCACCGTCCGGGGGCGTGCTTCCCGTCGGCCAATGGCGTCGCGATCGGCGCGGTCTTCCGAACGCACATATCCGGTGCCGTGTTGGGTGCATTCGGTGCCTCGCGGTGACGGGGATCAGCGCGCTGCCTGCCGCTGCGCACGCCTGGGACAAGTCCAGCGGCGACTGGTTCAGTTGCCGCATCCGCCTGTCAATGCCGCGGATCGTCGCTGTGCCCTGGATCAGGGCAGGGTCGCGGGCAGGCATCCGCGGGGCAGGAAGTACCAGGCCTGAACGCCCACGCCATCGGTGCCACCTGCAGCCGGGTCGCGCACCATCACGTAAGCGCCGTCCCGGCTCACGTACCGCCAGCGCACGACCGCCCCGTAGGTCAATGACGTCGGGATCGGCGCCGTGGCCCGGGTCACGTCCTGCCACGGTCGTACGTTTCCCCAGCCAGTCAGGTGCACTCCGTCGTAACTGGCACATCCTGGCCCGGCGACGGTCGCCACGGATGCGCCGTCGTCGGATCCGCCGCCGATCTGACCGTTGGTGAACAGTCCGGTCGAAATGATCTGCGGGGTGGCCGAGCAGGACTGGGTGGCAGCGCCGGATCCTGCGACCGCGCCCTCGTAGATCCACAGGCACCCGTTCAGGTCACCGAAGACCCGACCCCAGCGATAGCCGGAGTCCGCGTTGCCTTGGACATCGACGGTCCAGCCTCGATAGGCGGTGCCGATCACGTAGGAGCGCGGCCCACGCCGCAGCAGCGTGTAATCGCTCGTGACGCTCTTGCGTAGGGCCGCATCGGCCGTCGACGCGGGGGAGGATGAACTCACGGGCACCAGGAAGGTGGTCCCGAAGGCGGCGATCAGGCAGAGCACGAGCGCCAAGACGGTGCGGCGGGATCTCATGATCATGACGTTACTCGTTCGTTACCCCCCGTAGTCAACTGTTGAAAGTCAACGGACCCGCAGTCCGTCCTTCCAGACCGCCGAGATCAGACCGACACCGGGTCGGTAGGCGAGGTGCACCGGGGTTGGCGCGTCGAGGGCGATCAGATCAGCCCGCATTCCCGGAGCTATGCTGCCGATGTCGGTGCGCTGCAAGGCTTCCGCTCCGCCCACAGTGGCCGAGCGGATGGCCTCGTCCGGGGTCATCGCCATCTCGCGTACGGCCAGGGCGATGCAGAACGGCAGGCTCGTCGTGTACGAAGATCCAGGATTGCAATCGGTGGCAAGGGCGACGCGCACCCCGGCATCGAGCAGTCGCCGGGCGTCGGGATAGTCGGCACGAGTGCTGAACTCCGCCCCTGGCAGCAGAGTGGCAACGGTCGCCGAAGCGGCCAGCGCATCGATGTCCGCAGTGGACAGATGGGTGCAGTGATCGGCACTGGCTGCGCCGAGTTCGCAGGCGAGTTGGACTCCAGGGCCGGGCCCGAGTTGGTTGGCGTGCACGCGCGCACCCAGGCCGACGCGAGCTCCAGCCTGCAGAACGGCACGGGCAGCATCGCCATCGAAGGCGCCTTTCTCGCAGAACACGTCGATCCAACGGGCGTGCGGCGCACACGCGGCCAGCATGTCGCCGCAGACGAGGTCGACATAGCCAGCGGGATCGTTCACGTACTCCGGCGCGACGACATGGGCCCCCAGAAAGGTCGTCTCCGGCGTGAAGCGGCCGGCGATCTGCAGGGATCGGGCCTCGTCGTGGACAGTGAGCCCGTACCCGGACTTGATCTCGTACGTCGTGCTGCCAGCCGCCCGCAGTTCCGCGGTCAGCGCGGCCACCCGGGCGGTGAGGTCCTCGTCGCCGGCCGCCCGGGTCGCGGTCACGGTCGCCAGGATCCCGCCCGCGGTGTAGGGCGCCCCGGTCATCCGGGCGGTGAACTCCGCAGATCTGTCCCCGGCAAAGACCAGATGTGCATGACTGTCGACGAAGCCGGGCAGCACACAGCGGCCACCGAGATCGACCTGCTCGTCCGCGTCGGGCGCTGAGCGGGCCGGTCCGACCCAAGCGATCCGACCGTTTTCGATCAGCAGGGCCGCGTCGGGCAGATCCCCGTACGCAGCGGTCTGTGTCGCCAGTAGCCCGATGCCGGTGAGCAGGACGGCAGGCACCCGACGATGCTAGTCAGTAGGGGTACGGACACGGCTCTGACCACGATGACACCACGGAGCACACAAAGGACTGCTCGGTGTTCCGGAATCTGGCCAACGCTCGATCGTCGACGTCGGCGTGGGTGAAGTCAGCCACTCCGGAGTTACCGGCGGCAAGATAGACCGTGCGGCAGTTTGGGAAAGGCGCTGGTGCACAACGTCCTGGTCTGGGACGGAAAGACGACCGTGTCGTTCTTCGCGTGGCCGTTGAGAACCGGCGTCCTCAGCTGCGCCCGCAGGATCAGCGGGCTCCAGCTCGGTGCACCCTCGGCCACGACGCAGTCCAGTGACGGACGGTTGGCTCCGAGCAGCAGGGCGAAGTGTCCACCGGAAAAGAATCCGATGGCACAGATCGGGAAGTCGGGACCGTAGCCCTCCAGCTCATCCCAGAACGTGCGGTATTCGTCGTACCAGGTAGCACGTTGTTGAACGCCTGCCCACCGGTCGCAGTGTCGGGGAAGACTTCGCTTCCGTCACTGTGCTCGAGCATTCCCACGACATACCCGCGCGCCAGCCAGCGATCGGAGGCCGCCCGGCAGTAAGAACCGTCGCCGAGCAGATAGGGCTGGGTGCTCTGCCAGCCACCACCTGCCCGATGACGCTCATGACCGTGGCCAGCACGAGCGTCCTGAGAATGGTTTGGTGGTGTCGCATGTCGTCCCCGGATGGCTGGTGCTGAGCAGGCCGAAGGCAACGACCCCCCGGGATGCGCCACATGATCGCAGATCTGCGGCTGACCTGGTTTGCGCTGGCTCGGGTCAGCTACCTTCGGTCAGAGAAGTCGGTAGGGCGCGGCGAAGGCCTGATAGGTACGGACCGCTCTCTCGTCGAGGCTGACGAGGGTTTCCCCGTGTTCTCGCGCGGCGACCGCGATCAGCGCGTCGTATACCGCCCCGCCGATCGCCTGACCACCCGCGGCGGCGTCGAGGAGGTGTCGGTAGCCCGGTCCGTCCAGGGACACCCAGGTTCCCGGCCAGTGGTGATTCAAGAATTCGTGGACCAGTCGAGCCGGCGCCCGTCTCGGCGCGGGCAACCGGGTCAGCACAGCGAAGGTCTCCACAGCAACGTGGCCGATCAGCCGCTCACTGGAGCGCACCGCATCCCGGGCCGAGTCGTGGCGCGCATGCCAGCGACCGAAGGCTGCGATCACGACGGATGTGTCGGGCGTCATCGCCGTACGGAGTCCAGCAGGTCACGCACGTCGGTTGCCTCCAGCGGAGGCTGGTCGTCGGAGTCCAGCTCGGCGGCCAGGAACCCGTCGCGCTCGACCAGGAGCATCCGGGGCAGCACGGGTTCCAGCTCCACCCGCCCGTTTCGAAGGGTGATGTCCACCTCTCCGCCGCCGCCCAACCCCAGCTCCTCCCGGATGGATTTCGGGATGACCAATCGGCCGAGCCGATCAATGGTCGTTCGCATGGCAACGATGTTACCAATTCCAACTGCCAGCTAGAAGACCGTTGGTGTGGTCAGGGCAGGAACAGCATCGAGTCGCCGAACTCGTGCCAGAGATATCGTTCGGCCACTGCCGCGGCGTAGGCCTCGGCGACGAGTTCGGGACCGGCGACAGCCTCGAGCAGCAGGAGATGACTGGCCTCGGGTTCGTGCAGTCCGCTGACCAGCCCACCGACCACGCGCGGCCGGCGCTCCGGTCCCAACACCAGGTCGGTCCACCCCTTCGTCGCGGGCACCCGCCCGTTGGGACGGGCCGCTGTCTCCAGCGCTCGTACGACGGTGGTCCCGACGGCGACGACGCGTCCGCCGGCGGCCCGGGTGGCCTCGACCAGCCGCCCGGTGACTGCCGGTACGGCGAATCGTTCGGGCATGGGCGGCTCGTGCGCCTCGGGGCTTGCCACGCCGGCATGCAGGACGATTGGAGCGACGGTGATCCCCCGCGACATCGCCCTGGTCAGGACCTGCGCGGTGATCGGCCGGCCGGCGCTGGCCATCTCGGCGCTGCCAACCGGCTCGGCGTCGTCGTCGGTCGCGTAGACCGTCTGGTAGTCGGTCAGGGGGAACCGCCGCGGTTGATAGCCGTAGCTGATCGGCCGGCCGTGCCTGCGCAGGTACGGCGCATGGCTGATGCCTTCGGGTACGGCGACTCGCCACAGCCGGGTGGCACCGGCTGACGGGTTTGGGTAGGCGGAGAGCAGCCGCAGGATATGTCCGCCGGGGATTCGCAGCGGCTCACCGGCTGCCAGTCCGCGCTCCGGTCCGGAGTTGTCGGCCAGCCGGACCTCCATGACCCAGTCCCCGTTGTCGAGTGGCGTGGAGACGTGCAGCGGCCGGTGCTCTCCGTTGCCCAGGCGGGCCTCGACTGCGGCGGGCAGGGTCGGGGAAGTGTTGACCACCAGCAGGTCTCCTGGCTGCAGCAACTCAGGGAGTTCATGGAAACGGTGGTGCGAGATACCACCGGCACGGGCGGCCAGCAGCCGGATCCCGTCACGATGCAGGCCGCGGTACTCGGCGGGTTCGGTGGCTGCGCTGCCGTCCGGGAGGGCGAAGCGAGTGATCGGGGGCGGCGTGCACAGTGCGGTCATGCGGTCACCTGAGGGAGCAGGGCCGCTGCCCGGTATCGGCCGCTGGTCAGCTCGCCGTCGATCAGTCGGAGCAGGGCCGGTAGCACGGTTTCGGGTTCCGGACGGTCAGAGATGTCCTCACCAGGGAAGGCCTGGGCGTGCATGTCGGTTCGCATGTCCCCGGGATCGAGGGAGTAGATGCGCAGTCGCGGATTCTCCGCGGCCAGCACGTTGGTGAGCTGATCGAGGGCGGCCTTCGACGAGCCGTATCCACCCCAGCCCGCGTACGGCTCGATGGCGGCATCGGAGGAAATGTTGATGATCCGTCCGGTACGTCGTTCGAGATGCGGTACGGCGAGTTGGGTGAGAGCCAGCGGCGCAAACAGATTCACCTCATAGACCCCGTGGAGGAGGTCGATGGCGTAGTCGACCAAGGCGGGTTGAGGGCTCGGTCCCAGCAGTGAGGCGTTGTTGACCAACAGGTCGAGCCCGCCCAGCTTCGTGACCTGGTCGATCAAGGCCGCGCGGTGATCTGGATCGGCGACGTCTCCGGTCACGGTGATCAACGCGTCCTGGTCCCCAGTGTGAGCTCGAAGTCGAGTCAGGGCACCGCCGTCGCGCCCGTCACTGACGACGACCCAGCCGGTGGCGATGAGCTGCAGAGTCAGAGCTCGACCCAGCCCGCGCGACCCTCCGGTCACCAGAGCCACCCGCGGAGTGTCGTTGTGCGGATCAGTTGTCATGACAGGAGAATGCAAGTTAAAGTTAACTTCATGTCAAGGAACTGTTTACGGTGAAGGGCGCCGAACTCCTGCCCATCGGCGAACTGGCCCACCGAGCCGGACTGGCGCCGTCTGCGTTGCGGTACTACGAGAGCGCAGGCTTGATCGCCTCGACCCGGACCGGCGGTGGGCAACGCCGGTATGAGCGCGCCGTTCTGCGCCGGCTGGCCTTTGTCCGGGCGGCCCAGAACGTGGGACTGTCCCTCGAGGAGATCCGCTCGGCGTTGTCGACGCTGCCGGCCCAGCGTTCACCCACCCGAGCGGACTGGGCCCGGCTCTCGCGGTCCTGGCAGGCCCGGTTGGACGAGCAGATTGCCGGTCTGATCCAGCTCCGCGACGGCCTGACATCGTGCATCGGCTGTGGCTGCTTGTCACTGAAGCGTTGTGCGCTGAGCAACCCCAACGACGCGATGGCCGCCGTTGGTCCGGGTGCCCGTTTTCTACCGAGCGTCCTGCGTCGTACTTCCGGGCGTCAGGCCTGACAGGTGGGGCACCAGTAGAGCTTTCTGGTCTGGAGCAGTTGCATTGCTATCGGCGTGCCACAGATTCGGCAGGGCAGACCGGTGCGCCGGTACACGTAGTGGGCGTCCTCGCTGCGGACGTACCCAGAGCGGCGATCACGATCGAGTGGGCGCGTGGTGACGATCCGGCCGGTACGCAATCCCGCGCGCATGAGAGTGACCAGATCGGCCCACAGCGCACGCCAGCGGTCCTCGGTGAGATCCCGGCCGGGAAGGTAAGGTGGGATCCGGTGCCGGAACAGGATCTCGGCGCGGTACACGTTTCCGACGCCGGACAGAACGCTCTGATCCATCAACAGGCCCGCGATCGGTGCCCGGCTTCGGGCGATCCTGGCGTACGCGGCCCTGCCGTTGGGTCTGGGCCGCAATGGGTCCGGGCCCAGCCGGGCAACGATCGCGGCGACCTCAGGCGGCGTCAGGACCGCACAGGCGGTCGCCCCACGCAGGTCGGTCCAGTAACCGTCGACGACCCACCGCATCCGCAGGGCACCGCGCGGCTCGGGTGGAACACTGGTCCCGGCCGTGTACTTGCCGAACAGTCCCAGGTGGACGTGCACGATCCTTTCGCCGAACGACGCGAAGAGGTGCTTCCCGTGGGCCGTGACCCCGTCCAGGAGGAGGCCGTCGATCAAGGCGGCGCCGGCTGCGAAGGTGCCCTGAGGGCTGGTCACCCGCACCTGCTTGCCCGCGAATCGCTGAGTTTGATCGCGTGCCAGGCCGTGCAGCGTATGACCTTCGGGCACTCTCGAGAGTCTGCCACTGACCTTGGGGCAGTGCAGCTGGTCAGCTGGCCAGGTCGCGGAGTACGTCGGCCAGCGCGCGGACTCCGGCAGCGCAGTCCCCGAGTTCGGCGTGCTCCTCAGGGGAATGCGAGATGCCGGTGGGGTTGCGGACAAAGAGCATGGCAGTGGGGATCCCCGCCGCGGAGAGGACTCCGGCGTCGTGCCCGGCCGCTGTCGGCAACACCGGGGCACCGCCGAGCACTGCTGCCAGCCGGTCGCGCAGCGGGACATCGAAGCTGACCATGCCGCTCGAGGACTCCACCGTGACCTCGACCGTCGTACCGTCGCGTTCGGCTCGTTCGGTGGCCTGGCGGCGCAGCTCGGTCACCAGGGCATCGAGCGTGTCCGGAGCCTCGGCGCGGGCGTCCAGCCAGGCGATGAGCTGCGACGGGATGGCGTTGGTTCCATTGGGCGCCACAGTCACTCGACCGAATGTCGCTCGGACCCCGCGGCTGCGAGCTTGTTTGTTGGCAGCCAGCACAATCACGGCATAGGTCAGCATCGGGTCGGCGCGATGCGACATGCCGGTGGTGCCCGCGTGGTCGGCTCGGCCGGTGAAGGTGAAGCGCCATCGTCCATGTGGCCAGATCTCACTGGCCACGCCCACCGGCGCTTTGCACTCGATGAGCCCCAGGCCCTGTTCGACGTGCAGTTCGACGAAGGTGTCAATCCTTGCCAACGCCTCGGGGTCAGCCGCGAGCAGATGCGGGGCCCGTCCGGCCCAGGCCATGGCATCGGCGTAGCTCATCCCCTCCTGATCGGTCATGGCACGGGCGCGATCGGGATCGAGGGCTCCGGTGAGCACTCGGGAGCCGCTGCAGGCCACGCCGAACCGGGAACCCTCCTCGTCCGAGAAGCAAGCGATCCCGATCGGCCGGCTCAAGTTGATGCCTTGCAGCGCAAGAAGATCCAACGCCGCGAAAGCGGATACGACTCCCAGGGGGCCATCGAACGCGCCGCCGTCAGGCACGGAATCGAGGTGTGAGCCGGTGGCGATTCCGGGGCCGTCGAAGTCGGGATTGCCCCACCAGGCCCACTGATTGCCGGCTCGGTCGACCATGAGGTCCAAGCCGCGCCGTGTCGCTTCCTGCTCGAACCACTCCCTCAGTTGTCCGTCCTCAGGGGTCAGCGCGAAGCGGCGATAGCCACCTGTTGTCGGTGAACGTCCGATGTCCACGAGATCGGCCCACATCGACACGAAGCTCGCCGGATTGCCTTTCGACCTCGGTAACGGCGCTTGCCCCTCTGTGGACGACGAATGTCTTGCCGACGCGGTGGCCGCCGCGGAGGGGACCCTCGCCTCGTCCGCCGCGGGTAGATACGTCAGCCCGCCCTCCTCCGGAGGGAAATGCGTCACGGCAAGGGTCCGGTGACGGCTTCGACGGCCCCGATCAGCTCACCGGATTCGAGCAACCGGACCACTGCCTCGATCTCCGGCGCCAGAAAGCGGTCCGGGCCCGGACCCTCGACCCGAGTCCGTACCGCCGCACGTGCCGACGCTGTGCCCGGAGCCGGAGACAACGGTGCCCTGAAGTCCAAAGCTCTTGCGGCGGTCAACACTTCGATGGCCAAGACCCGACGAAGTCCGTCGATGGCGCGGCGGAGTTTGAGCCCCGCCGCCCAGCCCATCGAAACGTGGTCCTCCTGCATGGCACTGGACGGGATCGAGTCCACACTAGCCGGAGCCGCGAGTCGCTTGAGTTCGCTGACGATGCCTGCGGCGGCGTACTGCGCGATCATGTGGCCGGAGTCCACTCCCGGGTCACCGGCCAGGAACGGTGGCAGGCCATGACTTCGCGCCGGATCCAAGAGCCGGTCGGTACGTCGCTCACTGATCGAGGCGAGGTCGGCCACGGCGATGGCAAGAAAGTCCAGGACGTATCCAACCGGTGCCCCGTGGAAGTTTCCGTTGGACTCCACCCGGCCATCGGGCAGCAGAACCGGATTGTCGATCACACTGGTCAACTCGCGATCGGCGACCGCCTCGGCATGAGCGAGGGTGTCGCGGACAGCGCCGGTGACTTGAGGAGCACAACGCAGCGAGTAGGCGTCCTGCACGATCGGACAATTCGCCGGATCTACCTGGTGTGAGGCAACGATCTCCGAATCCGCCAAGAGCGTACGGAGATTGGCTGCCGAGATGGCCTGACCGGGATGCGGTCGCAAGGCCTGCAGGTCCTCGGCGTAGACCCGGTTGGTGCCCAGCAGTGCCTCCACACTCATCGCCGCGGAGATGTCGGCGGCGACGACCAGAGCATGCAGATCGGCGGCAGCCATGAGCAGCATGCCCAGCATTCCGTCGGTGCCGTTGATCAGCGCCAGGCCTTCCTTCTCGGCGAGGGTGAGGCCGGTGAGTCCGGCGCAGGCCAGTGCCTGGGCGGCGGATTGCGCGACGCCCCCGCCGTCGCGGACCTCCCCTTCGCCCATGAGCGCCAGCGCCACGTGCGCCAGCGGGGCCAGGTCACCGGAGCAGCCCAGCGATCCGTACTCCCCGACGATCGGCGTGATGCCGGCGTTCAGTAGGCCGGCCAGGGCGGTCGCCGTCTCCGGTCGTACGCCGGTCCATCCGCTGGCCAGCGTCCGCAGCCTGAGCAGCATCAGCGCCCGTACGACTTCGCGATCGGTCTCGCCGCCGGTGCTCGCTGCGTGGGAGCGGATCAGCGATCGCTGCAGGTCGGCCCGGCGCTGCACGGGGATGTGCGAGGTGGCCAGTGCTCCGAACCCGGTCGAGACGCCGTAGACCGGGGTGGGCGAGGCGGCCAGGCGGTCCACCGTCTTCCGCGACCGCGCGATGGCCGCCAATGCGTGGTCGGTCAGCCGTACCTGGGCGCCGGCCCGAGCCACCGCGACGACATCGGCTCCGGACAACCCGACGCTGCCGATCTCGACGACCCTGCTATTGGCCACCGACGTGTCGGTCTTGGCTACCACGCGCTTGGCTACCACGCGGGTCAGGTTACGAGATGCCGAGCGGTCGCGGCGGCCTACAGTCGTCGATCGTGAGTGATCCGGCCGAGGCCGACTCGGCCGAACCGGGCGGCGAACCGGACAAGATCGAGCCGGCAGCTGCAGCGACCCGCGTTCCGGACAAGAAGATCGAGGAACTGGACGTCGGCTGGGGCGAGCCTCCGCGGGAGCTGGGCCGGCTCAGCGAGGACGACGAGCGACTTCTCCGCGAGCGCCCTCCGCACTGGGAGTGACAGCCCGATTCCTATTGGCTCAAGGACCCCTTGTGCCAAACCTATTGGCTCAAGGACCCCTTGTGCCAAATGATCCGGGTCACATTCGTCCAAGTCGCCGCGCCTCGATGGCTCTAGCGTCATGGCCATGGATGGATCCCTCAGTTTCTTCGAGATCGGCGTGGCCGACACCGACAAGGCGCAAACGTTCTACGGGCAGTTGTTCGGCTGGGAGTTCGTCGACGAGAAAGCCGGATCGACGATCGAGACACCCAACATTCCAGGCGGAATGCATGGGGACGATCCCGGAGCCAGCCCGTACCTGTTCTTCCGGGTCGGTGATCTTCCGGCCGCTCTGGAGCGGGTACGGGCCCTCGGTGGCAGCATCGGCGACTACGTGTCCAGCGAGGACGAGGAGACGGTGGCCCGGTCCGGACGATTCGTGATCTGCACCGATGACCAGGGTTCGACCTTCGGCCTGCACCAACCGCCGGCCTAGGCTTGCACGCCGTGACCCTCGCGGTACGGAGTCCGATCCGCGTCGTGCGACACGACGACGGCGCCGACCGCTGGGAGATGGTCCACGCGCAGCCCCATCCACGGCTGCGTCCTTACGTGATCCGGTACTGCGGGTACGACGAGCAGACCACCTCCTTCACTCGACGGATCGAGGCCGCGGGAGTCGAGGTGCCGCTCATCATCAACCTCGGACCGCCGCTCGGTGTCCGGTTGTCGACCGAAGCCGATTTCACCGATCACCCCGAGGGTTTCCTCGCCGGACTGCACGACGGGTACGCAGTCGTCGACTCTCATGGCGCCCAGCGTGGGTTGGAAGTCGGCCTGACTCCGGTGGGGGCACAGCGGTTGCTCGGCCGGTCCATGCGTGAGGTCACCGGCCATGTCGTACCCCTCTCTGATGCCTTCGGTCTGCTGGGAGCCGAACTACGCGAGCAGATCCTCGAGGCCAGCGATTGGCCGGGGCGCTTCGCGATCGTCGAGCGCTTTCTGATCGATCGATTCGTCGAATCTCCGAAGCCACCGGCCGCACTCGAATGGGCATTGGCGCGAATGCACGCGACAGCGGGGAATCTTGAGATCGGGGCGCTCACCACCGAACTGGGCTGCAGCCGGCGGTATCTCATCGGACAATTCAACGATCACGTCGGGGTCCCACCGAAGCTGTTCGCCCGGATCCTGCGTTTTCAGCGGGCGTGCTCGTTGGCCGCGTCCGGAACTGAGGGCTGGTCTGAGATCGCCCAACGCACCGGCTACTACGACCACGCGCACCTGATCCGTGATTTCCAGCAGTTCGCCGGTCGTACGCCGGCCAACTTGTCGGCCAGTGCCTTGCCCGAGGCGGGATTTCGCGCCGACGGACAGTGAACCGCGGAACGTAGCCGGCCCTGGCCAGGTCTGCCACCGCTGCCGGCAGCGGTTAGGAGCCCGGGCCGCGCGGCGACGCGGCAAACTCCGGGTTCGTGCAGGGGGCACCGATCTCGGGCGTCGTCTCGGAATTGAGCCGATAGATCCGTACGAACGCGTCCAGTCGTGGATCGTCGGCGGAATCAACCTTCAGCTGACGGCCCCAGGACTGGACGGACACCGCCGCATCCAGGTCGGCGTACGGGCTGAGCATCGTGTAGTCGACGCCAGCCACGAGCGCCTCCAGAAGCGCGACGTCCTCGGCGGCGAGATCGGGTGAATACGTCACCCAGACCGCGCCGTGCTCGAGTGAGTGCATTGCATTCTCCGACCGGATCGGCTCGGGATATATCGTGCCCGTGCAGTCCGCCCAGGCCGGGTCGTGGTCGCCGCCGTAGGGCGGGGATTCGGGGTAGTCGACGTCCGCGACGCTGTGCATGGCCGAGGGGGAGGCCAGCGTCGTCACACCGGGGATGTCACCATCGGCGGCGTAACTGGCCGCCGCCGCGTCGGCCGCCGGTTGCGCCTGTCCGGCCACCTCGGTGACGCAACCACTCAAGGCCAGTACGAGGGGCAGGCAGACGCGACGCATCGGCGTCATGGTACGTACGTGCGGCACATCTCGGTGCTGCGGCGTCGGCCGCGTCGTCGAAGGGCAGCGTTCCTGCGCCGCGCCAACAGTCGGGGGGACAGGGCCGCTGGCAGACTTCTCGTCGTGGAGACAGCCATCGGTCTGGTCGCTTTCCTCGCAGCGGTGGCCGGGATCGGTGGCGTGGCCCGTCGGTACGGCGTTCCGGCGCCCCTGTTGCTGGTCGTCCTGGGCATCGCAGCGTCCTACCTGCCCGTCATCGGGCCGGTACGGATCACACCGGATCTCATCCTGATCGGGCTGTTGCCTCCGCTGCTCTACGCCGCGGCCGTCAAGACCTCGCTGATCGACTTCCGGGCCAACCTGCGGCCGATCGCGCTGCTGTCGGTCGGTCTCGTGTTGTTCAACACCGTGGGCATCGGCTTGCTGACCTGGGTTCTGCTGCCGATCCCGTTGGCCGCTGCGTTCGCCCTGGGGGCGGTCGTGGCTCCGCCCGACGCGGTAGCGGCCACGGCGATTGCACGACGGGTCGGCATGCCACGAAGAATCGTCACGATTCTGGAGGGCGAAAGCCTGGTCAACGATGCCACAGCGTTGGTCTGCCTCAGGGCGGCGGTCGCGGCGCTTGCCGGCGGGCTCAGCGTCGGAGGGGTCCTAGGGAGCTTCGCGCTGTCGGTCCTCGGGGGCATGGCCGTCGGCGTCGGCGTCGCTGTGATCATCGGCTTCATCCGCGGCCGGGTTCGCGATCTGCTCACCGACATCACGATCTCCTTCTTGACGCCCTTCGTGGCCTACCTGATCGCCGAAGAAATCGGAGCCTCGGGGGTTCTGGCTGTCGTGGTCACTGGTCTGCTGGTGGGGCACAGAGCGCCGGTGCTGCTGACGGCGCAATCCCGCGTGTTGGAGCAGGCCAACTGGGCCACAGTGCAGTTCGTTCTCGAGAACTCCGTCTTCCTGTTGATCGGCCTGCAGGCCAAGACCATCGTCGACGACCTTGCGGCCAGCGATCTCGGCCTGGGCCGGATCCTGCTCGTGGCAGTCACGGTGCTGGGCGCCGTCATCGTCCTGCGCATCGCCTGGGTCTTCCCGGTCACGTATGCCTCACGACTGGTTCCACGCGTGGCGCGAAACGACCCATCCCCGCCCTGGCGCGCTCCGGCACTGATCAGTTGGGCAGGAATGCGGGGCGTGGTGACCCTCGCCGCCGTCTTCGTTCTCCCACCTGAGACACCACAGCGAGAAGTACTGATCCTGATCGCGCTCGTGGTGACGGCCGGAACCCTGCTGTTGCAAGGCTCGACGCTGCCGTGGCTGGTGCGCCGACTCGGGCTGGCCGGTCCTGATCCAGCTGAGGACATCCTTGCCGAGGCGGCCCTGTTCCAGCGCGCCGCTGGAAAAGGGTTGGCAGAACTCGACCGATCACTGACCGGCGACGAGCCACCGGACGTGGTCGAGCGGCTTCGCCGTCGCGGACTCGACCGGGCCGACGCGGTGTGGGAGCGACTCGGGGCTACCTCGGAGACGCCAAGTGCGGCCTATGCCCGGCTGCGGGCCCGGATGATCGACGCCGAACGCGCCGAAGTGCTGCTCGCCAGGGACAGCGGAGAAGCGCCGGACGACGTACTTCGTACGGTGCTCAGCGCACTGGACATCGAGGAGACCGTTCTCGACAGGGCCATAGAGCTGGACAACCGCGGTCGCTCCGCCGACTTGACCCCGGCTCGTACCGATGGTTGCAAGCACCTGCGCGAGGCCCGGATCCCATCCCGTCCAGTGGAAGCCGACGGGTGTATCGGCTGTCTCGAGGCCGGACGGCGCGACTGGGTACACCTGCGCATGTGCCTGAGCTGTGGGTACGTCGGTTGTTGTGATTCATCGCCGCTTCGACACTCCGATGAGCACTTCTCCCAGCGGCAGCATCCGGTGATGCGCAGCGCAGAGCCCGGCGAGGCATGGCGTTGGTGCTATGTCGACGCGCTGTTGGGTTGATCGGCCCCGACCGCTGGATCGTCCGGACCGCTGGGATCGTCCTGATCGTCAGGGTCGACCGGACCGCTGGAATCGAGGCGACCACCTACCGCTGCGGCGGCAGCTGCTCTCCGTGCGCGCCCACCGTGGCAGCCGGTGCCTGCGGTAGCCCGGCACCGCCGCGGAGCAGGTCGCGGATCTCGGTCAGCAGTTCCACATCGGTGGAAGCGGTCGGTCCGGCCTCCTCACCACGGGCTCGCAGCTCGGCGATCTTCTTCAACGGCAGCACGACGGCGAAATAGATGACGGCAGCGGTGAGAACGAACGTGATGATGGCGCCGATAAACGCACCCCAGGTGAAGACCTGGCCGTTGACCGTTGCGGTTCCACCGGTCTCGCCGCCGCCGCCGACCAGACCGATCAGCGGGTTCAGGAACGAGCTGGTGAAGGAGCTGACCAGCGCGGTGAACGCCGCACCGATGACCACGGCCACAGCTAGCTCCACGACGTTGCCGCGGAGCAGGAAGTCCTTGAAGCCCTTCATGTGTCCTCCCGGTCTCACCAGGCGGCGATGCCGACGAACTCCGATGGTTCCTAAGGGGGCAGAAGTGTAGCCGTGAGGGTGCCGGAGGCCGCGGCAGCGGCCAGCCGCGCTGCGGTGTCCTGGTCGACAGCAACCACCACCAGACCGATCGGTTCGGCAGGACGAGAATCTTCGGATTCCGCGAGCGGAACGGCCAGCACGACCACTCCGGCCGCGACAACGGTGGCGCTCGGTGCGTCCTTGACGGCGGCGAGGATGTCGACCCGATCACCGGCCCGCAACAGTGCCGCGACCTCCAGATCTACCAACCGCACCGGACTGGCCACGACTCCCGTGTCGAGGCTGGCCGACAGGCCGGGTCCGAGCAGGCGGCGATCGGTCATCACCTCGCCGCGTCGTACCGAGCCGGTGACGACTCGTCCGACGACGTCTATCCCGGGTGTCAAGGCGCCGTCCGGCAACTGCGCGCTGGTGCGGTCGGCTGAGTGCAGGTCATCGGTTCCGATCGTGCGGCCGGCCGCGAGGTCTCGCGCGGCGACCAGCACCGAGGACTGGGCTGGTGCGCTGGTGCCGGTCGGAGGCTGCGCCACCGGCGCCACTGCCAGGACCAGCGCGCCGGCGGCCAGCAGAGCCGCGGCCAGGCGCCGAGCGCTCAGCCAGCGCGGGGACAGTGTGAGCGAGGACAGCGCGAGGGGCGTACGGATCGGCATGCTCTGAAGCTAGGAGCCGGCGGCCTCCCGTATCCCGTGCCGGGCCAGATTGTGGAAACCGGTCGGCGCCTGTGGATGACGTACGAAGGTCAGGAGCGTCGGCTGCTCGACGTGCCGGTGGTCGAGCTGCCGGACCGCGCTGGGGCTTTGGCGGCCGAGCCCGGCGAGGATGACGACGAGGACGAGGACGTATCCGAGGCGGGTCTCGACGAGGAGCCAGAGGAGTCCTTGCTCGACGCCGCGTCCTTGCTACTGGACGACGACTCCGAAGAGCTGGACGAGGAATCGGATGAATTGCCCGACGCGGATGCGGACGAGGCGTCCGTGGATGGCTCGCCGTTCTTCTTGTTCTTGGCGCCATTGGTCTCGGCGCGCGAGTCGTTGCGATAGAACCCAGAGCCCTTGAACACGACCCCGACCGAGCCGTACACCTTGCGCAACCGTCCGGAACAGACCGGACACTCGGTCAGGGCGGCGTCGGTGAAGCTTTGGAACTGCTCGAAGCGGTGAGCGCAGGTCGGATCGGTGCAGGCGTACTGATAGGTGGGCACGTTCTCGGGGGCTCCTCAGTGCGGGCGGACGTTTAGCACTGTAGCTGTTTGAGTGCCAGCGAGCCCGTCGGTGTTGCGATTCCGGGCCGCTACCTTGATTGCCGTGACTACCTCCGAATCCGGCCTCGGCCGCGCTCGCAGTACCGTCTTTAGCCGACATCCGCGGATCTCCATGCTGTCCCGCGCCGGGCTTGCCCTCGGCTGCGCGATGATGCTGGTAGCCGCCGGTGGATGCGCTACTACGCAGCCGGACACCCCGACCAGCGACGAGGGCGGCGCCACACCAACCACACCAACCACGCAACACCACCACGAGCACGCCAGCGCCGGTGACCCCCGAGCAGCTGTGCCCTGAGACTGGCGCCGAGCGACAGGACGCCTAAGCGCTGGTCACCTGCATCTCGACCGACGTCTCGGTTCCTGTCCTTCGGCACTGCGTTCTACTGCGGAACCGACGCGACCGTCCACATCACGGCGGCCCTGCTGGATCGCTACGCGGCGGCGTTCGGCGGCGGACTGCCTTACCCTAGCTCGCCGGCTCGGCGGTGACCGCGATGCCGCGCGCTTCAACGCACGCCCCGGCCGCCGGTCGCGTCCTGGGCGCCATCCGGCCTCTCCATTGCTCGTCCGGCTCATCGGGATCGTGTCGCCTTCGTCCGAGGTGATCTTGGCGCTCAGGCGAGGCAGAACTCGTTGCCTTCAGGGTCGGCCATGATCACGTGGTGCCCGGCGAACTCTTGCAACTCAACCGCGCCGGCAGCGCTGAGCCGGGTGACCTCGTCGGTGACGCGAGACCACTTTCGCTTTAGGGTGCCGTCGCCGGACACCCGGAGATCGAGATGCAATCGGTTCTTCGCGGTCTTGGGCTCGGGAACCTGGAGTAGGCACAGCCGGGGCGCGACGCCGGTCGGGTCATGCAGCCACGCGGCGCCCATCCCATCATCATCCTCGTCGTCGAACTGCGCCAACCACTCCTCACGCGTCGAGAACGGCGGTGGGGGTGGTTCGTCGACATACCCGGCAGCCGTCTTCCAGAACTCCGCCAGCATCTCCGGGTCAGCACAGTCCAAGGTAAGATCGACACGAGTCAGCATCTGGCGATGGTAAGACGAGGCGCCGACACCTCGCGCCCGCCGGCGACGAGTGCGCCAGGCTCGGCCAGCTGACTCGCGGGCCGACTGGATAGAGGATCGCTCTGCGGAGCACCCGATCTGGCGTCTACGGCCTACCGTGACGGATACGACGGGTGGCGCAGTGCCTTAGGGACGCAAGTCCGCTACGTGCACGTGATCGCTGAATCTGGCGAAATCATCAATGTTCATGGTGACGACGGTGTCGATGCCGTGCACGAGCATGGTCGCGACGACGTTCGCATCGTGGACCTGTTTGCCGGCGCACTCGACCGTCTCGAGTAGCTCGAGGAGGCGCTCGCTCACCTTGACGTCTTCGGCCAGCAGGTTCAATCTCTCCCGGAGCGCCCGCACGTTGGCAACCGCGTCGGGCCCCGCCATGCCGAGCCCGTTCTGGTCGACCGGGCGCGTCGCCACTGCGAGATACTCGCGTAAGATCTGCCCGCTGGTGTAGAGCACCAAGCCGGACGCCGGCCAGACATTGATGGCTGCAACCGCCTGCTCGTGCTCCTTTCGTGCCTCGTCAGTTGCCGCCAGAAGTACGTTCGTGTCCAGGACGGCGCGATCAGCGACCGGCGTCGCCATAGATCTCCTCCCGGTCCCAGGTGGAGGTAACCGCAGTTCGCACGGTGGTCAGGTGGACCGGCTCGGGAGACTCGCCAGGCGGTGGCGCCTTTGCGGCTGCCTCCAAGATTTGCCGGATCTCTTGCTGCATCGACTGAC
>JBPCOF010000036.1:0-6192 GCA_051000515.1 Geodermatophilaceae bacterium
CGACGGTGACACCTTCGCGGAGCTTGTGGCCGAGCATCACCAGGCTGCTCTCGAGCCCTTCGGTCACCTCGATCTGCTGCATCGACGCCCGATCCATCTGCGAGTGGGATTTCATTGCAGCGACGAGTTCGGAGACGCGGCGGGTCGACTCCTTCACCTCGGAGAGCAGCGTGTCCACCAGGAGCGAACTCGCGACCCATTCCAGCCCTGGTTCCAGTGCGGTTTCCTCGAGGACGGTCGCCGCCCGCTCGCACCAGGCGACGTCCGCGCCAGCCGCGGCCAGCGGCGGCGCAATGACCCAGTCCCGCTCAACACCGTGGTCGGTGAGCCACGACGACAGGGCCTCTTCCCGATCCGCTGCGTCAAGTGGGTCCAGCGGGTCCGCGGCGCTCGACCCGGGCTGGATCTCTTGCCGCAGCGCATCCAATTCCGTGAACTGTGCAGCTGAGATCTCGTCATGAGCAAGCCGGCCCGGAGAGGAGAGCAGGGTTTGGCACGCGTCCTCCAGCGAGTCGACCGCGCGGGTCGCGGCGGCTGCCGGATTGTTGATCTCGTGCGCCAGCCCGGCGGCGAGAGTCCCGAGTGTGACGAGCGACTCGCGATGCCGGGCCGTCGCCTCGACGTTGCGGGCAGTCCCGTTAAAGCCCCGGATGAGGTGCCCACCGAGCGGGAACCAGGCATTGGTCCACTCCCGTAGTGCCTCGGACGGCACCCGCAGCACGCGCCCCGGCGACACGCCTCGGGCGGTCACGAGGTAGACGCCTTGCGGATCCCAGGCGCGGACTCCACCGGCCCAGCGTCCTGGTACATCGAGCCGGCCGAGCACCGTCTGCTCGCGACCAATGTGCCGCGAGAGTTCGATGGCGCCATCGATGAGGACCCACCAGTGGTCGGCATCCTCGCCTTCACGGAAGAGAGGGGCGCCGGGCTCGATCCGTATCTCGGCGCCGGCCTCGACCAGCTCCGCCAGCTGCTCGTCGGTCAACCCGTCGAAGAGATACAGGGGGCGCAAGTCCTCGACGCGCATCAGATCGTCGCCAGATATCGGTGCACCAGGTAAACCGACATCGCGCCCTCACCGACGGCCGACGCGACCCGCTTCATGGAGTCCAGGCGTACGTCACCGGCCGCGAACACCCCGGGCACGCTCGTCTCCAGAGCGTACGGCGAACGGGGTAGCGGCCAGCGCTGGGCGTAGGTGGGGCTCAACAGATCTTGACCCGTGACGACGAAGCCATGGCCGTCTCGTACGACGTCGGTGCCGAGCCACTCGGTGCGCGGCGACGCGCCGATGAACACGAACAGCCAACTCGACGACACCTCCGCTTTGGTCCCGGAGTCCCGATCGGCGAGGGTGAGCGTCTCGAGGTGGCCATCGCCCTGACAAGCCACCACCTCGCAGCGGTAGCGGACCTCGATGTTGGCTGCAGCCGTGATCTTGTCGATGAGATACCGGGACATCGTGGCCTCGAGGTTGGCGGCGCGTACGACCAGCACGACGCGCTTGGCATAGCGGGCCAGATTCATTGCGGCCTGTCCGGCCGAGTTGGCGGCGCCGACGACGTACACCTCGTCGCCCTGGCATTGGCTGGCGTCGCTGGCGTTCGCACCATAATAGACGCCTCGGCCGGTGAGGTCATCCAGCCCGGCCGCCTCCAGTCGCCGGTAGGATACGCCGGTCGCCACGATCACAGCGCGTGCCTCGACCTCTCCCGAGCCGTCGAAGAGCACGGCGTGTACGGGGCCGCGGGTCTGGAAGCCGACGACGTCACGGGCCAAGACCATCTCGGCGCCGAACCGAGTCACCTGCGCGATGGCGCGCTGGCTGAGGTCGGAGCCGGTCAATCCCTTCGGGAACCCGAGATAGTTCTCGATCGCCGCGCTCTGACCGGCCTGACCTCCGGGCGCCTCGCGCTCCACGATGACCGTGCTCAAGCCCTCCGACGCCGCGTACACCGCCGCGGCCAGGCCCGCCGGGCCACCGCCCACGATGCAGACGTCGTACAGCGGCCGTTCGGCTCGGGTCCGCAGACCGAGGGCGCCGGCAAGCTCGATCGTCGACGGCGAACGCAGCGTGTCGCCGTCGGGCACGAGAACCAACGGGAGATCGGCTGCGCTCGCCTCGGCGAGGTCGCGCAACCGCTGACCCTCGGTGTCGCGCTCGATGTCGAACCAGCGGTAGGGCACGTAGTTGCGGGCCAGGAATGTCTTGACTTCGTGGCTGCGGTCAGACCACCGATGCCCGATCACCCGTACGTGGGAGGTGTGGTCCGGGTTGGCCCGCCGCCAGTCACCGAGCAGGTCGTCGATGATCGGATAGAGCCGTTCCTCGGGCGGATCCCAGGGCTTGAGCAGGTAGTAGTCCAAGCCGATGTCGTTGATCGCCTTGATCGCGACGTCGGTGTCGGCGTACGCCGTGAGCAGGAGGAACTTCGCGCCCAGTGCGTGGGTCTGCGCCCGCTCGAGCATCTCGATGCCGGTCATCTCCGGCATCCGCTGGTCGGCGGCGATCAAAGCCACCGGCTGGTTACGCAGGGCGAGTTTGGTCAGCACTTCGAGCGCTTGCACGCCGGAGGTCGCCCGGACGATGCGGTAGTCGGCGCCGTACCGGCCGCGCAGGTCCCGAGAGATCGCTGCAGAGACCATCGGATCGTCGTCGACGGTCAGGATTGCGGGTTTGCTCATCAGATAAGCCTTTTCTGGCGGCCCCGTTGACTGACGGAAGGGGAAACTGGTGGATCAAAACGGGCATCAGCAAAGCGGCGGGATCCTGCCATACAGCCGTCGCTAGGACAGCGCCTCTACCTGTCGCCCCTCGCGGTGGCCGCGTCTACCGGTCCGGATCCAGCAGTACCTCAGCGGCCGGAACTCAGGCTCCGACGACTGCGAAGCCGAGTGCCGCGCAGCGGCTTGGCGTACGTCGAACGTCACGAAACGCTGGCCGGGGACTGCGCGCATCGCTGCGGCCAGGTGCAGGGCGTCCAGCGTTCGGGCCCGCGTCGACTCGGCGATCATGGCCGCGGAGGCACACGTCGTACCGTCCAGTTCCACAACGATCACGCGCTCCCAGTCACGGATGAACGCCGATCGTGCCGCGGCCAGGGGCCGCCCCTCCTGGCGGATCGAGAGGACCCGCCGAACCTCGACGAAAGTGTGGGCAGCCGTGACCCATGCCTGGTCGGCGTCGAGCAGCCGCTGCGCACTCTTGGAGTCCGTCTCCCGCACGTACAGCTTGGCCAAGGCGCTGGAGTCCACGTACTGCGCCGTCAGTCCCCGCGATCGGCGCAGAGGATCTCCGTGGAAGTGGGGGCGCCGGGAAGGGGCTCCTGCGGTCGAAACGCCCCGGCGCCCTGGTCGAACGCCTGGTGAGCCAGCCCTCCGCCAACCCGCGTGCGACCGAGTCGCCCGACTTAACTAAGCCAAGCCGTGGCCCTCGACATCGTCGCTTGCCTGAGCGACGCGGTGGTCCTGCACAGCCTCCTCGGTGGCTGACCAGAGCGGGCCGCCCTTCGGTGCTGTTGCCGGTACTGATGGTGTCTCCTTGTTCGATTCGGTCGGCTGGTCCGAGGGACGGTGCGGTTACGGTCATGACTCAGGCACCCGTGAGCTGGGCGATGATCGTGCCGCCGTCGAGCCAGATGTTCTCTCGGCTCATCTGACCATCCTTGAACTCCCAGATGTGGAGCATCCTGGCATCGACGGCGCGTCCCTGTCCGGGCACGCCGAGGAACTCCCCGGGTACGGCGCCCTTCCACTGGTGTTCGACGACGCAGAAGTCCTCGCCATACCAGGAGCGGTTGACGTCCATGCTCTCGACGGTGACGTTCGAGGTCAGGTACTCATAGAAGCCCTGTGCAGCTTCGGGTCCGGTCAGTGGTCCGGTCGGTGCACCGACGACATCGTGGACCACGTCGTCGGTGTACATCGCGACCGCACCGGCGGTGTCGCCGGCGTTCTCGGCGGTCAGGTGCTGCTGAATCAGTCGGTTCATCTCCGCGGTCCATCGACGACTCCTCGTGTTGTAATGTGTAGTACGTGTCCCGTACTAAAAATAGTACGCAGCCCGTACGACCGCCGTCAAGGGAGAACGTCTCGCGCGTTCCCAGCGCGGTGGGACGACTGCGTCTGGCGAACATGGCCCTGCGAACCGAGATGGTCGACTACATCCACAAGTCCGGCTTCGGGGACATTTCCCACGGCCAGTACCCGATCTTCCGGTTCGGGGGCCCAGATGGTCGCAAGCCGACCGCGATCGCAGCCAGCTCGGGCATGTCGAAACAATCGGTCAACGATGCGCTGGGACACCTAGAACGCGCGGGCTACCTCGAGCGCACGCCGCATCCCGAGGACGGCCGGGCGCGGGTGGTCCGACTCACCAAGAAAGGCCGTCGTCTCGACGCTGCGATCTGGCAGGCGGGCCGCGAGGTCGAGCGCGTCTGGCGCGAACGAATTGGCAAGGAAAGGTGGAGCATCTTCTGCGAAATCCTCGACGAACTCGCCCACGTCGAGGACCCGATCCAGCTGACGGTTGACGAACATTGACGTTCGATGAATGTGCGCCTGACCTGCCCTATTGACTGTACGAACGATGGCATCGTTGGCCGATTGCTGACAACCTGCGGACTAGTTACAGGACGATCCACAGTAGACGATCACCGCACCGCCGACTAAAGCCGCACGTGTCCCGACGACTAACCACCGGCCTCGTTCGGACTCCACCGTACTGGGCACAGCCTCACAGTTGCACAGATCGCAGATTCCCCTCGGTCACGGTGATCGACGACGCTCGAATGACCGATCACTGGCGTTGCCTGGCCACACCTAGCTGCAGATCATTAGGGCTCTTCAACTTTGAGCGGGCAGTGATCTTGATGCTGCTGTTGTTGCCCGGTGGGTCCGGGTGCAGTGGAACCGTATCCGGCGGTGGCTGTTGTCGGTGTTGCGGAACCCGCAGGCCGAGCGTTTCACCTGCTTGAGGAGCCGGTTGAGGCCTTCGGTGCGGGCGTTGGTGATGCCGGTGTCGATGAATGCCTCGATCGCCGGCCACCAGGTCTCGACGGTGCTGGCCAGGGTGGACAGCTCGTCGATGTCGGCGCGGGCGCACCAGTCGTAGACGGTGTAGAGCCGCGCGGCGATCTGGTCTCGGCTAGCGCCGGTCCGGGCCAGGGAGAGCAGCTTGCGTAGTTCTTCTTTGGCGATCCAGGCGGTGAGGATCTGCGCGGACCGGTCGGCGTCGATCAGGGAGTTCCACATCGTGGTGAACGCCTTGTCCGACAGTCGTTCCCGGGCTGAGAGGAGCCGGCGGCGGTTGGCCCAGGCGGGGTCGATCTTGCGGCCTCGGCGGCCCTTCTGTTCCCAGATCACCCGGCGGCGGACCCTGGTCACCGCGTCGTTGGCGAGCTTGACGATGTGGAAGTGATCCACCACCAGCCTGGCATTGGGCAGCAGCCCGGCTGTGCTGACCGCCTTGGCATAGACCGCTGCCGGGTCGATGGCCACGAACCGGATCGCCTCCCGGAATTCGGGCGAACGCTGGCCCAGCCAGGTGATCACGGCCGCGCTGGTGCGGCCGGTGGCCTGGCCGAGCAGGCCCTGAGATCCGGCCAGGTCGACGAAGCCGGTGTCGTAGGGATCGATCCGGGCCCAGCGGCCGGTGAGCTCGTCGTAGACCCAGCGTGGCCGCCCGCGCCGGGTCTCATCGATGCCCAGCACCGCGGTCGGTTCCGGCTCGGTCAGCTGCGCCTTGGCGGCCTCGGTGAACGCCGCCTGCGCGGTCGGCCAGGACACCCCGAACGCGTCGGAGACCTCGGAGAAGCTGTGGGCCGCGTCCCCGACCGCACCGGCGATCGCCCGCCGCAGCCGGCCCGTCGTCCGCCGGCCCGCGGGCACCTGGGGGATGCACTCGGTGAACGACCCCCGCGCACACTGCGACTGACGGCAGCGCCAGCGAACCTTGTGCCAGCGAACCCGAATCGGATCATCCCCGTAGGGCAGATCCTTCGGCGCGGTAACGGTTTTCCCCTTCACCGACCTCGACACAGTGCCGCACTCCGGACACCCCGCCACGGCCGAATCGACGGTCACCACATGCACCACCCGAGCACCGTCCGCGGCCCGCTCGACACGCGCAACCCGAACACCTGGCAACCCAAACAACAACGTCGTACCGTGATTCACGCCCGTGGCCTCTCT
>JBPCOF010000135.1:0-6439 GCA_051000515.1 Geodermatophilaceae bacterium
CCTCGTTGCGGCGGGGGGCGTCGTAGTCAGTAGCCATATGGGTATGCGTCCCTCCAGGGGATGTCTGCCGCCAGATTGCGGTCCGTACGGAGCTCGATCCGAGCACCGCGTCTGGGTAACGCAGCGAGGCACCGAATTGTGCCCGCGCCAGCCACCGACTGGAACAGGCGCGCGCGAATGTACCCCTTCACCCACGGACGCGGGATCGACGCCCCTTCGCCGTGCCGTCTGCGCATCCAGCGCGGCACCATTACCCTGACCCACACCATGGCGCCCGAATCCCCCACGACACGCCCGACTTCGGCCAGTTACGCGCCGCCTCCGCCGCCTCCCCCTCCCACGGGACCAGCGCGGCAGGCCCCGGCCTCTCCGCCGGTACGGCCACGCGTGTCCTCACGCCGGCCGATCCCGCCGTTGATCTTTCTCGTCGTTCTCGCGGTGATCGCGTTGCTGGTCTGGTTCAAGGTCCTGCAGACCGACCAGGCCCGCCCGAGTTCCGACGCGGATGCCTGCCCGGCGCCACCAACCGTGACCGAGATGGATCCGACCACCGTGCGGGTGCGGGTTCTCAACGGCACCGACACCGCGGGACTGGCGGCACAGGTGACCGCCGAGTTCGTCGGCCGGGGGTTCTCGGTCGAAGCCACCGACAATGACCGGAGTGGACGGGAAGTTCTCGGCGTCGGTGAGTTGCGTTACGGATCTGGCGGCGCTGAACAGGCCGCTTTCGTGGCCTTGTTCGTTCCCGGCATCACGCTGGTCCGGGATCCCCGCTCTGACGATCTGATCGACGTCGCCCTCGGACCGGACTACACGACGCTGGCCGCTCCGGAGGCGGTCGCGATCGCGATCGCCACACCAGTGGCACCCACCGGCACCGCCTGTGCGACGGAAGATCCGTCCGACACGGTGGAGGTCGAGCCCGTGCCGACGCCCTGATGTGGTTGAACTGCCGGATGCGGCCGATCCCATGACCAGGCCTGGGCTGTGACGACCTGGGCCGGGCGCACGCTGTCGGTGGACTTCCGGCCGAGCCGGGACGGATTGCCCTTTGGCAACGTCTGGCCCGAGGGTGCCGCGATCCGGTTCCAGAGGCGGGCCCTCGGGCGCGTGTACGGCGGGTTGTGCGGCGCAATGGTGCACTTCAGCCGCGAGCAGTGGCTGGCCGGCGAGCCGATCACGGAGGAGGCGACCCCCCAGTCCCCGGCCTTTGTCGACAAACTCGTCGCTGCGCAGATCGAGAGCCTCGGGCTGCCCAGCGGGCCGTTGCGTTACCTGGCCCTTCAGCTGCCACACCGGCTGAGTGCCCGGCGCCGATCGACCGCGCGAACCCTGGCAGCGGTTCGGGTCGACCTCGAGGCCGGCCGTCCCAGCTGTGTCGGACTGCTTCGGGCGCTGTCCTGGAATCCAGCCGTGCTCAGTCAGCACCATGTCGTCCTTGCCTATGCGATGCGGGAGGAGTCAGACAAGACGCGACTGTCGGTATACGACCCGAATCACCCCCGCGACGACCGAGTCCGCGTCACGATCGATGTGAACAGCTCGATCAAGACGAATCGAAGCGATCCGCAGTCCTACGCCTTGTTGGACTTCTGAGCTGGACTTCTGAGCCGGTTCGACTAGTGGACGGGGGGTGCAGAACTAGACAGGGCGCGGGAAGCGGCGGGCGCTGGGCGAACGCTGTCCACCGTCAACCACGATGTTGGCGCCGGTCACCCATGCGGATCGATCGGAGAGCAAAAAGGCGACCACGTCGGCGACCTCCTGCACGTGACCGAGGCGCCCGGCGGGGAACTCCGTACGTACGAACCGGTCGAAGTCCTCGGGATTGTCGCGCTTGAAGCGGTCCCAGCTGCCACCGTCGAACATGATCGAGCCAGGGCTGATCGCGTTGACCCGGATCCCCAGCGGTGCCAGTTCTTGGGCCAGAGTGCTGGCCAGGTGGATCTCCCCCGCCTTGGCCGTTGCGTAGGCGGTGCGCGGGGCGGGCCGCATCCCGGTCACGGATGCGACGAAGACCACGGCCGCTCCGGCCGACTGGCGCAAGTACGGAACGGCCGCCTTGGTCAGCGCGGCTGCGTGCCCGGCGTTGAGGGCAAAGGTGGCCACAAAATCCTCGGGGTCGGAGTCGAGCAGGTTGCTGCCCACCGTGCCCCCTGCGTTGGCCACGACCCGATCCAAGCCGCCCAATCGCCGGGCAACGTCGTCGACGGCTTCGGCCAGCGAAACGAAGTCAGTCACGTCGGCGGCTACCGTCACGACCGTCTGTCCGTGCTCGCGTAGGGATTCAGTCGCCTCCGCGAGGCCGTCCGGGTTCCGCGCGATGAGGCCCAAGGAAGCGCCCTCGCGGGCCAGCGCCTGGGCGATACCCAGGCCGATGCCACGACTGCCGCCCGTCACCAGCACACGAACGCCACTGAGTCCGAGATCCATGTGTCGTCTCCTTTCGCTGGCACCGATTTCCCGCAAGCGCCGTCGGCGCGGGAGTAACTTGCACCCGCAGGCTAGTGACCGCGGAAGGCCTCTTCCAGCCACCAGGCTCCGCGCGGGTTGGCGATCTTCGCATCAATGAGAAGCGGCCGATCGCGCGGCCCGTCGAGCCAGGTTCGTACGGCGGCGAAGTCATCGACGGAGCGCACCGTCACCGCCTCGAAGTCGTACCCGCGGGCGATCGACGCGACATCGGTGTCCGGAAAGGTCACCGTGTCCAGCGATTCTCCGGCACTGAAGTGGTGCACTTCCGCGCCGTATGCGGCGTCGTTGTAGACCACCACGACCAATGGGAGTCCAAGCCGTCGGACGGTGTCGAGTTCGGCGATGCCCATCAGCGCGCCGCCGTCGCCGAGCGCGGCAACAGGCAGTCGACCCGGGTGGGCCAGGGCTGCACCGATCGCGGTGGCCAGTCCCAGTCCGATGCTCTGAAACGCCTGGGTGAAACAGAACCCGTACTCGTCGGGAACGGACAAGAACATGCTCGGATAGCCCATGAAGTTCCCCGAGTCGACCGACACGACCCGCTCTGCCGGCAGCAGATCGTCGAGGCAGATCGTCAGCGTTCTGGGGTCGATCCGAGCGGCCGTACCCGTGCCGTGCGCCCAATCCTGGTACGCCACATCACGCCACTGGCCCTCCGCGTTGATCCGGTCGGCGATCTCCTGAGCGCGCCAGCCGGAGTGCACAGAACCCGCCAGCTCCGCCGTCAGCGCGGTTGCGACCTCGGCACTGTCGCCAATGACTGCGAGATCGATGTCGCGGTGCCGTCCCAGCGCATCAGCATCCCGGTCGATCTGGACGACTGTGGCCTCCGGCCCGATGAGTCGACCGTGCCGCGTCGTCCATGCGTTCAGGGCGCAGCCGAATCCGACGATGACATCTGCGCTCCGGATGAGGTTGACGGCCAATGGAGTTGCGAACCCACCGGAGACGTCCAGAGACCACGGGCTGCCGTGGAACAGACCCTTGGCGACCGCCGAAGTCGCCAGCAGCGCCCCGCACGCGTCTGCGGCTCCTTCAATCTCGCTACGAGCCCGCCGTGCCCCCCGGCCCGCGATGAACACCGGGCGCTGTGCGCCGGCCAGCACCCGACCGAGCTCGGCGACATCGCGGTTGTCCGTCGGGAAGGCGGCCCGCAGCAGCCCGACCGGAACTGGGTTGTCCAACCCCGCGGGGACCGTCGCGGATTGGACGTCGAGTGGGAGGTTCACCAGCACGGCGCGGCGCTCGTGCAGGGCGAGGTCATAGGCCGACGCGGCCTGTTGGGCCGCCCGCACCGGATCATCGATCCGGACCGATTCCGCACCTACGGCGCGAGCCAGGGCCGGCTGGTCGACGTAGAAGTTCGACGACTGGTCGGTCACTTCGGCCGCGAGAACCAGCAGCGGCGTGCGGCTCTTGGCGGCCTCGGCAAGCCCGGTCATCGCGTTGGTCAGCCCGCAGCCCTGGTGCAGGCTCACCACGCCGACCGAGGCGCTCATTCGAGCGTAGGCATCAGCCATCACGGTGGCGCCCATCTCGTGCCTGGCCGCGACATAGCGGGCGCCGTAGGAGATCAAGGCGTTGGTCACATGGAAGTTGCCGCTGCCCACGACGCCGAACACCTGCCCGACGCCACGCTGAGCCAGGGCCGCTGCGACGGCCTCGGCAACCGTGACGGGGACCGAAATCATCGTTCTATCTCAACCAGCCAATGCACGGGGTCAGGCTCCGCCCGGCCGCTCCACGAAGGCCAGCACCCGTGCCGGGCTTCCGGATCCGCCGACGATGGGCAGCGGTGCGGCAATCAGCAACGCGCCCTGGGCAGGCAGTTGGGCGAGGTTGCGCAGCTGGGTCAATCCGTATTTGCCCGCCCCCAACAGGAATGAATGACAGGGAAATGCCGGCTCGAAGGAGTGCGCGACGCCGGCGTCGGTCCCGACCGTCTCGACACCGACGCCGATGATCGGCGCCTCCGTGGCAAGCCATCGGGCGCACTCGACGGAGATGCCCGGGGTGTGCGGGCCGGTTTCGTTGGCGTTCAGGAACTCCTCCTGGCTGTGGCTTCGGGTGTCCCAGCCAGTCCGATACAGCAACCAGCCACCGTCAGGCAGCGGGCCGTGCTCGTCCTGCCACGCGGTGACGTGGTCGATCTCGAGCAGGAAGTCCGGGTCCCGCGCTGCATGCTCGGTGAAGTCGAGGACGGCTGCCGGCCCGACCAGCCGGCCCGGCGGCACCTGTGACACATCCTCGCCGCCGGCTGAGCTCACCCAGTGCACCGGGGCGTCGTAATGCGTGCCGGTGTGTTCGCCGGTACGGATGTTGTTCCAGTACCAACCCGGACCCCGCTCGTCGTATCGGCTGATCTCGGTCAACTCGAAGGGCGAAGTCTGCCCGAAGGGCTCGGGCAGCATCAGGATCGGCGTACTGGATTGCAACGGCGCCGTCAGGTCGATCACCTCGACGCCCCGGTCGGTGAGTGCGCTCAGCAACGCTGGCAGGACAGGCATGTCGACACTCTTGCGCCAACCGGGACGCAGGACAAGACGCGGAACACCAGTCAGGGCGACCCTGAGGCAACTCGTCCCGGCAACCGCCTCGATCGGCCGCGGCCGCTGCCGTTTGCCGCTGCCGCACAGGCTGATGCCGCATGGCCATCAGGGCCTGTCGACCGACGCCCGCGGAGCCGGCGGCGGCCAAGCTCTGGATTCGCAGTTACAATGAAACAACTCACGTCCCGCCGAGCGCCCCCAGACCTTCCACACCGCCCCAGCGGCCCGTCTCGGGCACGGCTCGACGACTTACCCGTTACGTCTTGCTGAAGGGGACTTGCGTGCCGTCCGAACAGAGCAATGTTTCTGCACCGACGGGCTCGACATTCACGGAATCTCGTACGCATCCGCGCCGCCGCACACTTGCGGCGGCTGCCTCCGGAGCTGCCTTGGCGAGCGCTCCGGCAAACCGTACGGCCGCCGCCAAGACCGCGACCCGAGGTCCTAGAGCCGCCACGGCAGCAGCCAAGAAGACGGCAACCAAGAATGCCGCGACGACGGCGGCCGCGCCCGCCCAGAAGGTCAACGCCAAGGCCGCCGCCGAGAAGAAGGCCCCTTCGAAGACCTCCAGTCGGGTCTCGGCCTCCGGTACCGCAACGGCCATGGCCGACGACGCCGCGACTGTCATCGACGACACGCCCAGCCCCGACCTCCTTGTCGTCAAGGACGGCGCTGTGGCGGGTCCGGTCGATCTGACCAAGAACGCTGAGGCGCCTGAGGAGGTCAGCGCCGAGTACGTGTGGGACGACGAGGAAGAGTCTGAGGCCCTGCGGCAGGCCCGCAAGGACGCCGAGATGACCGCATCGGCCGACTCGGTGCGCGCCTACCTCAAGCAGATCGGCAAGGTCGCCCTGCTCAACGCCGAGGAGGAGGTCGACCTCGCCAAGCGGATCGAGGCCGGGCTCTACTCCGCGGAGCGGGTCCGGATCAACGAGACCGAGTCTCGCAAGGCGCCCCCCCAGCTGCGCCGGGACCTGAACTGGATCGTCCGTGATGGTGAGCGGGCCAAGAATCACCTGCTCGAGGCCAACCTCCGCCTGGTTGTCTCGCTGGCCAAGCGCTACACCGGACGCGGCATGGCTTTCTTGGACCTGATCCAGGAGGGCAACCTCGGCCTGATCCGGGCCGTGGAGAAGTTCGACTACACCAAGGGCTACAAGTTCTCGACGTACGCCACCTGGTGGATCCGTCAGGCCATCACCCGCGCCATGGCCGACCAGGCCCGCACCATCCGGATCCCGGTGCACATGGTCGAGGTGATCAACAAGCTCGCCCGCGTGCAGCTGCTCCTGAAGCAACGTGAAGGAGACCGCGTCGGCCGGGACGATGGCCTCGGAGTCCTCGATCAGGTCACCGAACTCGGAGTCGCCGTCCTCGCCGAGCGGGGTGTGCAGGGAGATCGGCTCGCGGCCGTA
>JBPCOF010000089.1:0-3301 GCA_051000515.1 Geodermatophilaceae bacterium
GGGTGGGCACGTTGGGCGTCGTCGAGTTCGATGTCGTCGACGAATCCAACCTGCAGCGTCAGATCATCCACGGTACCTCTGATGTCGGGAAGTCCAAAGCGTTATCGGCCAAGGAGTCGATCGCCGAGATCAATCCGTTGGTCGATGTCGTGCTGCACGAGACCCGGCTGGACTCCGACAACGTGCTGGACATCTTCGCGCGGTACGACCTGATCGTGGATGGCACCGACAACTTCGCCACCCGGTACCTGGTCAACGACGCCTGTGTCCTGCTGGACAAGCCCTACGTGTGGGGCTCGATCTTTCGCTTCGACGGCCAGGTGTCGGTCTTCTGGGATTCGCACGGTCCGAACTACCGCGACCTGTACCCGGTGCCGCCCCCGCCAGGGATGGTGCCCTCCTGCGCAGAGGGCGGAGTTCTCGGTGTCCTCTGCGCGACGATCGGTTCGATCCAGGCGACCGAAGCGATCAAGTTGATCACCGGCATCGGGGAGGCCCTGCTCGGCCGGCTGACGGTCTATGACGCGCTCGAGATGACCTTCCGGACGGTCACCATTCGCAAGGACCCCACCGGTCAGCCGATCACCGAACTGATCGACTACGACAACTTCTGCGGTGTTGTCTCGGACGAGGCCTCCGAGGCTGCACTCGGATCGACGATCACGGTCGAGGAACTCAAGGACATGATCGATTCCGGCAAGGACTTCGAGTTGATCGACGTCCGCGAACCCAACGAGTACGAGATCGTCTCGATCCCGGGCGCCAAGCTGATTCCCAAGGACGAGATCCTCTCCGGCCGAGCCCTGTCCCAGCTGCCCCAGAACAAGCCGATCGTGTTGCACTGCAAGTCCGGTGCGCGTTCAGCCGAAGCGTTGGCCGCCGTTCAGGCAGCCGGATTCGGTGACGCCGTGCACGTACAGGGTGGGGTGCTGGCTTGGGCCAACCGGATCGACACCTCGCTACCTACCTACTGATCGACGTCGGGTCCGTGCGCGAACTCGTCGAACGCTTCCAGCGGGCGCAGGCACTCTTCGGTGATCGTGTCGACGCCGTGCCGCCTGGGTCGTGGGACGAGCCGACGGCCCTCCAGGGCTGGTCGGTTCGCGACCTGGTGGGACACCTCGTCGACGAACAGCATTGGGCTGCACGATTGTTGGTCGGACAGACACCCGCGGACGTGGGTCACCGCCTTTCCGACGACCCCTTGGGGGATGATCCAGTGGGTGCCTGGGAGACCGCCGCTGATGACGCGTTGACCGCTTTTGCCGCCCCGGATGCCTTGCAGCGCAACGTTGTGCTGTCCTACGGCGAGACGGCGGCGTCCGATTACTGCGCGGAGATGACTGCCGATCTCGTCGTACACGCATGGGATCTGGCGCATGCCATCGACGGCGTGGAACGTCTGGACGACAGTCTCGTGGTCTGGACACTCGGCTACGCCGAGCAACATCTCGACGGGTCCGGCATGCCAGGTGTCTTCGATGCAGCCGTCCCGGTGCCTGACGACGCAGACCCGCAGACCCGCTTGCTCGCCCGGTTCGGTCGACGCACCTGACCGTCGGTGGACTTCGAAGATTTCGCCGAGGCCGTCTATGACGTGGTCGACACGGTCCCGGTCGGGCGGGTGGTGACCTACGGCGACATCGCGGAGTTCTTGGGCCAGGGCGGTCCGCGTCGTGTGGCCCGGGCGATGGCGATGGGCCAGGGCGCCGTGGCCTGGCACCGGGTGATCCGCTCCAACGGAGTTCCGGCTGAACAGGTTCGTGCTCGGCAGCTGGAATTGCTTGCCGCCGAAGGCACCCCGCTGCTGGATGGCAGCAGGGTAGACCTCCGTCGGGCGCGCTGGCCGCTGCCCTGAATCGCAGCTTTGCCTATCTGATGCCGCGACTCGCCGGTGAGACACTCAGCATGTCGGTGCACCAGATAGGCAAAGACGTCTTTCGGTATGCCGCACTGCAAGGCCAGGATGGGGCGGTCGGTCCGATGTGAGGAGTTGCCATGGTCAGCAAGGACGAGCGTTACACCTTCCCGCTGGACGAGAATGACATCCCGACCCAGTGGTACAACGTCATCCCGGATCTGCCGGAACCGCCGCCACCGCCGCTGCATCCGGGCACCCGTGAACCGGTCGGCCCGGACGATCTGGCGCCGCTGTTCCCGATGGCGTTGATCGAACAGGAGGTGTCGATGCAGAGCTACATCGACATCCCGGGTGAGGTAATCGACGTCTACCGGCTGTGGCGCCCATCGCCGTTGATCCGGGCCCGTCGACTGGAGAAGTTCCTCGACACCCCGGCCAAGATCTTCTTCAAGTACGAGGGCGTCAGCCCGGCCGGCTCGCACAAGCCCAACACCGCGGTGCCCCAGGCCTATTACAACCACGCCGAAGGCGTCACCCGGCTGACCACCGAAACCGGTGCCGGACAATGGGGTACGTCGTTGGCCTTCGCGACGGCGCAGTACGGCATGGAGTGCGAGATCTGGCAGGTCCGATCCTCCTACGACCAGAAGCCCTCCCGTCGGACGATGATGCAGGTGTACGGGGCGACGCTGCACCCGAGTCCCTCCGATCTCACCGAGGCAGGGCGATCGATTCTCGCCGAGCATCCCGACAGCCCGGGATCGCTGGGCATCGCCATTTCCGAGGCGGTCGAGGCAGCGGTGTCCCGGGAGGACACCAGGTACGCGCTGGGCAGCGTCCTGAACCACGTCCTGCTGCACCAGACCGTCATCGGCGAGGAGGCGTTGCGCCAACTCGCGATGGCCGAGGAGGTGCCCGACATCATCGTCGGCTGCACCGGGGGAGGCTCGAACTTCGGTGGGCTGTCCTTCCCGTTTCTGAGGGAGAAGCTGGCCGGCAGGATGAATCCGACCATCCGCTGCGTCGAGCCCGCGGCTTGTCCTTCGTTGACCCGCGGGGAATACCGCTACGACTTCGGCGATGCCATCGGCATGACGCCCCTGATGAAGATGCACACGCTCGGGCACGGCTTCATCCCCGATCCGATCCATGCCGGGGGGCTGCGCTACCACGGCATGAGCCCGCTGGTCTCGCACATCTACGACCAAGGCATGGTGGAGGCGATCTCGGTGCCGCAGACCGAGTGCTTCGCCGCGGCGCTGCAGTTCGCCAAGAGCGAGGGCATCGTGCCCGCACCCGAGCCGACCCATGCCATCGCCGCCGCGATCCGCGAGGCCCTGGCCTGTAAGGAGTCCGGTGAGGAGAAGGTCATCCTGACGGCGCTGTGCGGTCACGGCCACCTCGACCTGGCCTCCTACGAGCAGTATCTCAGCGGTCAGA
>JBPCOF010000108.1:0-3935 GCA_051000515.1 Geodermatophilaceae bacterium
CGCTCAGGTCGGTGCCCTTCGGAAAGTACTGGCGCAGTAGGCCGGTTGAGGTTCTCGTTGGTGCCGCGCTGCCAGGGTGAGTGTGGGTCGCAGAAGTAGATGTCGATGTCGGCGTCGACGGAGACCTGGTTCCAGTCGCGCATCTCAGGTCCCTGGTCCCAGGTCAGCGAACGGCGCACCGAGTCAGGCAGGGTCTTGATCTTCTCCGCGAGGGCGTCGCGGACCTGTTCGGGCTTGTAACCATCCGGTAGGTGCAGCAGCATCGGGTAACCGGTCTGCCGCTCGACGAGGGTGCCGATCGCGGTCTGGTTCTGCTTGCCGATGATCAGATCGCCTTCCCAATTGCCGGGCACTGCCCGGTCTTCGACCTCGGCCGGCCGCTCACTGAGGTTGATCATGTTCGGGATGCGGTTCCTGCGTTGCCCGACCTTGCGGCTCGGGCGCCGCAACGCCCGCCCGGTGCGTAGACACACCGCCAAATCGCGGCGCAACGCGCCGCGGGACTGCACGTAGATCGACTGGTAGATGGTCTCTGGTGACACCCGCATCTCCAGATCATCGGGGAACTCCAGGCGCAGCCGGCCGGCGATCTGCTCCGGCGAGTACTTCTTCTGAAGATCCTGCTCAACCTTCGCTCGCAGCGCCACGTTGGTCGCTAGCTTCGATGGCTTCGGCCGCGACGCCCGGTGGTAGGCCATCGCGTGCGCCGAACTGGCCCGGTAGCCGCCATCGACGTGCACGTTGCGGCGGAGCTCCCGGCTGATCGTCGACGGACTTCGACCCAGCTCGGTAGCGATCGCCCGCAACGACCCGCCCGCAGCGCGGGAAAGCGCGATCTCCTCCCGCTCATCGAAGCTCAGACAGCGACCTTTCAATCCCCGACCACGCCGCGGCCGAACGCCGCCAGCCTCGACCAGCACACGGCGACCAGTGCGGCGGCTCGTGTCGATCACCTCGACCGCATCGGTGATGAAGCCGCCGTCACACATGACCTGCCAGAACTGCTGCAACAGGTCCGCACGGATGAAGATCGAATATCCAGCCACAGACAACACCCAATCAGTAGGTGTTGCGATCACCGCGAGAACCCAAGCAAGGCCTTCCACGTCGCGTTCGGCACCCAGGCGCAAGAGGCGTTCCTGGAAGGGCACGTTCTGGCGTTCGAGTACTTCGGCGGAGTCCCCGGGCGGGTGCGCTACGACAACCTCAAGCCAGCCGTCGTCCGAGTGCTCAAGGGACGAGATCGGACCGAGACCGAACGCTTCACCGCGCTGCGCAGCCACTACGGGTTCGACTCGTTCTTCTGCCGACCCGGCATCCAGGGCGCACACGAGAAAGGCGGAGTCGAAGGCGAGATCGGACGCTTCCGCCGACGTCACCTCGTCCCGGTCCCGAAGGCTGCGTCGCTCGCCGAGTTGAACGAGCTGATCGCCGCCGGTGACCTGCTCGACGACGGCCGGGTTATCACCGGTCGCCCGGTCACGATCGGCTCGGCGTTCGAGACCGAAGCAGCCACGCTGATGCCGCTGCCGAGCGAACCGTTCGACCCCGCCCGGTTGATGGAAGCCCGGCTCGACAACCGGGCGAGAGTATCGGTGCGGCAATGCTTCTACTCAGTGCCGGCCCGCTACGCCGGACGACGGCTCCCGGTCCGCCTGGCCGCCCGCACGGTCGAGATCTACGACGGCGCGAAACTCGTCGCTGGTCACGAACGTGCGATCGGACGTTACGTCGAGGTCCTCACCCTTGATCACTACCTCGAGGTCCTCAAGACCAAGCCCGGCGGACTGCCTGGCGCGACAGCACTGGCGCAGGCGAAAGCCCGCGGCGCGTTCACCCCCTCGCACCAGTCCTACTGGGACGCCGCTCGCCGGACACGAGGCGACGCTGCCGGCACCCGGGCGCTGATCGAGATCCTGCTCGCGCACCGCACGATGGCCGCAGCGGCGTTGACAGCGGCGATGGACCGCGCTGTCGCGTCCGGATGTCTCGATCCCGCGGTGGTGCTCATCGACGCCCGCCGCGATATCACTCAGGTCGCTCCCGTCGTTCCGATCGGCGCTCTGGCCCGCTACGACCGACCAGCACCCAGCCTTACCGACTACGACGACCTACTGACCGGGAGCCGAACATGACCACCACAACCGTCGACGCCGCGGCGCAGGCACCCATCGGCGCAGCGGCCCGCGAGCTGCACCTGCCGACCGTGCGCACCGAAGCCGCCCGCCTCGCCGAGATCGCGAGCCGGGAACGACAGACACACCTGGCCTACCTGGCCGAGGTCCTCGCCGCCGAGGTCGACGACCGCACCGAACGACGACGGACACGACGGATCAACGACGCCAAGTTCCCGAGGTTGAAGAGGCTCGCGGACTTCAACGTCGACGCCGTCCCGTCGATCCAGGCCGCCACTCTCGGCCAGCTCGCCGCCGGGCATTACATGGACGCCGGCGAGCCGGTAGTGCTGCTCGGAGATTCCGGCACCGGCAAGTCCCACCTGCTCATCGGGCTTGGCCTGGCCGCCTGCGAGCAAGGCCGCCGGGTCCGCTACGTCACCACCGCCCAGCTCGTGAACGAACTCGCCGAAGCCGCCGACGAACGAGTCCTGTCCCGCGTCGTCGGTCGCTACGGGCGCCTTGACCTGCTCTGCCTCGACGAACTCGGCTACGTCCAGATCGACCCGAGAGGCGCCGAACTGCTGTTCCAGATCATCACCGAACGCGAAGAACGCGCCTCCATCGCCATCGCAACCAACCTGCCTTTCAGCGAATGGGGCAGCGTCTTTCCAGACCCGCGGCTCGTCGCAGCCATCGTCGACAGGGTCACGTTCAATGCCCACATCCTCGAGACCGGCACCCAGTCCTACCGACTGCGCACCAGCAAAACCACATCACGCCGCAAGCGCGCGAGTTGACGTTCAGAGCGTTCCGATCGTCGACACGAAGGTCTCGTCGGCCGGGCACACCCACACAGCAGCCCCGGCCCGCGTGGCGGCCTTCATCGGATGACCGTTCGGGTGCTTCAGACACCGCGGCCAATTGGTCGGCGCCTGCCCCCACAGCTCCTCGATCGCCCACTCCTGGACCTGATCGGCCATAGCAGCGACCCGCTCGAACAACGGCGCAGACCTCGACACATAGACACCGGTACCGCTGCCATCGGGACTCCACAGCATCACTGACGGCGAGTCCGGATCTCCGGTCCAGTCGTCATCCTCGATCCTCGGCGCAGTAATCCCGGCACCCTGAAGATCACGCAATACAGGCTCCATCGCCTGCTGCAGCAGCTCATCCACGAACTCATCATCCCAGCACCGTCCACCGACAAGATCGCCATACGGGGCCAATATTCGCGACGACAGCGGGGCCAAACATCTTGACGAAACGCAAGCGAGCTACTGGCCAGTGTCGGCCCTACCGCAGTCCGGCAGAGCTACGCCGTCTTGCATGCGGTGTTCGCCACGGCGGTCGATGACGATGCGGTGCACCGAAATCCGTGCAGGATTGCCGGGGCGGGGCAGCCCAACTCCCCGGAGCGGCCCTTGATCGACCTGAACGACCTGGACCGCCTGACGGCTGCGATGCCCGAACACATGCGCGCCCTGACCACGCTGACTTTCTGGGCGTGCCTGCGAATCGGTGAGGTAGTTGCGCTGCGCCGTAGTGACATCTGGCTGAGTGATGACCTGAGCACCGGAACACTTCGCATCGAGCGCCAGGAAGTCGAGGCCGATGCAGGCCGGCTAGAGACCCCGCCGAAGGCTGGCAGCGAGACCGTACGGATGCTTGCTGCCTTCGGCGGGTTCTCCAGCGGCCCGTTGTCGGTCTCGACCTCCTGGCGAGCGACGTGCAGCGTCCTGGCAGCCAGGTCCACATCGCCCCGGCGCAGGGCCACGACCTCGCCTAGGCGCAGGTGCGCCCAGAAGGTCACCACCA
>JBPCOF010000110.1:0-5425 GCA_051000515.1 Geodermatophilaceae bacterium
TTCGACCTCGATCCCGCCATCGCAATCACCGTATGGGATGCCAGCGCCGAATCCCGCTACATGGTCCTCCCACGTCGTCCCGAAGGCACCGAGACTCTCGACGAAACGGAACTCGCCGCATTAGTGACCCGCAACGGTCTCATCGGCGTCGCACCGATCTGACCATCAGTCCGAGAAGCGTTGCCGTAGCTCGCGTTTCAGGATCTTACCGCTCGGATTCTTGGGCAGGGCGTCGATCAGCTCGACCTGCTTGGGCAGCTTGAACGCCGCGAGCCGCTCGCGGCCGAATTCAGTGAGGTCGGCGGCCAGCGCGGCAGTGTCGACGTCCGCACGAGGCACCACGACAGCGCATACCCGCTCGATCCACTTGGCATCCGGCAGTCCGATGACGGCCACCTCGGCGACGCCGGGATGCTCGTAGAGCACCTCCTCGACCTCCCGGGAGGCGACATTCTCACCACCGGTCTTGATCATGTCCTTCTTGCGATCGACGATCGTGAGGTAGCCGTCGGAGTCCATGGTGGCCAGGTCGCCGCTGTGGAACCAGCCGCCGGCGAAAGCCTCGGCGGTCTTCTCCTCGTCGCGGTAGTAGCCGCTCATCACCTGCGGGGAGCGGTGTACGACCTCGCCGACCTGGCCGGCGCCGACGTCGTTCAGGTCGTCGTCGACCACCCTTGTCTCGACGTGCAGCGTCGCCCGGCCGGCCGAACCCGGCTTGGTCAACTGCTCGTGCGGACCGAGAACCGTTGCCAGCGGCGCGATCTCGGTCTGCCCGTAGAAGTTCCACAGCCGCATACCCGGCAGCAGGGAGGACAGCTCCTTGACCGTCTCCACGGGCATGATCGAGGCGCCGTAGTACCCCTTGGTGATCGTCGCGAGCCGGCTCGGGTCGAAGCCGCCGCTGCGCAGAATCCCGATCCACACCGTCGGTGGACAGAACATCGAGGTGATCCCGAACTGCTCGGCCGCGGCCAGCATGTTGTCCGGTGTCGGGGTGTCGAGGATGTAGTTGACTGCGCCGAGATACAGCGACGGCATCAGGAACACGTGCATCTGCGCGCAGTGGTAGAGCGGCAGCGCATTGAGCACCCGGTCGTCCCGACTGAATTCGCCGTCGACGATGCAGCTCAGATATTGCGCGATCAGCGCCCGATGGGTGAGCTGGGCACCCTTGGGCCGCGACTCCGTGCCGGAGGTGTACGCGATCTGGGCGACGGCATCGGCGTGGCTCGGGCCAGCGGGTTGCGCCGCGGCTCCGGGCCCAGCACTCAGGACCAGATCACTTGGTCGCTCACCGGAGCGGGGGTGTTGCACCGCAAGCGTGGTCGTCACGGCGGCCTGGTCGGCTGCATCAGTGAGGATGCCGTACATGTCGCCGTCAGCCAGCGCGTACACCGGCTCGCAATGCCCGAGGATGAACGCGACCTCTGCGGCGCCGAGCATGAAGTTGATCGGTACGTGCACCGCACCCAAAGCCTGAGTCGCCAGCCACGAAACGACGTACAGATCGCTGTTTCGCGCGTACACGGCCACCCGGTCACCCGGTCCCACACCAGCATCGGCCAACCCGCCCGCGGCGGCCAGCGATGCGTCGAGGAGTTCGCGGTAGCTGTACGTCGTTGCGTCGTAGGAGACCGCCAGGGCGTCGGGCGTGCGAGCCGCGCTGCGCCGGATCACATCAATGACAGTGTGGCGCATGATCTTCGCGTCGTACGCACCGAACAACTCCGCCATCGTGGGCCCTTCGCTCCGACCTAGCCTTGCGGGCGGCGCTTGGCGATCTTGCTGCGTACGTCGTTGATCTTTGCCTTGTTGGCCGGATCCTTGGCCATCTGTTGGGCTTTGGCCCCGGCCTGACGGAGCACCTGCTGGCCCTTGGGGCTGCGGGCGAACTGAGAGATCTTGCCGAACATCGAAGCCATTTCCAGCGTTCCCTTCCTCACCTGCGCGGCCGTACGAGACTCGCACGGCGGGGTTGTCGCACTCCAAGAGTGCACCATGGTCCGCGTGACTGGGGGTATAGCAGGACCAGGCGCCCGTATCCGCCGTCACAGCAAGCCGTCTGCGGCTGGGGCGACGGACTTTCTCCGGATTAAGTGCGGTCTGGAGAGCAGCAGACGTCACTTTCTCCGGAGAAAGTCCCTGAGACCGTTAGCCGGTCGGGGAGGCGGCCGCTTCCAGCTCGGCGCGCTCCTCGTCCTGATTCCGCGGTACGTCCGAGGCTCCCGGTGGCTTGGCCGAGGCGCGCAGCGGTACTTCCTTGAGGAAGAACGCAGCGATCAGAGCGATCATGACCGCGGGTACACCGACCAGGAACATCGTCCCCAGGGCGTCGGCGAAAGCGGCCAGCACCGGCTCCTTGACGCCGGGCGGCAGGTTCTGCAGCGCGGTCACGTCGTTGGTGTCGATGTCGGCGGTAATCGGACCTCCAGCGGCCGCGAATCCAGCGAAGACCTCCTTGAGGTTGCTGGCCAAGACGATCCCGAAGACCGCACCGAAGCCCGTCGCACCGATCGCGCCACCCATCTGGCGGAAGAAGGTCACTGATCCGGTCGCCGACCCGAGGTCACGCATCTTGACCGAGTTCTGGATCGCGGTCATCACGGTTTGCATCTGCGCGCCCAGTCCCAGTCCGAAGATCAGCATGTACGCAGCCAAGAGCCAGTAGTTGGTGTCCACGGCAAGTGTCGACAGGAGTGCGATCGCCAGCAGGAGCAACGTCGCGCCCACGATCGGGAAGATCTTGTAGCGACCGGTCTTGTCCAGCATCCGGCCACAGACGATCGAGGCGGCCAGGATCCCGACGATCGCGGGGGTCATGGCCAGGCCCGACTGCGTGGCGCTGAATCCTTTGACCGCCTGCAGGTAGAGCGGCAGGAAGATGATCACTCCGAACATCGCGATCCCGGCCAGAAAGGCGTACAGCCCACCAACACTGAAGACCGGATTGCGAAAGAGCCGCATCGGGATGATCGGCTCCTCGGCGTGCTGCTCTACGAAGTAGAAGATCGCAATGCCGGCGACAGCTGTGATCAGCAGAGCCAGCGCCCAGCCCTCGGTCCAGCCATAGTCCTTGCCGCGCCACTCCAGGTAGAGGATCAGGCTGGTGACGGCGACCACGATGGTCAGGGCCCCCAGATAGTCGATGGAGACCTTGCGCTTGATGACCGGCATCTTCAGCGCGAGCGAGGTGACCACCAACGCGGCGATGCCGATCGGAACGTTGATGTAGAAGATCCAGCGCCAGCCCGGGCCGTCGGTGAAGAACCCGCCGAGCAGGGGACCGGCCACGCTGGAGATCCCGAAGACAGCGCCGAAATACCCGCCGTACCTTCCCCGTTCCCGCGGCGGCACCACGTCACCGATGATCGCCAGGGCGATGGAGAACAGTCCACCGCCGCCGATTCCCTGCAACGCCCGGAAGCCGATGAGCTGGGTGATGTCCTGGGCCAGACCGCAGGCCATCGAACCGATCAGGAAGATCGAGATCGCGATCTGAAAGATCAGCCGGCGCCCGTACAGGTCAGAGATCTTGCCCCACAGCGGAGTTACCGCGGTTGCGGTGACGAGATAAGCGGTAACGACCCAGGCCAGCTTGTCCAGGCCGCCGAGTTCGCTGGTGATCGTCGGCAGTGCCGTACCCACGATGCTCTGGTCCAGAGCGGCCAGGAACATCCCGGACATCACCCCGGACATGACCACCAGGATCTGCTTGTGCGTGAAGTAGGCCTGCACCTCCTCGTCGGCGGCAGGCGCGGTGTCGGTGTCGGTGCCGGTCTCGCTGTCGGTGCCGGTGTCGGTGCTCATCAGTTGGCCCCGCCTTTCACGTGTGCAGAGTTCGCCGTGCTTGCTGCCGCGACGAGATCGTCGGACAGGCGGTTCAACAGGTCAGACAAGAGGCCACGATCTGCCGCAGACCATTGCGCGGTGGCGCGGGCGACGAGGTCAGCTCGTACCCGCAGCGCCAGCTCGAGCGCGTCCTGTCCGGCCGGCGTGAGCGAGAGTCGGGCTGCCCGTCGGTCCTCCGGGTCGCCGACCCGCGCAAGCAGCCCGGCATCTTCCAGGGTTCGTACGTGCCGGCTGGCCGTCGAGGCGTCCAAGCCGCACTCGCCGGCGAGGTCGGCCACCCGTATGCCAGGCGTGTGAGCCAGCCGATGCAGCAGCCAGGCCCGCGGCGGTCCCCCGATGCTGCGGTCGGCCGATCCGAGGGTGCGAGCGACTCGGAACGCCTGGATCACCAATTGCTCACCAGCGGAGCGTTCCGGTCCCGGTGGCGCCGCAGCGTCCGGCTCGGAGATCGTCGTCATGCGCACTAGAGTCGCACATGCATGCAGCATGCATGTATTCGCCTCAGAGGCAGGCGGTCACCAGAGCCTGGAGGATCGCGCTGTCATCCTCCAGATACTGGACGTCTTCACCCTGATCATCGGTGATTCCTTCTGTGGCCAGTCGAGCCAGGGAGTCCGTCGACAGATCGCTGCCCACGGCCTGGTCGGCCACGCACCGGGCGACGGACTCCTCGGCGCCGTCGGCCACCAGGGCGCTGGCGATGTCCTCAGCCGACGGCGACCCACAACCGGTCAGCAGGAGAAGCCCGGCTGCCAAGGCGAATCGACTGATCCGGTGCACACCGTCACGCTATAACTCTGCGGGACCTCGACGGGTACGCCCCCGGCGGTCGAGCCGCCAGGGTCTCAGCTGCCGACCAGCTCGAAGCCACAATCCTGCGCAACGCCCTGGATGGCCGGGATGTCATCCGCGACGACCTGGACCTGTCCGCCGTCGTCGGTGGCAATGCCCTCTTCAGCCAGGACATCGAGGCTGGTCCCGCTGACGTCGGCCTCGAGCAGACCCTGTGCGAAACAGTCGGCCATCTCGGCATCGAGATCGTCAGCCTGTACGGCGGCCGAAATTTCGCTCGCCTCGGGCTTGCTGCAGCCGGAGATCGTCAAGAAAGCTGCAGCGGCCAAGCCGATCGTGGCGACGATCTTCTTCATGGTTGGACCGTTCATCGTCGGAGGTGTCTCTTCTCGATTGGCTGATCGGATTGAGTAGCTGATCGGATAGCTCGTGCAGGTGCGCAGGGCGCAGGTTAGCCGGTTGGATCTTCGACCGGCTGCACATTCTCAGATGCGCCGCGGGCCGTACCGGTTCCGTATGGTCTCCCCATGGATTCCGGCGTCGATGCGCTCAACGCCATCAGCGCCGGAGCCTTCCCGGAGCTGCTTGGCCTGCGGGTCCTCGAGCACGAGGCGGGCCGGATTGTGGCTGCGCTGCCGATCCGGGCTGAGCTTCTGGCGCCCAACGGCTACCTGCATGCCGCTGTCGTCATCGGGCTGGCCGACACCGCCTGCGGATACGGCTGTCGGGCCTTGTTGCCCGAAGCTGCGATCGGGTTCACCACGATCGAGCTCAAGTCCAACTT
>JBPCOF010000291.1:0-3762 GCA_051000515.1 Geodermatophilaceae bacterium
TCCCGCTCATCTACGTCGGCGTGCGCTTCGAGCGGCGCTACAACGTGGTCTCCCGCCAGGTCCAGGATCAGCAGGGTGAGGCCGCCACCGACGTCGAGGAATCGGTGCTGGGTATCCGGATCATCAAAGCCCTGGGCCGGCGCGACCTGGTGTTCGGCCGCTTCGATGCCAAGGCTGTGCGCCTGCAGCACCTGGAGCTTGGCAAGGTGAAACTGCTGGCCGTCATCTGGGCGCTCTTCGAGCTGCAACCCCAGATTGTCCTGGCCGGCGTACTCGTCGGGGGCTCCTTCGCCGTAGCCGGCGGCGCCATGACACTCGGCACGCTGGTCAGCTTCATCGCGCTGTTCACGGTCATGGTCTGGCCGATCCTGTCCATCGGCTGGCTGCTCGCCTCGACCCTCGAGGCGGCCACGGCGGCCGATCGCATCTTCGAACTGCTCGACGCCGAACCGACGATTCTCGACCCATCCCATGGACGTGCGCAGCGCCTGGGTAAGGGCCGGCTGCGCCTGGAAGGGGTCGGCTTCAGCTATCCCGACGCGACCGCACCGGTGCTGCATGGCGTCGACCTGGAGATCGCCCCCGGGGAGACCGTCGCCCTGGTCGGGGCGACCGGCTCGGGCAAGACCACACTGACCGCCCTCGTCCCGAGGCTGTACGACGTGACTGCCGGACGGATCACGATCGACGGGGTCGACGTCCGCGACCTCCCGGTGAGTCAACTGCGTAGCCAGGTCGCCACCGCGTTCGAAGACGCGACGTTGTTCTCGATGAGCGCTCGGGAGAACCTCACCCTCGGCCGCCCGGATGCCACCGACGCGGAGGTCGCCGAGGCGATCGAGATCGCCCAGGCCGCGTTCGTGTACGACCTGCCGTGGGGCCTGGACACCCGGCTGGGTGAACAAGGAATGAGCCTGTCCGGTGGCCAGCGTCAACGCCTAGCCCTGGCCAGGGCCGTGCTCGGCCGACCGACGGTCCTGGTGCTCGACGATCCGCTGTCGGCATTGGACGTACACACCGAGTCCCTCGTCGAGGAGGCCCTGCGCCGGGTCCTGGTCGGTACCACCGCCCTGGTCGTGGCTCATCGTCCCTCGACGGTGTTGCTGGCCGATCGGGTGGCCCTGCTGGACGGGGGCACGATCACCCAGGTCGGACGGCACTCCGACCTGCTCGCGACCGTGCCGGCCTACCGCTCGATCCTGTCGGCCCAGACCGATGACGACGGTGCCGACGGCGACTTGGACGAGGCAGCGGATGACCACGGCCGGCGGATGCAGGACGAGTCGGTCCGTCGATGAGCCGAGAGGGCGGGAGCATCGCAGCGAGCGCCAGCGAGCGAGGAACGCACCGACCGGTGAGCGCAGCCAGCGAGGCGGACAAGCGATGACGACCACGGAGCACAACAGCCAGCCCAGCCCGGGTGGTGCGACGCCGAGCAACCCTGCCGCAGAACGTGACTGGCGGGGGATCGCCACCGAGGATGTCGACGATCTGCCGTCGGCGGCCGGTGTCTTCCTGAGGGCCAGGTCCCGACGGTTGCTCGGCGAGTTGCTGCGTCCGCACCGGCGCCAGGTGCGCTGGCTGCTGCTAGTCATTCTCGTGCAGAACCTCGCCTGGCTGGCCGGACCGTGGCTGGTCGGTCTGGGCATCGACAATGCCCTGCCTGCCCTGATCGACGACGGCAGCGTGGCACCGCTGATCTGGATCGGGTCGGCAATGCTGGTAGCGGCCGGAACTGATGCAATCCTGCGGTACGCCTTTCTACAGCGCACCGGGGCGATCGGCCAGGACATGCTGCTCACCTTGCGGCGCAGGGTGTTCAGCCATGTGCAGCACCTGCCACTGGCCTTTCATGAGCGGTATACCTCTGGCCGGGTCATCTCTCGGTTGACCTCCGACGTCGATGCGCTCAACGAGTTGCTCGACGAAGGCTTGGACGGTCTGCTCACCGCGCTGTTCTCGATCATGACGATCGGAATCGTGCTGATCGTGCTCGACCCACCGCTGGGCCTGGTCACGATGTTGGCCTTCCCGCTGCTCGCCCTGCTCGGCCGCTGGTTCCAGAAGAACTCGGCCAAGGCCTACCGGCGTACCCGCGAGACGGTCGCGATGGTCATCGTCCAGTTCGTCGAGACACTTGGCGGGATCCGGGCCGTGCAGGCCTTCCGCCGGGAGCCGCGGGACACCGAGATCTTCCGCACCCTGAACGAGGACAACCGCAAAGCCCAGGACCGGGCCTTCTGGCTGATGTCCATCTTCGTCCCTGGTGTTCAGCTGATCGGCAACCTGGTCACGGTCGGAGTGCTGATGTACGGCGCGATCCGGGTCATGGACGGCGACCTGCAGATCGGGGTGCTGACCGCATTCCTGCTCTACATCCGCCGCTTCTTCGACCCGATGTCGGACGTGGCGATGTTCTACAACTCCTACCAGTCCGCCGTGGCAGCGCTCGAGAAACTGTCCGGGGTACTGGAAGAGCAGTCGAGTGTGGTCCCCGCCCAGGATCCGGAGCCGCTGCCGCAGGCGCACGGCGACGTGCGCTTCGACGGCGTGCTGTTCGGCTACGGCGACGCGATCGTGCTGCCGGAGCTCGATCTGCACATCCCGCAGGGGCAGACGGTCGCCCTGGTCGGGGCCACCGGCGCCGGGAAGTCCACGCTGGCCCGCTTGGCGGGCCGGTTCTACGATCCGCGCGAGGGCAGCGTGTGTCTCGACGGCGTGGACCTGCGGCGGCTGTCCGACGAGGATCTGCGCCGGGCCGTGGTGATGGTGACCCAGGAGAGCTTTCTGTTCTCCGGCTCCGTCGCGGACAACATCGGTTTCGGGCGACCGGAGGCCACCCGCAGCGAGATCGAGCATGCGGCGCGGGCCATCGGTGCCGACGAATTCATCCGTGCCTTGCCCGAGGGGTATGACACCGACGTGCGCAAACGCGGTGGCCGGCTCTCGGCCGGGCAACGGCAGTTGGTCTCGTTCGCCCGGGCTTTCCTGGCCGATCCTGCGGTGCTGATCCTCGACGAGGCGACGAGTTCCCTCGACGTCCCCAGTGAGCGCCTGGTTCAGCATGCGCTGCGCACCATCCTCGCCGACCGCACTGCGATCATCATCGCCCACAGACTGTCCACAGTGGAGATCGCCGACCGGGTTCTGGTGATGGACGCCGGTTCATTGGTCGAGGACGGCTCGCCGTACGACCTGCTGGCCGGCTCCGGCCGGTTCGCCGACCTGCACACGGCCCGGCGCGACAGTCTCGCCTGAGGCCGGCTCGGGCTGTGCGCCGACCGTGACAGAATCGGTCCATGGCAGCCACTGTGTACATGCCCAAGGACGGCATTCGGATCGGGACGTATCTGACCTACACCGACGCACAACGAGCGGTGGACTATCTGTCGGACAACAAGTTTCCGGTCGAGAACACCTCGATCATCGGATCTGAACTGCGGATGGTCGAGCAGATCACCGGTCGCCTGTCCTGGGGCCGGGCGGCGATGGCCGGGGCAGCCAGTGGGGCCTGGTTCGGACTGTTCGTCGGGTTGCTGCTCGGGCTGTTCGCACCGGCCGGTCGCGAATTCCTGACCCTGGTCCTGTTCGGACTACTCTTCGGTGCCGCATTCGGCCTGATCTTCGGGCTGAGTGGGTATGCCGCGACCCGGGGGAAACGCGATTTCACTTCCAAGAGTCAAGTCGTGGCCAGCAGCTACGACGTGATGTGCCTGCCCGGCCATGCCCAGGCGGCCCAGGATCTCCTGGCAAAGCTGAGCC
>JBPCOF010000313.1:0-16667 GCA_051000515.1 Geodermatophilaceae bacterium
CGACATAGGGCAGCGAGAGCAGCAGCATCCCGCCCAGCACCGCAGGTGCCAGTCGTCCGGTCGCCAGCCGATTGGTGAACGATGCGGAGAGCACACCGCCGATGGCGAAGCCGACCAGCAGATACGAGTACCCCTCGGTGCCGGTTCCGAACTGCTCGCTGAGCGCCACGAAGAGCACCGCGGTGGTCCCGGCGACGGAGGTGCACAGCAGGCAATAGAGCACCAGCACCGCGGCCACCGGTTCGTCGCGCAGAGCCCGCAGACCCGCGGTGAGCTGCCGGAACTGCGATTCGCCGGACTCCTGCAGCGCGTCGCCCTGGCTGCGGGTCCGGATCCGGATGACGAGCAGCGCGGTGACCAGGAAGGAGAGGGCGTTGAGCGCCATCGCGGTGACCGGTGCACCGGTCAGCAGCAACAGGCCGCCGATCGCAGGGCCGATCACGATGACCAGGCTCTCCAAGGTGAGGAACAAGGCGTTTGCCGCCGGCAGGTCCTTCTCTCCCACAGCGTCGATCAGCAACGCCTGAGCGGCCGGGTTGTACGGCGTGACGCACGCTGCGAGTCCGATCGCCAGAAGCAGGATCAGGATCAGCGGGGCGTCGAGGAAGACCGTGACGGTGATCGCGCTCATGACCGCCAACGCCGCCAGGGCCGAGGCGAGCATGATTCGGCTTCGCTCGTGGCGGTCGGCAAGCAGGCCGGCGTACGGCGCAAGCAACATCTTGGGCACCCAGCCGGCGGCCAGGAAGATGGAGATCCAGGCGGGGGAGCCGGTCCGGTCGAAGACGTACACAACCAGAACGACGTTGTACGCCCAGCCACCCACGCTGTCGATGAAGAAGGCGGTGATCAGCAGCCGGTAGTCACGTGACCGCAATGCATCGCGATATCTCGCTCGTGCCGGCGCCATGGACTCCCTTACTGATCGATGGATCGCATCATGAGCCGGCGAAGCGCGTTAGCGCTTCGCGGTCGCACAGGGCAACGGTGGAGCCGTCAATGCGGATCCATCCGCGCCGGGTGAAGCCGGACAACACCCGGTTCAGCGACTGCCGGGTCACCCCGAGGCGGGCGGCGACCTCGGACTGCGACAGCCCGAGGTGCACTTCGCTTTCCCCGGTGGCGACCAGTAACTTGGCCAGCCGGCGGGGTAGGTCGAGAAACACGAGGTCGGCCGCGGAGCCGGTCAGCCGCCGCACCGTGAGCGCAAGGTCCTGTGCCCAGGCCACCGCCAGACCAGCCGACGTTGCCAGCACAGAGCGCACCGTCTCGGCTGGGATGGCGATCAGCTCGACCTCGTCCAGGGCCTCGGCAGTGGCTGACCGTGGCTGGCCGTCGAGCATGCCCAGCTCACCGACCGATTCGCCCACGCTCAGAACTGCCAGCAGGAGTTCGTCCCCGTGGGCTGAGCCGACGAGGATCTTGAGCCGTCCGCTGGCCACGACGTCCAGGTGGTCGCTGCGCTCGCCCTCGACGAAGAGCACCTGACCCTTGGCCAGCCGCCGCGGGAACGCGGCGGCCGCCAGGATCGTCAGCTCATCCGTACCGGCCGCTACGAACAGCGGGGCGGCGGTGAGCACCGCCCGTACGTCCACGGTCGGCAGCTTAGGTGCACAAGCGGGCGCCATGAGGACGTTTCCCGGAGTGGGAAGTCCCCATGGCGCAGGACCGCACGCCTCGCTAAGCGGCAGCCGAGCTAGTACCTGAGAGCGTGGCCCTCGACGTCGTCGTCGCCAGTGGCCGCAGCGACACGGTGGCCCTCGACGTCGTCGTCGTCCAGGCTGACCTTGTGGCCTTCGACGTCGTCGTCCCCAGCCGCCTGGAACTTGTGGCCTTCGACGTCCTCGTCGGTGGCGCTGACCAGACCGGGCTGGCCCTCGGTGCTGTTGTCGGTGCTCATGTGTCTCCTCGTTGCCTTCGGTCGGCTTGTCCGTCCGCTGAGGGAACTATGCACCGCGCGGCGGCTGTGCGGCAGTCACTTGGAGCGCTGAAATCTTGTCACCTCTGTGACAGCCTGGATGTCGCATCAGCGAGCATGCTGAGCTCTCCCGACGAGAGGACGAGAACATGACCCAGCCCGATGCACGCGACGAGGACCGCACCCCTCCGGATGTCGCGGCCGAGCCGGCTACCCCACCAGAGGACGCCGGCCGGGAAGCAGATCCGACCGACGATGACGTCGAAGGCCACGTCTTCACCGGCGCGCTGAAGGACAAGGACCGGCTGCCCTAGTCGGCCCGTATTGCATTGCGGGACACCGCCCGCAGCACGGCCTTGATCTCCGATGGCGACAGGTAGGGGTGCTTGGACAGCAGCCGGGCTACCAGTCCGGTGACATGGGGGGCGGCGAAGGAATTGCCGGTGGCCACGATCGTGGCGCCGCCGAGCCAGGGGATCTCCAGGTCGATTCCCGGCGCCCCGAACTCCGCTGGCGGGCTGGGGTTGCAGTCCAGCGCGAACGGGTCGGTGGCGTCGTTGGCCGCCACCGACACCACCGACGCGTACTGGGAGGGGTAGGACGGTGCCGGCACGTTGTTGACGGCGCAGACGAGGGTGACGCCGGCGAAGTACGCCTCATCGGCCACCTCGTGGAACAGACCGAAGAAGTCCTGCTTGCCGGTGGGCAGAGACAGGTTCACCACCTTGGCGCCCGAGCGGATCGCCCAGCGCAGTCCCTCGGCGAAGACTTGCCCCTTGCCGCTGAGCCGGTCGCCGAGCACTCGCACGCTGAGCAGTCGGCAGTCCGGCGCCGCTCGTCGGATGATTCCCGCGCACGCCGTACCGTGCCCGAACAGGTCATCGTGTGGGCCCTCGGTCGTGATGACGAGCTCGTCCTCGCGGTCCCAGGTCAAGGCCACCCCACCGGTCACCGCACCCACTGCCGGGTGATCTGCGTCGATCCCGCTGTCGATGACAACCACATCTACCCCCGCGCCGCTCGCACCCTCGAAGGCCCACTCGCTGGTGATCCCGTTGCCGGGCACTGATACAGGCAGCAGCACCTCCGCCCGGAACGCCTCCGACCACGCCGGCCTCAGTGCCATGCTCGCCTCAGTGTCATGATCGCCTCAGTGCCATGGTCGACTCAGTGCCATGCTCGCGTCAGCCGCCTGATCGCCGCGACCGCCGCTCGGCGTAGGCCAAGACCTCCCGGACGAGGCGTACGGCCAGCCGACGTTCGGGTTCACCCATCCGGCCGAGCTCGGCGAACAGCGCAGCCAGCTCCCCGAGCGGACGGTCGTCCGGATCCAGCGACGCCGCAGCTTGACCCAACGCCGAGGCCAGGTCGGTGCTGTCTCCGGCGGCGGTGGCGAGGGCGGCCAGCAACAGCCGGCCGAGGTCGCTGAAGGCCCGGGAGGCCTCCAGCGCGAGCGCCGCCTGATCGGCGAAGACCGACAGCAGCACCATGTCCTGGTCGGCGCCCGGGCGCGCGGAGTCCCGGTCGAGCAAGGTCATCACGCCGAGCAACCGCACGGGCGATGCCACTGGCACTGCCAGCAGAGCTTGCGGTACGTAGCCGGTGTCCTCGGCTACGTCCTGGGCGAATCGCGGATCCGAGCGCAGGTCGTCGATGGCCACCGGCTGACCGGACATGACCACCCACCCGGCGATCCCCCTCCCTGAGGGCATCCGCATACCAGTGATGTCGTCCGCCCCCGCCCCGGCGGCGGTGGTGTAGACGAGCTCCGACTCGTCATCGGAGAGCAGCGCCAACGAGCAAGCCTGAGCGCCGAAAAGCTGTCGCGCAGTGTTGGTCAATGCCCGCAGCAGACCGTCTGATCCGGGCGGTGCGACGGCAGGGCCGAGTTCATCGGCCAACCGGCCGAGATCGGCGAGCAACTCCTCAGCGGTCACCACGTGCTCAGTTTCGCTGTTCAGCGTCCCGCAGCAGGGAGCAGAGGAGCGGCAACAGATCCTGGGCTATCTCCGGTTCGCTCGCGAGCATCGGATGAAACGCCCACGGCGAGATGAACAGGGTGTGCAGCGGAGTGACCGCACGTACGGCAGCCGACCTCGGCTTGCCGTCGATCAACGAGATGAGCCCGAAGGAATCCCCCGGTCCCAGCCGCCGCCGTTCGGTGCCGGCCACCTCGACGACCGCCTCGCCCTCGGTGATGAGGTGGAATCCCAGTGGGGCACCGCCCTCCTCGACGATCTGGTGACCCGACTCGTGGTCGACGCCCTTCGCTGCCGACGCGAGGGAACGCAACGCCCGCTTGCCGACCCGGGAGAACGGGTCGGCCGCACCGAGTTGGTCCTGCACCGTGTGATCTGTCTTCGCCATACCGCGACCCTTCGCAAAGCGCTCCCCGGGGTCCGACACCCCGAGGCCACCCTAGAGCCTCTCGGACTGCTTGGCGGTCTGGAAATCGGGCTCGAGGCGCACCCTTCTGGTGGGTGCGATGCGGTCTGCGCCAAGTAGCGTGCTCTCAGGCCCGTTCGTTCCAGCCGGGGCCGGAGGAGTCCGATGTCGCACAGCGTGCCCTCGGTGCGCCAATCGGTCGCGGCGCAGTCGACCCAACAGCCCGCAGACGACCCGGAGGCATACATCCCGGGTGATCGTCGGCATGCCCTCGCGTCGGGGCAGTCGATGCCCGACCGGGTCACCGGAGCGGCCCTGTTCGCCGACATCTCCGGGTTCACCCCCCTCACCGAGGCATTGGCCGCTGAACTCGGCGCGCAGCGCGGAGCTGAGGAGCTAACGGCCGTGCTCGAGACGGTCTTCGCCGAGGTGCTCGGCGAGCTGCACCGCTACGGCGGCAGCGTCATCTATTTCAGCGGCGATGCCATCACCTGCTGGCTCAACGCAGATGACGGCCTGCTCGCGACGCGTTGCGCACTCGACATGCAGAAGGCGATGGCGCGGGTCGGTAATGTCGTCACCCCAGGAGGCCGTCCGGTACAGCTGGCCATGAAGGTGGCCGTCGCTGTCGGATCGGCCCGGCGCTTCGTCGTAGGAGACCCATCGATCCAACTCATCGACGTCCTGGCCGGGGCGCTGATGGACCAGCTCGTCGCCGCGGAGCACGCAGCCGATCGGGGCGAGGTGGTCGTCGACGAATCGGTCATCCGGTCCCTCGGTTCCCGACTGGAACTGAGCGAGGAGGCAAAACTCAACCGGGAATCGGTCAAGACGAAGGGATTGCGTACTGTCAGGGTCGTCCGCCGGCTGACCGTCGAGGTTCCTCCCGTCCCACCGCCACCGCCTGTTCAGCGGCTGTCCGACGACGTCGTACGGCAGTGGCTGCTTCCGCCGGTGTACGAGCGGATGCGGTCGGGGCGAGGTGAATTCCTGGCTGAGCTCCGACCGGCGATTCCGCTCTTCCTGAGCTTCGGCGGGATCGATTTCGATGCCGACGATGAAGCAATCGATCAACTGCAGGACTTCATCGTGCGGGTGCAGCGCATCATCGACGAGTACGGCGGCAGCACGCTCCAGTTGACCGTGGGCGACAAGGGCGCCTATCTCTACGGCGTATTCGGGTCACCGGTCGCGCATGACGATGACGCGGCTCGGGTCTGCGCTGCGGCGCTGGACCTGCTCGCCCTCGAGTCCCTCACAGCGGTCACGGGCCTGAAGCTGGGGATCAGCCAGGGCCGGGTACGCAGCGGCACGTACGGTCACCAGCAGCGGCGCACCTTCTGCTGTCTCGGTGACCCGGTGAACCTTGCGGCTCGACTCATGTCCGCGGCACCGGCCGGCGCGGTCTATGTGTCCCAACGGGTGCAGGCGGCTGCGGGACCGGGCTATGCCTTCGATCGGCTGCCCGACCTGCTGGTCAAGGGAAAGGCCCAGCCGGTGTCGGCATTCGCGTTGAGCGGGCGCACTTCGGCGGCAAGCCAGATCAGAACCGGCGAGAGACAGCGGCTGGTCGGCCGGGATGCCGAACTGGCACTGCTTCAGGCACTGGCCGAGCAGGCCCTGTCCGGCCAGGGGCAGGTGCTGGCGCTGTCCGCCGAGGCTGGCATGGGCAAGTCCCGACTTCTCGGCGAACTCGCCGCCGAGGTAGCCACCGGAGGCGTCCTGATCGCCGAGGGCGCGGCACAGCCCTACGGCGTGAGCTCTAGCTATTCCGCCTGGCGCGAGGTCTGGCGCGCCCTGCTCGGCGTCAGCGGTGAGCCGTCACCCGAGGCGCTGGTCGAGCAGCTCACCGACGTGCTGCCGGAGGAACTGGTCCCGCGGATACCGCTTTTCGGGACGTTGCTGGGGATCCCCCTGCCTGACAACGAGCTGACCGCCTCCTTCGACGCCAAGTTGCGTAAGACCTCGCTCGAGTCGTTGGTGGTGCAACAGCTTGCCCAGCTGGCGGGGCAGGGGCCGCTGATGCTGGTGATCGAGGACTGCCATCGACTCGACCCACTGTCCCGAGATCTGGTCGTTGCCGTCGCGCGGGCCTGCGCGACGATGCCGGTCCTCCTCGCTTTGGCCTACCGCACCGGCGCCGAGTCCTTCGCCGGGCTGGGACTGGAGCGACTCGAACATGCCACCGAGCTGGTCCTGCACCCGTTGACGCCCGAGGCAACCGGCCAAGTCGTCACCGATCGTCTCGCCTTGCTCTTCGGAACCTCCCAGCCGCCTTCCCCGGCGGTGATAGATCTCCTCGCCGCCCGTTCGGAGGGCAATCCGCTCTACGTCCGCGAGCTGTGCAGCTATCTGCATTCGCAAGGCGTTGACCCGACGGACTCCACAGCTTTGGTCGCCCTGGACCTGCCGGAAAGCCTGCACAGCCTGGTGCTCAGCCGGATCGACACCCTGGCCGAGTCGCCGCGACGTACGGCGAAGGTGGCAAGTGTGGTCGGCCGGGCCTTCCGCGGGCCCCTGCTGCCCAGTGCCTATCCCGGCCTCGGCGACGACGACGACGTACAGGGACACTTGCAGACTCTCGCGGTGCAGGACGTAGTGGTGGTCGACGAGCCGGAATCGCAGAGCTACCTGTTCACCCACGCCATCACCTGTGACGTCGCCTACGAAAGCCTGCCCTTCGCCTTGCGAGCCCTGATCCACGAAGGAGTGGCGGGCTGTCTGGAACGCGGCGAGGACGGCGACCCTGACCGGCAGCTCGATCGGCTCGCGCACCACTACTGGCGCAGTACGAATGAGGACAAGAAGCGCGAGTACCTGCTGCGTGCCGGTGTCGCCGCCCAGGCGGACTACTCCAACTCGGCGGCCGTGAAGTACTTCAGTCGGGTCATTCCGCTGCTACCCGAACCGGAACGGCCGCCGGTGCTCATCCGCTCGGGCAAGGTGCTGGAGCTGGGCGGTGAATGGTCACTGGCCCAGCAGGCCTATCAGCAGGCGCTCGAGCTCGCGACGGGGCACGGCGACCTCAGCGCCGCCGCGTGGGCGCGGACCTGGATTGCCGAGGTGTCCCGGAAACGTGGCCATTACGACGAGGCCGCAGCCGGTCTCGCCACGGCCGCACGGGACTTCGAACTAATCGGCGACGACGCCGGCGTGGGCCAGGTCCTGCACTTCACCGGCACCCTTGCCGCACAGCGCGGGGATTACGACAAAGCGACGCGGGCCTACGGTGACAGCTTCGAGATCCGCGAACGACTCGGTGACCTCGCCAGCATGGCCGCTGTGCTCAGCAATCTGGCCATCGTGGCCGAGTACAGCGGCGACTACCCGGCCGCCCAGGATCTCAACGAGCGCGCGCTCGCGATGCGAGTCCAGGACGGCAACAAGTGGGCGATCGGCATCTCACAGAACAACCTCGGCATGATTGCCGTGCTGCAGCAGAACTACCCGGCCGCGAAGGCTCGCTTCGAGGAGTCGATGCGTTTGCACCGGGAAGTCGGTGACACCTGGATGGTCGGGCTCGGGCACAACAACCTGGGCAATGCCCACCGCGGCCTCGGCGAGTACGACGAGGCCCGTTCCGAATACGCAGCGGCGCTGGGCACGTACCGGGCCTATGACGACGAGTGGGCGCTGGCGATCCTCTACGAGGACGTCGCATTGCTTGCCGGGGCAGTCGGAGGCGGAAGGGCGAGTGAGTCCTGCCTGCACCTGATCGGTGCTGCCGACGCACTGCGCGAGCGCCTCGGCTCCCCGCGGGCCCCGGATGTACAGGCGCAGATGGACCAGACGCTGGAGTCCCTGCGTCCCCTCGTCGGTCCGGTCTTCGACGGACTCCTCGACAACGGCCGCCAGTTCACTGGCACCCAGGCTGATTCCGAGGTCCTCGCGGTGTGCCAGTCAGCGCCTGATCGGGGCGACTGACTCCAAACGGTAACGGACATGCGACCCGCCGTGCGCTTAATGTTGATCTTGTTGTCTCAGCCAGGTTCGGCCTCGTGGCCAGCTTTGACCTCGCGCAGCAACCCCCGATAGGCGTCGTCGGGGCTGATCGAGCCGTCGACGATCCCGGCAATCTCGGCAGCGATCGGCATCTCGAGGTCGAAGCGGCTGGCCAGGGCCATGGCAACCGGAGCGGTCTTGATGCCTTCGGCGACCTGATTCATCTCGGCGAGGATCTCGGCCAGAGCGCGGCCCTTGCCCAACTGCTCACCGACGTACCTGTTGCGGCTCTGCGGGCTGATGCAGGTGGCGATCAGGTCACCCATCCCGGCGAGGCCAGCCAGCGTCTCGGGCTGGGCACCGAGGGCGACCCCGAGCCGGGTCAACTCCTGCAACCCGCGCGTGATGACCGCCGAGCGCGTGTTGTCGCCCACGGACAAGCCCTCGGCGATGCCGGTTGCTATGGCCACGACGTTCTTCAGCGCGCCACCGATCTCGCAGCCGATCACATCGTGGTTGGTGTAGACGCGAAACATCCCGCGGGCGAACACCTTCTGCAGCGCGGCGGCCACGTCGAGGTCCTCGGTCGCGATGACGCTGGCCGCAGCGTTGCCGGCCATGATCTCCTTGGCGAGGTTGGGTCCGGTCAGCGCTGCGGCCGAGTGTCCGGGCAGCACGTCCCGAATCACCTCGGTCATCCGGAGCATGCTGCCCGACTCGAGCCCTTTGGTGAGGCTGACGACCGGAACCCACGGGCGTACGAACGGCTTTGCCGCCTCCAAGGTTTCGCGGAACGAGTGCGACGGAATGCCCATCACCAGAACATCTGCTCGGCTCACGGCTCGCTCGAGATCGGCACTGGCACTCAGCCGCTTCGGTAGTCGATGACCGGAGAGGTACCGGGAGTGGGTGTGCTCTTCGTTGATCTCACGAGCCACCTGTGGATCTCGCGCCCACACCGTGGTGTCGTGTCGACCGGCGGTCAGGCTGGCGACCGTCGTACCCCAGGACCCGGCGCCGAGCACGGTCACCCGCACGTGATCATCCTTCCGGGCCCGGCGGGTCAGCTAGACCGGCAGGGCCTTCCGAGTCTTGCGGGCCACCCGCTCCGCGGATTCCGACGTGTTCTCCGCGACGTGACTCACGTTGCGAGAAAGCCGCCGAGCCGCCCGCCGGGTACGCCAGGCGACCGAGGGCTTGCCTTCGGTGTCCACCGCTGCGAGCAACAGCCCACCGAGCATGCTGGCGTTCTTGAAGAACTCCTGCTTCTGCAGGGCGCGGTCGCTCTCGTCGTCGATCTTCCAGAAGCTGTGTGCGGCAAGGGTGGTGGGGACCAGGCTGGCGCTGAGCACTGCGGCAGCAAGGCGCGGTGCCCTGCCCAAGCTGAGCGCGACACCGGCGACCAGCTTGACGACGCCGTCGATCCGAACCACGGTCGCGGTGTCATCGGGCACGGCCATCGCCGTCTTCTCCCTGACGAACTGAACCATGCCCACGGCTGCGGGACGTTTCTCATGCGGGTGTCGAGCCTCGTCAAGCCCCCCGAGTACGAACATGGATCCGAGCAGTGGTCTGGCGAGCCTGCGGATGAGCATCGGGCTTGCTCCTTCGAGAAGTCAGTCGAGAAGTCGGCATCGTCAAGGTAGATCCCGGACGCTACCCGCCATCGGCCAGGACTCGCAGCACTGTCGTGCGTACTGCCATCGGGCCCCCGGATGATCTGCGTGTCCCGTGCGTTCATCAGGCGGAAAAGGCCACAATGGGGCGGCCACCGTGAGTCGCTGGACGCCTCCGCTGTCATGTTCGCGTCCCGCCTGCTGGCATGAAGCCCGGCACGCTGGGAAAGGAAGGTCATGTCGATCGATCAACGCAATGTGCGTGCCCTCGTTCGTGCGGTCGCCTACGACGTCAAGGGCTCCCGCTTGGGGCGGGTGGCCCAAGTGTTTCTCGACGACCGAACCGACGAGCCTGCCTGGGTGGCCGTCGATGTCACGCGTACGCGCGGGATGAGACTTCTTCCGTTGGCAGGAGCCGGGCTCAAGGGCAAGTATCTGGTCATCCGAGCAGATCGGACCACCGTGCGCTCCGCACCTCGGATCGACCTCGGCGACGGGCAGCTGTCCAGCCAGGACGAATCCCGGTTGCTCGAGCATTACGGCCTGCTACCTGCCGCGGCCGATCCGGGCGCGCAGTACGGAGAACAGCGCCCGGCCACTCCATGGCCCGACGACTCCCAACGAGAGACGGCGTGGGAGCAGCCGTTCCAGGGTGAACCCGAGGACCCCCAGGTCCTGGCACGGGGCAATGATAGGACCAGCGCAGGCGCAGGCGGGCAGAGCCACGAGCGCAGCCAGCCGCCCACCCCGACACCACCACCAGCACCACCACCACCACCACCACCACCACCACAAGGCGATACGGCTCCTTTGCCGACTTCAGCCCCGAGTCCGCCGGCACCGTCAACCGGCTCAGCACTGCCCGCAACGCCGCCGGGGACCGCAGTCCGCCCCGCTCCGGCTCAGACCGCGCCAGCCGAGGCAGGCACTGCAGTGGCCGCCTCAGCACCCAGCCCGCCCCCGGAACCAGCTGCCCCCGCCGTCGGATCGAATCCTTCGGCGGCGCAGCCGGATTCAGGAACCGCCAACTCCCGCACTTGACCGAGGTAGTAGTCGGCGCGCTCTGATCGTTGCGGCTCGCTAGTCTTGCCAACCGTTAGCGACGCAACACCACCCGGACGCAGCACCTACCCAGAGGAGACTCGCGTGAGCGCCTCGGCCGTCACCCTGCGCACAGCCGTGTTGCCGCGGGCATCGGTGGTCACTGACACCCTGCTCGTTGCGGGAGGGGCGGTGTTCATCGCCCTGGTCGCGCAGTTGGCGTTCTATCTGCCCTTCACACCGGTGCCGGTGACCGGCTTGACCTTCGGGGTGCTGGTCACCGGTGCCGCGATGGGTCTGACCCGCGGCCTGCTGGCCACCTTGCTCTACGTCCTGCTCGGGGTCGCCGGCCTTCCGGTGTACGCCGATGCCAGCTACGGCATCGATGTCCTGATCGGGGTGACCGGCGGATACCTGGTCGGGTCCGTTCTGGCCGCCGCACTGACCGGCTACCTCGCCGAGAGAGCCTGGGATCGCAAGGTGGTCTCCGCCGTACCGGCGATGCTGCTCGGCGAACTGGTGATCTTCACCGTCGGCGTGGGCTGGCTCATGATCGTTCTGGACGTTGGCCTGGCGGAGGGCTTGGCGCTTGGGCTCGTACCGTTCATTCTTGGCGAGGTCGTCAAGCTTGTGGCTGCTGGCCTGCTGCTGCCCGGGGCCTGGAAGCTGGTCGATCGGGTCAAGGGGAAGTAGCCACCACCCTGCCCGCGACGGCTAGCGCTTGGGCTTTCCCGCTGTTTTACCCGTCACCGCTTCGATCTCCCGCGCCTCCCGTTGCGCCTCCTCCTCTTCCTTGTCGGCTTTCTTGCGCAGCCAGCCCATGCCCGGTACCCCGCCGAGTGCGACCTGGAGATCCTGAGCGATATCCAACAGCTGATGCAGATCCGGGGCCACCCGGTCCAAGGTCGTGAGGATGGGAAAGATGTCCTCGTCGAGGTGCTTGAGCAGAAGCGGCAACCGGTCGACGAGCTGGATCAGCGCCTCGACCTCGGTGCGATCGAGCCGCTCGGCGAAGGTCCGCAGTGACGGCGCGAGCGTTCGCAGCGGGTCGTCGTACAGCTCCAGCAACGTTCCCGCCCTGGCTGCGGTGTCCTCGACCGAGCCGACGAGCTCACGTGCGGCTTGATCGGTAGCCGTGACGCCGCTGATCAGGATGTCGGCGCGGTCCATGGTCGACTCGATCCGGTCGACCACTCGGCCCACCCGACCGAGCAGGGCCTCGGCCTGGTCCAGCAGGGTGCCCATCCTTGGCACGAGTTCGAGGGCATCACCCACTCCGTTGCCGACGGCGGCGACGGCGTCGAGGAGGTCGGCGGGGCCCGGGATGGATCGAGGCATCGGAAGTCGCACGAACTCACCCTAATCGCAGCCGGACAGCGGCATCGCGGTAACAGTTTGGCAACAACAGCGTGGTAAGCCGCCTTCCTGGGCAGCATGTGCCCACTGGGCTCCCCATCCTGGCCCCGGTCTTGTTAACTTCAGTCCCCCCACGTGTCCCCCGTCACGTCCCCAACCGCTGAGGAGGCCGCGCCGTACATGCTGAGAGTCGAAAACTTGGTCGTGCGATACGGGGCGGTCGAGGCACTCAAGGGCGTGTCCCTGGAGGTGCCGGACAACAGTGTGGTGGCCGTCCTCGGCAGCAACGGGGCAGGCAAGAGCACGTTGCTCCGTGCCATCTCCGGAACGCATCGCCTGCACCGAGGCCGGATCGAGCAAGGAACGATCTCCTACGGCGCCGCGGGCCGAGCGGCCAATGACGACGGCAACGGTGGTCTGTCTCGCATCGACAAGCTCGATCCCGCCAAAACCGTCAGCCGAGGCATCGTGCAATCGCCCGAGGGCCGTCGGATCTTCGGCCGGCTCACAGTCGATGAGAATCTGCGCGCCGGCGGGATGAACTCCTCCGCCTCCAAGTCGACCCGCTCCGAAACGCGGGACCGGGTCCTGGCGCTGTTCCCGATTCTCGCGCAGCGCGGCAGCCAGCGGGCCGCACTGCTCTCCGGTGGTGAGCAGCAGATGTTGGCGATGGGACGCGCCCTGATGGCCAGCCCGACCCTGCTCCTGCTGGATGAGCCATCGCTGGGTCTGGCTCCCCAGATCGTCGAGCAGATCGGTGAGATCGTGCTCGAGATCAACGGGCTGGGCACGTCCGTGCTGCTTGTGGAGCAGAACGCCAGCATGGCGCTGCGGGTCGCTCAGTACGCCCACGTCCTCGAGGTGGGCAAGGTGTCGCTGTCCGGCCCGGCTGAGAAACTTGCCAAGACCGACCAGGTCCGCGATCTCTACCTCGGCCACGGTGCAGAAGAGATCTCCGTTACGGCGGCCGTCGGCCGCGGCCAGCACCTCACTCGGTGGACCGGATGACCGTCCCGCCCACCGCTACCCGAGCAGACGCTCGAGCGGAGGCCCGCCCGGACGCCCCAGCGGACATCCCGGAGGACCAGAACGCGCCGGCCGAGGACATCCCGGAGTTGGTCGTCGACTCGGTTACCGTGCGCTTCGGTGGCCTGACCGCACTCGACGCGGTATCCCTGCGGGTGGCCCCCGGTTCCATCCACGCTCTGATCGGCCCGAACGGGGCCGGCAAGTCCACGTTGTTCAACGTGCTCTCCGGGGTCTATCCGGCCACCTCCGGGCGGGTCCTGCTTGGTGACCGGGAACTGACCGGGTTGCCTCCGTTCAAGATCGCCAACCTCGGTGTGGCTCGTGCGTTCCAGAACATCGCGCTGTCGCCGACCCAGTCTGTGCTGCAGAACCTCATGCTGGGCCGACACCACCTGATGAAGACCGGGTTCCTGTCCGCCGGGCTGGGCTGGCCGAGTGCGCGCCGCGAGGAGCGTCGCAACCGGGAGCGCGCCATCGAGATCGCCGATTTCATGGGCCTGTCCATGGTTTTACACGCCCCGGCCGGATTGCTCTCCTACGGCGATCAGAAGCGCGTCGACATGGGCCGGGCCCTGTGCATCGAGCCCCGGGTGCTGCTGCTCGACGAGCCGGTGGCCGGGATGAACTCCGATGAGACGGCCCGGATGGGTCAGACCATCGAAGACATCCGGCAGACCCTGCAGATCTCGATCGTGCTGGTCGAGCACGACATGGGGCTGGTCATGGGGATCGCCGACCGGGTGACCGTCCTCGACTTCGGCAAACGGATCGCCGATGGTGCCCCTCGTGACGTACAGGACGACCCAGAGGTGATCCGGGCATACCTGGGTTCGGCTGCCGATGTCGCCGCGGCTCAGGGAGCCATCCACCATGAGCAGGGAGCCATCCACCATGAGCAGGGCGCCGTCCCCCATGAGCAGGGAGCCGTCCACCATGAGCAGGGGGACACCCACCCCGAACCGGCGGAGGTCCCCGATCAGGGTGATGCGCCCCCACCGCCCGCCGACGCCCCCGAGCGGGCCCGGCAACAGACCCTGAGTGATCAGCAGGAGCCGCGCGCATGACGCTCTTCTTGGAACTGGTGATCAACGGCCTGTCGGTGGGTGCGGTCTATGCACTGATCGCGCTCGGCTTCGTGATCATCTTCAAAGCAACCGAGGTGGTGAACTTCGCGCAGGGATCCTTGCTCTTCCTCGGCGGATTCACGATCAGCGAGTTCTCCGACGATTTCGGGTTCTTCCCCGCCTTGCTGCTCGGAGTGACCGTCGCTGCCTTCGGCGCGCTGCTGATCGAGCGGATCCTGGCCATCCGCGGCAGCCAGGCCTCGGTCAACACCCTCGCGATCGTCACGATCGGCGTGGACATCATCATCGCCGCCGAACTCGTTCGGCGGGTGGGAGTCGATTCCCGAACCCTGCGTGACCCGTTCGGCGCCGACACCATCAGCTTCGGCGGAGTGGAGGTGGCGACCAGCCGGGTAGCCGCGATTGTGGTTGCGGCGGTGCTGGTCGGCGCATTCTTCCTGGCATTCAAGTACACCAAGTGGGGCATCGCGATGCGGGCCAGCGCTGAGGACCCGGAAGCAGCCGCCCTGATGGGGATCAGGCGCAGCCGGGTCTCAGCCATCGCCTGGATTCTGGCCGGGCTGCTGGCCACCGTCGCGGTCGTGTTCCTGGTCGCGTTTCCGACTCCAGGGCTGGACGGCAACGTGACCCGCTTGGCGCTCAAGGCATTTCCGGCCGCGATCCTGGGCGGCCTGGACTCGACCGGTGGCGCCATCATCGGTGGACTGCTGGTCGGAATGGCCGAGCAACTGGCGCTGGGCTACGACAACTACCTGAGCTTCCTCGGCGGCGGATTCGGCGAGATCATGCCGTACGTCATCATGATCATCGTCTTGCTGGTCCGCCCGTCCGGGCTGTTCGGGACAAAGGATCTAGCCCGTGTCTGACACCACGCTCACCGGGGCAACTGCGTCCGGATCCGGCACCGGGCCAGAGCCCGTGCCGGCTGCCCCTCCTGCGTCGGTGGCCCCGCCCACTGCGGATGGCGAGGCAGGGCCGGACAACCGCGCCCGGGCGGTCAAAGCCGCGCCCGCTGACCCCCAGCGGCGCAGTCGAAGACTGCAATGGGCACTGGCCGGACTGGCGATCCTGGCACTCGCGCTGTTCCCGATCTACCAGGGCGGCTCACTGCTCTATATCGGGCTCACCTGCATGGCCGCCGCCGTCGGCGCGGTCGGACTGACGCTGCTCACCGGGGTCACCGGTCAGCTGTCCCTGGCACACGCGTTCTTCCTGGCCATCGGCACGTACTCCTATGCCTATCTCTCCGGAGAACCCGGCGGTCAGGCGGTTCAGTTCGGCGGCCTGGGTCTGCACCCGGTGCTGGGCGCCATCGGCGGTGTGCTCGCTGCGGGTGTGGCCGGCTTGTTGTTCAGTCCGATCGCCTCGCGGCTGCGCGGGATCTACCTGGGTGTCGCGTCGCTGTCCCTGGTCCTGATCGGTCAGCATGTGCTGTTCAACTGGACCACCGTGACCGGAGGGTTCAACGGCCGCCCGGCCGAGCCGTTCAGCCTGTTCGGGTTCGAGTTCAGCAACGGCAGCCCGGAGAACCTGTTCGTCCTCAACGTGCCGTTCGGCAAGAACGAGCGGCTTTGGTATCTCTTCCTCGTCCTGCTGGTGCTCTCCTGCCTGTTCGCCCGCAACCTTCTGCGCAGCCGCCCGGGCCGGGCGCTGCAGATGGTGCGCGACCGTGAGGTAGCGGCCTCGGTCATGGGCGTTGGCGTGGCCCGCTACAAGGCCTACGCGTTCGTGCTGTCCTCGTTGTATGCGGGCCTGGCCGGCGTGATGCTCGCACTGATCCTGCGCCCGACACCGGACTCTTTCGGCCTGGTGCTGTCCATCTCCTTCCTCGCCATGATCGTGATCGGCGGTTTGGGCTCGGTCGTCGGTGCTGTCATCGGCGCGAGCTTCGTGACCGCGTTACCGGCACTGTTCCAGCAGTACTCCGACGTCATCCCGTTCCTGGCTCAGCCGGGCAGTGGCGGGCTGGATGCCGCGACACTGGCCAAGTTCCTGTACGGCGGTGCAGTCGTGTTAGTCCTGCTGGTCGAGCCCGGCGGTCTCGGTGCGGTGGGGCGGCGCATCATCGGGACGATCTCCGGCGCATCCCGGCTGACCAAGCGCACCGTGAAAGCCGCCAACCCACAAGACTCACCGACTACCGATGCGCTTGTCTCCCAAGGGGACAGGGGTCCGGAGCGGGAGGCGCCCGACCGGGCGAGTAACCAGTCCAACCGAGATGAGGAACATCGATGAACATTCGCAGGGCACGTGCGGCTGCTGCGCTCGGCGTGGCGACGGTGCTCGCCGTCACAG
>JBPCOF010000318.1:0-7300 GCA_051000515.1 Geodermatophilaceae bacterium
AGCGGGACAACATCGCCCCGACGAAGGCCGTACGAGCGGCTGCCAAGAAGGCCGGCCGGCTCGCCCAGGTTCTGGTCCTTCCGTCGGGTCACTTCGACATCTACACCGGCGAGATGTTCGAGAAGTCGGTTTCGACCCAGGTGGACTTCCTGTCCGCCCACCTCGCAGCGCGACACCGACAGCCCGCCGATGGCTGACATCAGCTAGCTCAGTGCTGGACCGGCTGGGCAGGCGACGGGAGGCTGGCGGTGCCGATCGGGAGGAAACGCTGCCCGGTGACCTTCTCGCTGATTCCCTCACGATCGAGGTATGGCGTGATCCCGCCGAGGTGGAAGGGCCAGCCGGCGCCGAGCAGTACGCACAGATCGATGTCTTGAGCCTGCGCCACCACACCCTCGTCGAGCATCAAGCGGATCTCCTGGGCCATCGCCTCCAGAGCGGCACCGCGCACCTCGTCGGCAGTCATCGGCGCGTCCGTGGCAGCGAATATCGCAGCCACCTCGGGGTCCACCTGTTGGCCCGACTCGTCCCAGACGTAGACACCCGCCTTGCCCGCCGCGACCAACTTGCGCAGGTTCTGGCTGACGCCGAAGCGATCCGGGAATGCGCCGTGCAGCGTCTCGCTGGTGTGCAGGGCAACTGCGGGACCGACCAACTGCAGCAAGATGAATGGGCTCATCGGCAGACCAAGCGGCTCCAGCGCCCGGTCGGCGACCTCGATCGGTGTGCCCCGGTCGACAGCAGTGGTGACCTCGCCGAGGAAACGGGTCAGCAACCGGTTGACCACGAAGGCTGGGGCGTCCTGGACCAGAACGCAGCTCTTCTTCAGGGTCCTGCCGACCGCAAATGCTGTTGCGAGCGTGGCGTCGTCGGTCTTGGCGCCGCGGACGATCTCGAGCAGCGGGAGAATGGCTACCGGGTTGAAGAAATGGAAGCCCACCACGCGTTCGGGACGGGCCAGGTCGGCGGCCATCTCAGTGATGGACAGCGACGAGGTATTCGTCGCAAGGATGCAGTCCGGGCCCACCACGGCCTCGACCTCGGCGAAGACCCTCTGCTTGACGGCCAGATCCTCGAAGACCGCCTCGAGGACGAAATCGGCGTCGGCGAAGGCGTCCTTCGTCAGCGAACCGGACACCAGCGCCTTGAGCCGGTTGGCCATGTCGGTGGACACCCGTCCCTTGCCGAGCAACGTGTCGATCTCGCCGTGCACGTACCCGACCCCGCGGTCCAGGCGCTCCTGGTCGAGGTCGGTCAAGACGACAGGAACCTCTAGACGTCGGGCGAACAAGAGCGCGAGCTGGCCCGCCATCAGCCCGGCCCCGACGATGCCGACCTTGGTCACCGGGCGCGCGAGATTCTCGTCGGGTACGCCGACCGGCCGCTTCGCCCGCTTTTGGACCAGGTCGAAGGCGTAGAGGCCCGACCGCAGCTCGTCGCTCATCAACAGATCGGCGAGTGCCTCGTCCTCGGCAGCCGTGCCAGCCTGAAATTGCTCGGCATCGACACCGCCGCGGGCGTGTTCGAGAAGCTCCAGTGCCCGGTAGGGCGCCGGTGCAGCGCCATGGAACTTGGCGTCCATCGAGGCCCTTCCGCGAGCCACTGCTGCTGTCCACGCGTCCCCGCGGTCGATCTCGGGACGCGTGACCCTCCGCTCGCCACGTACGATCTCCGCTGCCCAAGCGATCGAGCGTTCCAGGAAGTCGGCCGGTTCGAAGTTGACGTCGGCCAGACCCAACTTGGCTGCCCGCTGGGCGTTGAGCATGCGGTTCTGATTGAGCGCGTTGTCCAGTATCACGGTGACCGCTCCGTCGGCGCCGATCAGGTTTGGCAGCAACTGGGTTCCCCCCCAGCCGGGGAGGATCCCGAGGAAGCACTCGGGCAGCGCGATGGCCGCGGCGCCGGTGGACAGGGTCCGGTAGTGGCAGTGCAACGCCAGTTCGACCCCGCCGCCCATGGCCGCGCCGTTGATGAACGCGAAAGTCGGAATGGTCGAGCTCTTGAACCGGGCGAAGACCTCGTGGCCCAGGCGCCCAATCTCGAGTGCCTTTTCCCGGGTGTTGACCAGGGCGATCCCCGACAGGTCCGCGCCCACGGCGAAGATGAACGGCTTGCCGGTCACCGCGATCGCGGCCACGGTGGGGGAGCGGGCCTCGATCTGGTCGAAGGCAGCAGCGAGATTAGCCAACCCCGCCGGACCGAACGTCGTCGGTCGGGTGTGGTCCAGGCCGTTGTCGATCGTGATCAGGGCGAGCTCACTGTCGAGTCCCGGGACGGGGAGGTAGCGCACGTACGCGGACGTCACCACCTCCTTCGGGTAGTCCAGCGCGGCGGTCACGAGTGGGCTCCCTGGCTGGCGTCGTATGCCGGGTTCTCCCAGATCACGCTGCCGCCCATGCCAATTCCGATGCACATGGCGGTGAGCCCGTACCGTACGTCCGGTCTTTCGGCGAACTGTCGAGCGAGCTGAGTCATCAGCCGGACGCCGGAGGAGGCCAACGGGTGGCCGACGGCTATCGCCCCACCCCACGGGTTGACCCGCTCGTCGTCGTCGGCGATGTCGAAGTGGTCGAGAAAGGCCAGGACCTGTACGGCAAAGGCTTCATTCAGCTCGAAGGCTCCGATGTCCTCGATGGACAGTCCGGTCTGACAAAGGACCTTCTCGGTGGCTGGCACCGGCCCGATCCCCATCACCTCGGGCTCGACGCCGACGAAGCTGTATCCCACGAGGCGCATCGTGGCCGGAAGGTCGAGTTCTCGCGCCACGTCCTCGGCCGCGATCAGGCAGGCGGTCGCGCCGTCGTTGAGCCCGGCGGCGTTGCCGGCGGTGATCCGGCCGTGCGGACGGAACGGTGTCTTGAGCATGGACAGGCCCTCGACAGTGGTTTCCGGCCGAGGCGGCTCGTCGACGGTGGCCAGGCCGTAGCCCGCGGTCGCGGAGCGAGTGGCCATGGTGACCAGGTCCTGGCCGATCTGTCCGTTGGCCGCCGCCTTCGCGTACTTCGCCTGGCTGGCCGTTGCGAACGCGTCGGCGCGTTCCTTTGTCAGGCGCGGGTAGCGATCATGCAGGTTTTCGGCGGTCTGGCCCATCACCAGCGCCGAGGGGTCGACCAGTTTCTCGGACAGGAAGCGCGGGTTCGGATCGACACCCTCACCCATCGGGTGGTGACCCATGTGCTCGACACCGCCGGCCACGGCCACGTCGTACGCGCCGAAGGCGATGCCGCTGGCGGTCGTCGTGACGGCAGTCATCGCCCCGGCACACATGCGGTCGATCGCATAGCCGGGGACGCTGCGGGGGAGTCCGGCCAGCAGCGCCGCGGTACGGCCGATGGTCAGGCCCTGGTCGCCGATCTGCGTGGTCGCGGCGATGGCGACCTCGTCCACCCGATCCGGAGGGAGGTTGGGGTTGCGGCGCATCAGCTCGCGGATGCAGCGCACGACCAGATCGTCGGCTCGGGTCTCGGCGTAGAGCCCCTTCGAGCCGGCTTTACCGAACGGGGTACGCACGCCGTCGACGAAGACGACTTCACGGAGGTTGCGGGGCATGCGGCGAGGGTAGCTCTCGTTACTGGCCAGTAACAAAGTGTCGACGCCCACATCGATGCAGCGGTACGGGCCAGCTGAGGTCCGAGTGAAGGACGCCTGCACTGAAATAGGTCCGAGTGAAGGACGCCTTCACTCGGCGGACTCTGGGTCGGGGTCGACGGCCGCCGAGTTCGCGGCTGCGGTCATGGCGGTGGCCAAAGGCCCCGCGGTAAGTCCGATCTGCCACTCCCGCGCGCCGCCGTCGCGCAGTCGCTCGGCCACCGTTTCGTCGGTCAGCGGCGTTGGCGGGTGCCAGGTAAGGCGGCGCAGGAGGTCTGGATTGAGCAGGTTCTCGGCGGGGACGTCGTGGGCCGCGATGAGTTCGGCGATCACCTTTCTGACGGCGACCAACCGTGCTGCGGCGGCTGGCTCCCGTTCGGCCCAGCGGTTGGGCGGCGGCGGTCCGCTGTTGGGCAGGGTCAACGGCGGCAGATCGCTCTCAGGGAGCGCGCGTGCCTGTTGCAGGGCGCCGTACCAGGTCGTTATGAGTTTTCGGTTCGCCCGCCCACGGAAGACCGGCAGACCCACCATCGCGTCCGCGCTGGCCGGGTCGGCTAGGACACCGGCGATCATCGCCTTGTCGTGCAGGATCCGGCCCGGAGCGATGTCGCGGCCTCGGGCAACGTCGTCGCGCGTCGTCCACAGGGAGCGGAGGGCGGCGAGTTGGCGGCGGCTGCGCAACGAATGAGTGCCAGAGGTACGGCGCCAGGGGTCGACCCGCAGCGTCGGCGCTGGAGCGGCCAACAGTGCCGCGAACTCCTCCTCGGCCCAGGCGAGCTTGCCGGTTTCGACGAGCCGCTCGCGGACCGTGTCGCGCAACTCGATCAGGACCTCGACATCGAGGGCGGCATAGATCAGCCAGTCGCGCGGCAGCGGTCGGGTGCTCCAGTCCGCGGCCGAATGTCCCTTCTCGAGTCGGAGCCCGAGCAGTTCCTCGACCAGGGCGCCGAGTCCTACGCGGGCGAACCCGGCCAGTCGGGCGCCGAGCTCGGTGTCGAACAGCAGCGCGGGTGCCAAGCCGACTTCGCCCAGGCAGAGCAAGTCCTGACTCGCGGCGTGTAGCACCCACTCCGAGTCACCGATGGCCTGCTGTATCGGACTGAGGTCAGGTACGGCGATCGGATCGATCAGGGCCGTCCCCACTCCCCGGCGACGAATCTGCACGAGATAGGCGCGCTGTCCGTAGCGGTAGCCGGAAGCTCGCTCGGCATCCACCGCGACCGGACCGCTACCAGCAGCCAGCCGTGCGGCGTAGTCGCTGACCTGCTGCGCCGTGGTCAGCGGCTCGGGTACGCCGTCTCGGGGTTCGATCAGCGCGATCGCGGTGGACTCGGGCTCCGGCGGGTCGTCGCCCAGCTCCACCGGATCGAGCCCGTCGACCGGAGCTACCGGTTCGCCTGCCTCAGGTGGTCCGCTCGGTTCGACCAGCCTGACCAGATCGCCGCGAGGGATGACGGCCGGGGAGTGTGCCGTGCGGCTACGGGTCCTGCGACGTCGGGTCGGGCTCGCGTCGGCATGCTCGGCGTCCGAGCTGTCGAGGGAACTCACTGTGGTAGGGACCTGCCTGATTCGGCATTGGTGAGCGAAGGGCTGATCAGCCGTACGCCGGGCGGTGGAAGGCCGGCTGCGCAGCCGAGGACGTCGAGCCAGGCATGCAGATGTGGCGCCAGATCGAAGGTCAGGGCGGTCCAGGACGCTCGGATCTCCACGTCGACGCTGCGTTGCGGTCCTGCGATGTCACCGAAGCGGGTGGACACCGTGGAGGTGACCGTCCCGCCCACGGCGGTGTGCGCGGCGCCACGCTCGTCCAGCGCCTCGAGCAACCAACTCCAGCCCACCTCGGGAAACAGCTCGTCTGAGGCCAACGCGGCATCGGTCTCGGCGGTGAGGAACCCGACGATCCGCAGCACTCCATCCCAACCGGCCTGGCCGTCGGGATCGTGCAGCACCACCAACCGGCCGGTGGCGATCTCCTCGCCGTCGACGCTGACCTCAGCACCCAGGGCATGTGAGTACGGCGCCAACCTGGCCGGTCCCGCGATCTCGTCGAGAACGATCTCCAGACGCGGCCGCACCGTGCGTAGGCTGGCGATCGCATCGCTGAAGACCGCAGGAACGGGGTCCTGCGGCCTGGACCTTGCGTCGCTCATCACCTCCGAGCGTAGGTCGGTCGCGTCAAGAGGCGACTCTCGACGCGCCGAACGGGCCGTAGGCAAGGCGATGCCTACCTCGGGTGACAGGTCTGCTGCCGGCTGGAGGGTCTGCGAGGATCCCTGCGATGTCCGACACCGAGTCAACCAACACCGAGCCGTCCAACACCGAGCCGAGGAACACAACCGATGATCCCGATGGCGCGCTCCTGACCGCCGCGCGCGGGCAGCGCCCTGACCACCTGCCGGTCTGGTTCATGCGCCAGGCGGGACGCTCCCTTCCGGAATATCGCGCGCGACGCCAAGGCACCGCGATGCTGCAGGCCTGTCAGGATCCGGATCTGGTGACCGAGCTGACTCTGCAGCCGGTCACCCGACATGGAGTGGATGCCGCGATCCTGTTCTCCGACATCGTCGTCCCCCTGGTGGTCGCTGGCATCGACGTGGACATCGTGCCTGGCGTCGGGCCGGTCCTCGAGGATCCGGTGCGCTCGCTCGAAGATGTCCGAGCGCTGCCTCAGCTCGATCCGGCCGGTCTCGACTTCCTCGACACCGCCGTACGTCGGCTCGTCACCGAACTCGACAGCACCCCCCTCATCGGGTTCTCTGGTGCACCGTTCACTCTCGCCGCCTATCTCATCGAGGGCGGTCCCTCCAAGGACCACGCGCTGACCAAGGCCTTCATGTACGGCCGGCCGGAGCTGTGGGACGAACTCCTCAGCACCCTTGCCGGGTACGCCAGTGTCTTCCTGCGGGTCCAGGCCGCAGCCGGTGCCAGCGTGCTGCAACTGTTCGACTCCTGGGCCGGAGCTCTGCCGGCCGCGGCCTACGAGCGCTACGTGCTGCCGTACAGCCAAAGGGTTTTCGCCTCGCTGGAGGATCTCGGTGTGCCGCGGATCCACTTCGGTGTCGGCACCGGCGAGCTGCTCGGGCTGATGGCTCAGAGCGGAGCAGAGATCATCGGAGTCGACTGGCGGGTACCCCTGTCTCAGGCCGTCAGTCGGATCGGACCTGGGCATCCGGTCCAGGGAAACCTCGACCCGGCGATCCTGCTGGCCGACTGGGAAGTGATCGAGGCAGCTGTCCGTGAGGTCGTCGATCAAGGGCGTGCCGCACCCGGACACATCTTCAATCTGGGCCATGGGGTCCTGCCGCAGACCGACCCGGAGGTCCTTACTCGGGTTGTGGACCTGGTGCACTCGCTGCCGGCGCGCTGACCGATTCACCGACGGTCTCGGGCGCACTGTCTTCTCGACCCGGCATCCGGCCGTACGTCCCGGCGGCTGCGGCATTAGAGCGCCGACGCCGCACGACCAACCACAGCGGCAGGGTGAGCACGGCGAACAGCACCAGCCAGGGAAGCAGTAGCCCGACGAGCGAGATCAGGCCGCGGCCGGTGTCGAGCAGGGCGTTCCATCCTTCTCCGAGGCTGGCCAGGAACCCGGTCTCGTCGGTATCGGGGTCACTGGACGCGCTCAGCGCGACGCTCAGCGTGGCCAGGCTCACCTGATCGGCCAGCGCTCGCTGCTGGGCCTGCAGTGATTCGAGCTCGGCCTGACGAG
>JBPCOF010000138.1:0-11420 GCA_051000515.1 Geodermatophilaceae bacterium
GAATCACGACGTGTTCACCGCCGATGGTCAATGGCTGGCATGCACGGACGCCATCTGGGAGGAGCATGGCGTCGTTCTCGAGGTGGATTCGCTCGAGTGGCATTTATCGCCTGCCTCCTACCGGAAAACCCAGGCTCGGCACCGGCGACTTACCGCCGCGGGGCTCTTGGTGGTCCATGTCACCCCCGGTACCGTGCGCTCGAACCCCTCGGCGTTCATAGCCGAGCTGCGCGTCACCCTTGCGACCGCCGCACGCCGAATGGCACCGGCAATCATCGTCTGCAGCAGCCGAGCCTCCTGAACCGGCGAACTCTGTTTGGCTCAAGGACCCCTTGTGCCAAACCTATTGGCACAAGGGGTCCTTGAGTCGATCGGGAGGGCCAGTCAGGTGCCGAGGAGCTTGGGGGCCAGGTAGGCCACGACCTGGTCGAGCCCGATCCGTTCCTGGGCCATCGTGTCCCGCTCGCGAATGGTCACCGCCTGGTCCTCCAGGGTGTCGAAGTCGACGGTCAGGCAGTACGGCGTACCGATCTCGTCCTGGCGCCGGTAGCGCCGCCCGATCGCTCCGGCGTCGTCGAAGTCGACGTTCCAGTGCCCTCGCAATGCAGCCGCCAGATCCCGTGCCTTGGGCGAGAGATCGGCGTTGCGCGACAGCGGCAGGACCGCGGCCTTGACCGGGGCCAGCCGGGGATCCAGGCGCAGCACGGTGCGCTTGTCCACGCCGCCCTTGGCATTCGGGGCCTCGTCCTCGGTGTAAGCCTCGACGAGGAAGGCCATCAGCGACCGGGTCAACCCGGCCGCGGGTTCGATGACGTACGGGGTCCACCGGGTGCCCGCTGCCTGGTCGAAGTACGAGAGGTCGACCCCGGAGTGCTCCGAGTGGGTCTTGAGGTCGAAATCCGTACGGTTGGCCACCCCCTCGAGTTCGCCCCACTCGGAGCCGGAGAACCCGAAGCGGTACTCGATGTCCACAGTGCGCGTGGAGTAGTGCGAGAGCTTCTCTTTCGGGTGCTCGTAGTGGCGCAAGTTGTCCCGCGTGATGCCTAGATCGACGTACCACAATGTCCGTTCGTCGATCCAATACTGGTGCCATTCCTCGTCGGTGCCGGGCTCGACGAAGAACTCCATTTCCATCTGCTCGAACTCCCGGGTACGGAAGATGAAGTTGCCCGGGGTGATCTCGTTGCGAAAGGACTTGCCGATCTGGCCGATGCCGAACGGCGGCTTCTTGCGGGCAGCGGACATGACGTTGGCGAAGTTCACGAAGATTCCTTGCGCGGTTTCCGGGCGGAGGTAATGCAGCCCGGACTCGTCCTCGATGACCCCCAGATAGGTCTTGAGCATCATGTTGAACTCTCGCGGCGGCGTCCAGGCGCCGCGGGTCCCACAGTTCGGACACGCGATCTCGTCGAGCCCGCCGACGGGTACGCGGCCCTTGCGCTCCTCGAACTCTTCGATCATGTGGTCAGCTCGGTAGCGCTTGTGGCAACTCTGGCACTCGGTCAGCGGGTCGGTGAAGGCGTTGACATGACCGGAGGCGACCCAGGTCTCACGGGGCAGGATGACCGAGGAGTCCAACCCGACGATGTCGTCGCGCCCGGTGACCATCGACTTCCACCACTGCCGCTTGATGTTTTCTTTGAGCTCGACACCCAGCGGCCCGTAGTCCCACGCGGAGCGCGTACCGCCGTAGATCTCTCCTGAGGGAAAGACGAAACCCCGGCGCTTGGCCAGGTTGACGATCAGATCGAGGGTGGACGGTGCGGACTTGGCCATGACGAGGTTCTCCATCCGGCTGGCGGTCGGCGGGGGAATCCCGAGGGTAGCCGTACGCACCCTCGGCGGCCCACCGGATCACCGGTGGGCCGCCCAAGGCAGCGGCTTGGCTCAGAGACTGTCGTACCCACAGATGGTGAGGTCGGCCCCGATCTCCTCTTCGAGCACCTGCACCTCGAAGCCGACGGTCCCGACTTCGGTCTCCAGATCGAAGGCCACGACGTCCCGGTCGGTGTCACCGGAGGACAGCACGCTCACGAGTTGACCGTCGGTGATGGTTGTCGCACCGATCTCGGTGAAGAAGTCGTCGGCCAGCGCCTGTCCATCAGCGAAACCGTCACCGTCGCTGGGGTCCCGGCCGTCCTCACAGAGTGCACCCAGCGCTGTGTCGTAGTCGCCGTCGATCATCGACTGCACGAAGTCCGCGGCGACTACTTCGGATTCGGCGAAATTCGGGTCATCTCCGGTCGGCGAGTCGGTGTCGGTGTCGGTGTCCTCGGTGGGTGTCTCGGTGTCCTGGGTGGGTGTGTCGGTGTCCGTTGTGGCTTGGGTCGGCTGCGACGAGGTGATCGCGATGGGCGTCGGATCGCCGTCGTCGAGTGCGAAGAACAGGCCGACGCCCCCGACGATGAGCAGAACAACCAGCCCGATGATGATCAAGAGCAGCGGGTTTTTCTTCGCCGGCGGTGGTCCTCCGAACGGCGCGCCCGGACCCCCGCCGTACGACGGTGGGCCACCGGGAGGAGGGCCGTAACCGCCGCCGCCGCCGCCAAAGGCTGGCTGGCCGTACTGCTGAGTCGGCTGGCCGAAGCTCGGTTGGGCCACGGTCGGCGGCTGTCCATAGCTGGGCCCAGCCTGGGGGGGAGGAGGTGGGCCGAATCCGGGTTGGCCAGCGGGAGGTGGTTGGCCCCAACCCGACTGCGAACCGCCGGGGTCGGGCTGACCACCATAGGGAGGCTGGTTTCCGTACGGGGGCTGGCTCATTCTGGGTCCTTCCGTCATTGATAAACCGCGAGCGTTGCCTCCGGCGCGGGCCTTCAGCCGACTGCGAGGAAGACATCGTAGGCACCCGGCTCATCCACGACACGGACGAAGACTGGCTGACCATTGGTCTTCACGACATGAGACGACAGGGCCCGACGGTAGGTTCCGACGCTTTCCCACTCGGTTAACAGGATCCACACATCCGGCTCGTCGAGGCAGCGACCTGCGCGGGCCCTCTGGAAGCCGGGCAGCGTCGCGAAGACGTCGATGAGCAGCGCCAGTTCGCCGGTGATCTGCTCTTCGCCATCGCCATAGGCATGCAACCTGTTCACCGCGAGCACCCGTCGCCTCCTCTTCGAAATTCCGTGGGTGGGATCCTCGTCTGCATGTCGAGCACATCAGGGCGGGAGGGCCTGGAGCGGCGAAGCCTGCCCGTACTGATGACCCTGCGCATAGTGCCCCAGTGGGTGCTGTTCCTTCTTTTCCTGGGGCTCGTGGTCGGCGGCCTGCTGCTGACCGGCCCGCTGGCCGGGGCACTGCTCGGCGTCGTTGCCGTCTTCCTCGGGTGGCTGCTCCTGTTGGCCTGGCCACGGTTGACCCAAGGCCAACGACTCCTGCGCGGGCTCACCATCATCGTCATCGCCGGCTCGGCGATCTCGCGGCTGTTTGCCTGACCCCCACCAGGGGTCAGGCTGATCCGAACCGTCGCTGCCGGCTGGCGTAGGACTCACACGCAGCCCAGAGATGTCGCCGGTCGAAGTCCGGCCACAGCGTGTCGGCGAAGACCAACTCGGCGTAGGCCGACTGCCACAGCAGGAAGTTCGAGGTGCGCTGCTCCCCCGAAGACCGGATGAACAGATCCACGTCCGGCATGTCCGGCTCGTCAAGATGACGGGCGAGGGTCTTCTCGTCGATCCGATTGGGATCGAGCCGGCCAGCAGCAACCTCACGGGCGATGGACGCTGCGGCATCTGCGATCTCGGCCCGGCCGCCGTAGTTGACGCACATCGTCAGAGTCAAGACGTCGTTGCCCGCGGTGAGAGCTTCTGCTGCTTCGAGTTCACGAATCACGCTGCGCCACAGCCGGCGTGGCCGTCCGGCCCAGCGCACCCGTACGCCGAGGGCGTGCATCTCGTCACGACGGCGGCGGATGACATCGCGGTTGAACCCCATCAGGAAGCGCACCTCTTCGGGGCTGCGCCGCCAGTTCTCCGTCGAGAAGGCATAGGCAGAAAGCCAGCCGATGCCGAGCTCGATCGCTCCCTCCACGCAATCGAACAGCGCGGCCTCTCCAGCCTCGTGCCCGGCTGTCCTCGGCAGTCCGCGCCGTCCGGCCCACCGCCCGTTCCCGTCCATCACGATCGCGACGTGCCTGGGAACTGTCCCTTCGGCCAGCTGAGGTGCCCGAGCGCCGGTGGGATGTGGGGACGGCGGACGTACCGGCTGGCGCGCGATCGGACCTGCGGTCCTACTGTCCCGACTCATCCGCGCTCCACCATCGCCAGCGAGCGCAGCCCGCGTTCGAGGTGCCACTGCAGCAGGGCGGCCACCAGTCCGCTGGCCTCCCGTGCCGTGCCCGAGGTCGCCGCCTCGGCACCGGCCCAGTCGCCGGTGAACAGCGCCGACATCAATTCCACCGACGCCGCACTGGGATTGGCCGATCCAGCTGGACGGCAGCGCACGCATACGACGCCACCAGCCGGGATCGACATCGATCGGTGCGGACCGGGTGCGGCGCAGATCGCACACTCCACCAGGGCCGGCTCCCACCCGGCCACGGACATGGCCCGCAACAGGAACGCGTCGAGAACCAGACTGGGCGCCCGCCCATCGCTGGTCATCGCCCGCAACGCGCCGATGACGAGCAAGAAAAGTCGCAGCGACGGTTCGCGCTCCTCCGCGGTCAGCCGCTCTGCAGTCTCCAGGACCGCCGTACCGGCGGTATAACGGCGATAGTCGGACACGATTGCCGCGCCGTACGGTCGAATGCTCTCGACCTGGCTGACGATGTCGAGGTTGCGGCCTTGATAGAGCTGGACGTCCACGTGGGTGAAGGGCTCCAGTCGGGCACCGAATTTCGACGACGTACGACGGATCCCCTTCGCGACGGCACGAACCCGGCCATGCCGGCGGGTCAGCAGCGTGACGATCCGGTCGGCCTCACCGAGCTTGTGCAGGCGCAACACGATCGCCTCGTCACGGTAGAGGCTCACGGTCGCCAGTCTCCCACCGCTGCGGCCGATCCTTGGGCCATCGCCGAACGACAGGCCCGTTGCGGTCAGAAGCCCAGCCGCTGAAGTTTCTTCGGATCGTCCTGCCATTCGCCGAGCACCTTGACATGCAGGTCGAGATAGACGCGACTCCCGAGCAGAGCCTCGATCTGGGTGCGCGCCCGGGTGCCGATGGACTTGATCCGCTCGCCCCGACGCCCCAACAGGATCGGTTTCTGGCTCGCCCGCTCGACGTAGAGGACGGCCTGGATGTCCACGAGGTCGCTGTTCTCCCGCGGCGTCAGTTCTTCCACGGTGACGGCGACCGAGTGCGGCAACTCCTGGTCGAGATCAGACAGAGCGGCCTCGCGGATCAACTCCGCGACGAGCACCTTCTCCGGCTCGTCGGTCAGCGTCCCCTCCGGATAGAGCGCCGGGCCGGTGGGCAGTGCATCCATCAGCAGGTCCAGCAACGTGTCCACGCCGGCACCGGATTTGGCGCTGAGTGGCACGTAGTGCGCCGCGTCGATCTCGGCGCTGGCCGCAAGGAGTTGGCCGGCGACCTGATCGGGCTTGGCCAGATCGGTCTTGGTCACCGCCACGATCAGCGACGTGCCGCGCAGCTGGCGCAGCTCTCGAGCGATGAACCGGTCCCCCGGCCCCATCTTCTCGTTGGCCGGGACACACCACACGACAATGTCCACACCCGCCAAGGTCGTGCGTACGACGTCGTTGAGTCGTTGCCCCAGAACCGTTCTCGGCTTGTGCAGCCCAGGAGTGTCGACGAGAACCAGCTGAGCTTGCGGGCGATGGACGATGCCTCGAATCGCGTGCCGCGTGGTCTGCGGCCGATCGCTGATGATCCCGATCTTGGTGCCGACCACGGCATTGGTCAGAGTCGTCTTTCCCGTATTGGGCCGCCCCACCAAGCACCCGAAGCCGCTGCGCATACCGCTCAGCCTCCCATTGCCCACACGGTGGCGCCGGTGATCGGGTAAGAATCATCGATGTGGCACAGCGACGGCCGGCTCAGGACGGACCGTCTGCCGGTGGCTCCTCCGCACTTGGCCGGCGTTGGTCGTCGACGCGCGATGCCCACCTACGCCAGATCAACGCCTTTTCCTTCGTGTTCCCGCACCGGAGGAAGCGATCGGTCACCAAGCTGCCCGCTGCACTGCGATATGCCCAACTCCTGCCGGCCAGCCGCACCGTCCGGGGTCTCTTGGCAGTGGCTGTGCCCGCTTACGCCGGGTTGCAAGTCGGCCAAGGGGCTACGGTCGGGCGCGCGCTAGGCTTCGCGCTCCTGTTGGCGGCCGTGGTCTTTGCCGTCTCGACCTACCGCGTGACAGTCAGCAATTCCGGCATCAGCTTCGACATCGCCGGCCTGCGCCAGGTGTCCAGCTTCGGATTCGTTCCGCTTTTCGCCGTACGTGAGGTGCGGCACGGCGTGCCAGGAGACTGGCCCAAGGCCAAACTGAAGGGGGGTTGGTGGCCGGGACGCCGACGAGTCAGCGTCCTGTACCTGGACGTCGAGGCAACGCTGCGGGCGTTTCAGGTCTGGGTCGGCGATCCCGAGGCCTTCGGTACCGCCCTGCTCGGGCGCCCGATGTCCGACCCGCACTGAAGCGGCCCAGATCTAGGAGAAGTCGAAGACCTTGAGCGATCCGGCGTCCTCGATGACAGCCAGGAGCACTTCGGTCGACCCGGTGTCGGTTTGCACATCGAGGATGATGTCGTCATGACTGCTGTGCCCGTAGGCATCCGAGACAGTCGCTGAGATGATCGCCGTGGCCCCGAGGGTCAGGAAGAACTCGTCGGCGAAGGCCTGCGTAGGGCTGCCCGCCGTAGGGCTGGGTCGAGAATGGTTGGCCGTATGCAGCGGCTTGGCCGTAGCCCTGGCGGCGGCTGGGTGGGTCCGCAGGGCGGCTGAGTCATGGACTCATTCCTTCGGTCCGCTGAGAGGTGGTGGCGAGTCGGCTGCACCGGCCGCCCGAGCTGATCGACTTGTCATGTGTCGCTGCCGCGATCAGTGCTCAGCAGGATGCCGTCGGTGCCGGCCAGAAAGATCGAAGCGGAGGTTGACAGGTCGCGTACGGCCGATATGCCGTCGCCATCGGCTGCCTCGGCTGCCGACACGACGGCTGCGGCCTCGAGCGTCGTGACCCCACTGGACGCAGCCGAGGCGACGGCGGCTTGCAGCGCGGACAACCGCAGGGTTGGTAGTGCCACTGTCGCAGCAGCATAGGTTCGGCCGTCCTGATCACGGACCGCCGCTCCCTCGTTGGCACCGGTCCGATTGCGGGCCGCGCGAGCCAGCACGATCAACTTCGCATCGTCGGGCTCCAGGCCCACCTGCGGCTCACTACTCATGTGCCAGGGCGGCTTCCTTCGCCAGGCTCCCAGCCGCCGGCAACCGCGAGACGAGCAAGGTGTCGATCCGATTGCGGCGTCCCTCAGTGCTCTCGGCCGTCAGCGACAGACCGGCGTAGGTGGCCTGGGAACCTGGGATCGGTACCCGACCGAGCTCACGAGCCAGCAGGCCACCGACGGTGTCGATGTCGTCCTCGTCAGGGAACTCGACGTGGAACAGCTCAGCCAGATCGTCGACAGGCAGCCGCGAGGTGACCCGCATCGAACCGTCCGGGAGTTGCTCGACAGAAGGGCGCTGATCTGTGTCGTACTCGTCGGTGATCTCTCCCACGATTTCTTCGAGGATGTCCTCGATCGTCACCAGGCCGGCGGTACCGCCGTACTCGTCGACGACGACGGCCATGTGGATCCGGCGGGCCTGCATTTCCCGCAACAATTCATCGACCGGCTTCGACTCAGGCACGAACGACGGCGGCCGCATGAGCTCCTCGACCAGTTGTGAACCGGCACCGTCATCAGATCCGTGGGTACGGCGAACCAGATCCTTGAGGTAGACGATGCCGACGATGTCGTCGATGTTGTTGCCCACCACGGGAATTCGCGAGAAGCCGCTGCGCAGGGCCAGTGCGAGCGCTTGACGCACGGTCTTCTGTGCTTCGATCCAGACGACGTCCGGGCGGGGCACCATCACTTCGCGGGCGATCGTGTCACCGAGTTCGAAGACCGAGTGGATCATGTTGCGCTCGCCGTGCTCGACGACTCCGCGGGCCTCGGCGAGGTCGACCAACTCTCGCAACTCCACCTCGCTCGAGAACGGGCCTTCGCGAAAGCCACGACCGGGGGTGAGCGCGTTGCCGAGCAAGATGAGCAGGTTGGTCACCGGGCCGAAGATGGCCCGCAGCGCCCGGGTCAGGCCGGCAGTGCGCAGCGCGACCCCGTAGGCGTGCTGGCGCCCGATCGTGCGCGGTCCGACGCCGATGAGAACGAAGCTGACGACCGTCATCACGAAGCCGGCGACCAGTACCGACCTCCAGCCGACCCCCCACAGCTGGACCAACACGGTGGTTATCAGGACCGCCGCGAAGAGCTCACAAAGGACTCTCAACAACAACAGGAGCGAGATGTGCCGGGCCCGGTCGTCGAGGACTCGTTCCAGTATCTCGGCCCGGGGGGTCCCGTCTCGTCGAAGCTCGGACACTCGCGCTTGGGAGACATGTCCGATGGCCGCGTCGACGGCGGCGAACAGGCCGGCCAGCGGGACCAACAGGGCGGCGACGATCAGAAGGGTGACCTGGGTCGAACTCATGCCGGGTTCTCGCCCTCGGTGCGGTGCTTGCGCCAAGCCTCGAGCAGCCGCCGCTGCACGGCGAACATCTCGCGCTCCTCGTCGGTTTCGCCATGGTCGTAACCCAGCAGATGCAAGACGCCGTGGGTCGTGAGCAGGTGCAGCTCGGCATCGAAGCTGTGCCCGGCTGCCGAGGCCTGCTTGATCGCCACCGCCGGGCAGAGCACGACATCACCCAGCAGGGAGGGGCTGGGATCGGACTCGTCAGGACGGCGGGCGGTGTCCAACTCGTCCATGGGGAAGGCCAGTACGTCGGTGGGACCCGAGGAGTCCATCCACTTCTCGTTCAGGCTGGCCATGTAATCGACGTCGATGAGGAGCACCGACAGTTCCGCCAACGGGTTGACATCGAGCTCGCCGAGCAGAAAACGGCACAGGCCAGCAAGGGACACCTCGTCGATCGGGATGTCGGATTCGTTGGCGATGTCGACGGACACGGTGGCGTCGAGTCCGTTATCGACGAGGCGGAGCGGCGCCGCGACGCACGGAGGAATCCGGGCGCTCTGTGTCGGCACGCCGGGCCGCACGTGGACCGGCCGATCGACCTTCCACGGGCGGAGCCCGATGCTCGCCGTGGCTGGGGTAAGACAGACCGGTCAGTGGGCTGTCGGTCTGCTCGGCGTCGAAGCGGGCATAGGCATCGACGATGTGGCCGACCAGTCGATGGCGCACCACGTCGACGCTGCTCAGGTGGGTGAAGGCGACGTCGTCGACGTCGTCCAGGATCGACTGGACGACACGCAGCCCGCTGCGCTGCGCGCCGGGGAGGTCGACCTGGGTCACATCACCGGTGACGACCATCTTCGAACCGAATCCGAGCCGGGTGAGGAACATTTTCATCTGCTCGGGCGTGGTGTTCTGGGCCTCGTCCAGGACGATGAATGCGTCGTTGAGCGAACGGCCGCGCATGTAGGCCAGCGGAGCGACCTCGATCGTCCCGGCCTGGGTCAACCGGGGAATCGAGTCAGGGTCGATCATGTCGTGCAGCGCGTCGTACAGCGGCCGTAGGTACGGGTCGATCTTGTCGTAGAGCGTTCCGGGGAGATATCCGAGCCGCTCGCCTGCCTCGACAGCTGGTCGGGTCAGGATGATCCGGTTCACCTGTTTTGCCTGGAGAGCCTGGACCGCTTTGGCCATGGCCAAGTAGGTCTTTCCCGTGCCCGCGGGGCCGATCCCGAAGACGATCGTGTGTTCGTCGATGGCATCGACGTACCGCTTCTGGTTCAGCGTCTTGGGCCGGATCGTGCGTCCCCGGCGGGACAGGATGTTCAAGCTGAGTACATCGGCCGGACGCTCGGTCGCGCCGTTGCGCAGCATGTGCAACGCCTGGGAGACGGCATCGGGACGCAGGTGCCCACCTTGGCCGACGAGAGCGATCAATTCATCGAAGACGCGTACCGCGAAGGCGTTGTCGGCCGGGGACCCGGTGATGATGATTTCGTTGCCACGGACCAGGACATGGGCTCGCAGTTCGCGCTCGACCAACCGGAGGATCTCATCGCCCGAGCCCAGCAGGCTGACCATCGGCAGCGACGGCGGAACCACGATCGTAGTCGCCGAGACCGCCGTCGGGGGCAGCGGCGGGCCGCCGAGCGGGGTGGTCGTTGTCTGCGGAGTGGCCGCGGAAGGCGTACTGGTCTGACTCTCGGGACTGTGCGGGACGGTCGGCAACGGTGCTGCGGCCCTGCTTTCCATGCCTGGGAACAGATCGGACGATGTCGAGTTTACCCGGCAGCGCGACTTCGTCGGCTCGGTTTCGGTGTTGCACCCCTGATCAGCCGGGAGGCCATCCCATCGAGCGACCACCGAGAACGTGGACATGCACGTGGAAGACGCTCTGGTGGGCGTCGGCACCAGTGTTGACCACCAGCCGGTATCCGCTCTCGGAAATGCCCTCGGAGACCGCCACATCGCGAGCCGCCGCAATCACCTCGGCAAGCAGCGTCGGATCGGTCTCCACGAGCGCAGCAGCCGTGGGCTGGTGCTGTTTCGGGATAACCATGACGTGTACGGGGGCCTGGGGCTGCAGGTCTCTGAAGCCCAGCGTGGTTGCGGTCTCGTGGACGACATCGGCAGGGATGTCTCCGGCGACGATCTTGCAGAACAGACAGTCAGGTTCAGTCATGACGCCACCGTAGGGCCGTGGCATCACGCAGGTCAGCGGCCGTTGAAGGCATCCCGTACCCGGGAGAAGAGCCCGCTACCTCCGGCCCGGGTCGAGACGGGCCGTTCCTCGTCGCGCAGTGCTGCCAGCTTGCGCAGGATCTCCTCCTGCTCGGGATCGAGCCGGGTGGGGGTCAGCACTTCGACGTGGACATACAGGTGACCACGGCCGGTGGCCCGGAGTTTCGGCACCCCGGCTGCGCGCAGGGTCAGCACCGAGGCGGACTGGGTCCCGGGCCGGATCTCGATCTCCTGATCGCCGTCCAGGGTGGACAGGGACAGGGTGGTCCCGAGCGCCGCCGCGGTCATGGGCAGGCTGACCCGGCAATGCAGGTCGGAGCCTTCGCGGGTGAAGATGTCGTGATCTCGCTCATGGATCTCCACATACAGGTCGCCGGCCGGACCGCCGCCAGGACCGATCTCGCCCTGACCCGACAGCCGGATCCGCATGCCGTCCTCGACGCCGGCCGGCACCTTGACCGTGATCGTCCGGCGGCTGCGCACCCGACCGTCGCCGCCGCAGGCCTGGCAGGGATGCGGGATGACGGTCCCGAACCCGCCGCATGCGCTGC
>JBPCOF010000065.1:0-9418 GCA_051000515.1 Geodermatophilaceae bacterium
CGTCGAGGGCTTCAGGAAGATCATCGGCTCGGTCGGGACATCGCCGCCCATCTCCGCGGCATGGTCGGCGTAGTTGCGACCCACGCCGATCACCTTGCTGGGCAGGATCGGTGAGAGCAGCCGGACATCACCGGGATCGAAGCGGGCACCGGTGTAGACGATGGAGCCGAACGGGTGACCTTCGATCTGGGCGAGATTGCCATCGGACTCAACCGTGCCGAACGACATTCCTTGGGCGTGGGCGAACCGAACGATACGCATCGCCACCCAATCTACCCACCCCGAATCGCACCTTCCGGTTTAGCACAAGGCGTCCTTGTGCTAATAGGTTTGGCACAAGGGGTCCTTCAGTCCGATGGGAGCGATCCGGCTACGGCCCGGTGCCGTAGGCCGAAGGTGAGCGCGTCCACGAGCGCGTGCCAGGACGCCTCGATCACGTTGCCGTGTACGCCGACCGTGGTCCATGCCGAGGTCCCGTCGGTGGTCTCGATCAGGACCCGTGTCACCGCATCCGTGCCGTGCTTGCCTTCCAGGATGCGCACCTTGTAGTCGGCCAGTTCCAGATGGGCCAGCTGCGGATAGGGCCGGGTGAGCGCCGAGCGCAGAGCCGAGTCCAACGCGTTGACCGGACCGTTTCCTTCCCTGGTGGCGATGATCCGATCCCCATTCACCAACAGCTTCACTGTCGCCTCGCTGATCACCGAGCCGTTTCCCGCATCCGCGCTGGGACGGTGCTCGACGATGACCCGATAGGACTCCAGCTCGAAGATCGGCCGTACGCCGCCATCCACCCCCGAACCCGTCTCGGCCCCCATCTCGGAACGCAGCAGAAGCTCGAAGGAGGCGTCCGCGGCCTCGAAGGACCAGCCCTCGGCCTCCAGGACCTTGACCCGGTCGACCACCCGGCCGACCGCATCGCCGTACCCCTCGAGGTCGACGCCGAGTTCCTTGCCCTTGAGCTCGATGCTGGCCCGCCCGGCCATCTCGGTCACCAGTATCCGCATGTCGTTGCCGACAACCTCGGGGTCGAGGTGGTTGTACAAGCCGGGCGAGACCTTGATCGCGCTGGCGTGCAACCCCGCCTTGTGCGCGAAGGCGGAGGAGCCGACATAGGGCTGGTGGGTGTTCGGAGCGATGTTGGCGAGCTCGGCGATGGCATGCGAGACCCGGACCAGCTCGGTCAAACATTCCGGCGGCACCACCGGGCGGTCCATCTTGGTCACCAGCCCGGCGATGATGGCAAAGGTATCGGCGTTACCGGCACGTTCGCCGTACCCGTTGGCTGTGCCCTGTACGTGGGTGACGCCGGCCTCCACCGCGGCGAGGGTGTTGGCCACCGCGCACCAAGTGTCGTCCTGACAGTGGATGCCGAGGCGAAACCCGCCGCGCTGCTTGATGTCAGCAACGATCCGACCGAGCCCCATCGGCAACGAACCACCGTTGGTGTCACACAGGACGCCGACGTCGGCGCCGCCGCGAAAAGCCGCGTCCAGAACTCGGAGTCCGTAGTCCGGATCGACGGCGTACCCGTCGAAGAAGTGCTCACAGTCGAGGAAGACCCGGCGGCCCTCCCCGACCAGGTACTCAACGGTGTCACGGACCATCGCGAGGTTCTCCTCGAGAGTGGTCCGCAACGCGCGCTTGACGTGCCGTATGTCGGACTTGGCCACCAGGCACACGACGGGGGTGTTGGCGGCGAGCAGCGCCTGGACCTGCTTGTCAGTGCGTACGTCCACCGCAGCCTTGCGCGTCGACCCGAAGGCAACCAGTTGCGCGTGGCGAAGATCCAGCTCGTCGTGGGCACGGTCGAAGAACTCGGTGTCCTTGGGCATCGCGCCCGGCCAGCCACCTTCGATGAAGCCGACACCGACGTCGTCGAGAAGTCGGGCCACAGCCAGTTTGTCGTTGACCGAGTAGGTGATGCCCTCGCGCTGCGCGCCGTCGCGCAGCGTCGTGTCGAAGACGTGGAATGAGTCGTCGGGCAAGGTCTGGGGCTGACGAGGCGGGGATGGTGGGCTCATGATCGCGGATCCTCTCTTTCAGTGGTGCGCGGGTGGTGCAACGACGGGCCGGCTGGTGCGCGCGGGCAAGAAAAAAGACCCCCCGTTTGGCACGGGAGGTCTGCGCGCAGGCCGGATTGGCGGGCGCGCTAGCTGATAATGACCAGCAAGCTTGACATCACCGAGAAGTAAACCAGGTGCGAGGACCGCGGCAAAGGTCCGGTTCGCTACCCAGCCGACGCACTGGCCCGGTTCGCTCTGACTGTTGCGGCGATCCGGTCGCCGATCCCGGCGGTGATTGCCGGCTCGGCCGGATCGCGGGTCGCCAGGTCGTGGGCCGCGGCTGCCTCGACGCACTTGGCCGCAGCGGCGCGACCCAGATGATCGAGCAGCAGCGCGGCAGACAAGATGGCCGCGGTCGGGTCGGCCGTCCCCGTACCCGCGATGTCGGGTGCCGACCCATGAACCGGCTCGAACATGCTCGGGTTCTGCCGGGTCATGTCCAGATTCGCACTAGCCGCGAGACCGATTCCGCCGGTGATGGCCGCGCCGAGGTCGGTCAGGATGTCACCGAACAGGTTGTCGGTGACCACGACGTCGAAGCGTCCCGGGTCGGTCACGAAGAACATGGTCGCTGCGTCCGCGTGCTGGTAGGCCAGCGTGACGTCGGGAAAGTCCCGGCTGACCTCCTTGGCGGTGCGGGACCACAACGCCCCCGCGTGAGTCAGCACATTCGTCTTGTGGACCAGGGTCAGGTGGCGCCGCGGACGGGCGTGGGCTCGTTCGAAGGCATCCCGGACGACCCGCTGTACGCCGTAGGCCGTGTTCACGCTGACCTCGGTGGCGATCTCGTACGCAGTGCCGACCCGCATGACCCCGCCGTTACCGGTGTACGGGCCTTCAGTGCCCTCTCGCACCACGACCATGTCGATCGCTGGATTGCCCCTAAGCGGCCCGATCACCCCGGGTAGCAGTCGTACCGGGCGCAGATTCACGTGGTGGTCCAGAGCGAAGCGCAGCCGCAACAGCAGCCCGCGTTCCAGGATTCCGCTGGGAACGCTCGGGTCGCCAATGGCTCCCAACAGGATCGCGTCGTGGGCGCCGAGGTCCTCGAGCACGGAGTCCGGCAGCAGTTCTCCGGTGCGACTCCACCGTGCCGCCCCGAGATCGAATTGCGTGGCCCGCAGCTCTGGGACTGCAGCCGCCAAGACCTTGAGTGCCTCGGCGGTGACCTCCGGTCCGATTCCGTCGCCACCGATGACCGCGATCTGCATGGAGCCCAGCCTAGAAGACGCCGAACGGCCCTCGAACCAGTGCTCGATTCGAGGGCCGTTGACGGGGCCCAACTGCTGCCCAGGGTCACTACTGGCCTAGGTCACCCCAGGTATCGCAACCGTCTGAGCCCGCCCCGGAGGCCGTCGAGTTGTGCGAATGGATGACCAGGATGCCCTTGGGTCCGCCCACCGCACGGTCGGCTGCCAGCTCGGTCTGGTTGCGCCGGACATTGATCGTCGTTCCCGCGGCGGAGACGACCAGCTGAGCGACCCGCCACTGGACACGAGAGGTCCCGTGGCAAATCTGCCACAGGACCTCTCGTAAGCCGGCGGGTTGAGTGGAGGAAGGCCCCCTCCCGCCAGCCGCAATGCCTAGCGGAGCCTGATGTCGATGGTCTCCACGTCGACGGTCGCTCCTGGGACGGCTGGGGACACCATCACGGTGGTCACCCTGCCGGTGCCCAGTCCGATTCCGCGGACCTGGAACTGATACGACGCTACGCCTCCGGGGGTTCCAGCGATGCTGTTCACCCGCAGGTCCTCGGTAGGTACGCCCTCGATCTGGTCTCCGGCGCTGCCGTTGACGTTCTCCGCCCCGACGGTCAGGCCGCCGGCTCCCGGATCCCCAGGGAGATTCGTCGGGTCATAGGCGAAGGTGATGTCCTCGGTCCCGTTGAGCCCGATCCACAGCTGGAAGACCTTCAGCTCGTCGGTGCCGTACACGTTGACCTGCCACTCGACGGCGAACCAGGACTCGCCGGTCTCGCTGTCGCTGATCTCCGCCGCGTAGATACCGGGAGCCTCACCGCCGTCCAGGTCCGTCCAGTACGGCGCGAGCACGTTGTTCGGCCGTACCGGATCGGGCAGGTCCTGCGGCTCGAACTGGATGTCGGCACCTTCAGCCCCGCCGACCACCGCATATCCGTTCGAGGTGACACCTATTGTCTGGTAGGTCTCGCCCGCGTAGTTGAACTCCGGGACATCGAAGTTCAGCGCATCCTCATCCCCGATCGCAGCTGGGGCGACGCCGAAGTCCGCCAACGGCAGATAGCCGAACAGCTCTCCGGGACCGATCGTGGGGCTACCTGGCTCCACGCCGCCGAGTTGCTGATTCGGCAACCTCACGGCCCGTGGACCGACCCGGTCGGCACCGCTGATCGACGTGATCACCAAGTTGTCGGACACGGTCGAGCCGAGGTCGGCCCGAGTCGGCTCGAAGCCGGTGTTCTCAGCCTCGACGGTGCAGGTCGACGCGTCCCGCAGAAACGCGATCGCGTCCGGAACGCACTCAGTGGTGAGGGTGACCGCGCCCTGGCCGGGGCTGAACGCCACCGGCAGGTGCAGGTCGCGGTCGCCACCGGCCTCGTTCAGGTCGACCTCACCGAAATACTGACCGGGAGCCAGATTGATGGCCCTGATCGTGATCCGAATGCGCACCGACTCGCCGGGAGCAACGGTGAACTCTGACGGGCTCACGGTGATGGTGGCACCGGAAGGCGCCGTCGCGGACACCTGATAGCTCAGCGTTGAGGCAGTGACGTTGGTGGCTGTCCGGACCGTCGTGACGACACCCGGGACCAGCGGTGCATTCACGGACGGGATATTGAGGTCGATGCGGCTACCGGGATCAGTGGACGAGCGGGTGAACGCCCGCGCTCTCTCGTCGAAGGTCAGACCCGGGTCACCGGCGCGGGTCAGATCGATCCGGCCGGCGCCGAAGTCGAACGGGTCAGCCGGCGTGGTCGTGTCTTCCTTGACGACCTCCGTCGTGGCGGTGGTCATCAGAGCCGACTTGATCTGTCCTGGTGTCCAGTCCGGGTGCAGGGCGACGAGCAGCGCCGCAGATCCCGCGACATGCGGGGAGGACATGGACGTGCCCGCAATGGCTTGGAACAACTGGCCCGGGGGGCCCTCGAGAATGCTCTCCGGCGTCGGAGTGTGCCCCGCGAGAATCTGGACACCTGGAGCGGTGACATCGGGCTTGAGGAAGTCCCCCCCGGGACCACGCGAGGAGAAGGACGCCATGACATCACCTTGAGCGGTGGCCTTCTGGCCGGCGGTGAAGGTAGCGGTGGCGTTCGGATTGGCGGCCATGAAGGCCAGGAAGTCGGTGCCGTCGGCCAAGTGCACGGTCGGCAACCAGTGGTTGTCGGTCTCGATGTCGGCCAGGGTCGGGTTGTAGAGGATCATGCCCTCCGCCCCGCCCTGATCGACGTTGTAGCCCTTCTCCACTCGGGCGTTGGTGCCGCGCTCGCAGGCGACGATCTTGCCGGCGAACAATCCCTCCGGAGCCTGCGTGGTGCAGAGCGCGTCGCTGTACGGCGCATCGGACGCGAGGACCACAGGTGCTGGGCCCGCCCCGGCGGTGATGGAGGCACCGGTATCGGTGAAGGTGCCGGTCGTGCCGGTGACGGTGAGCGTCGACTCGAAGGCTCGCTCCTGGGTGGAGGCCGCGACGCTGGTCAGCCATGGGCCGACGTGATTGACCGTGCCCGCACCGGGGCCGTCGTTCCCAGCCGAGGCGGACACGAATACTCCCGCGGCATAGGCGTCCAGGAACGCCAACTCAACCGGATCCGAGTAGGGGTTGGTTCCGCCGGAGATCGAGAAGTTGATCACGTCGATGCCATCTTCGATTCCACGGCCGACGGCCGCGGCGGAGTCGGAGCTGAAGCAGCCCTGGGCGCCACAGACCTTGTACACCGCTATGTGGGCTCCGGGAGCGATGCCGTTGATCGCGCCACGATCGACGCCGAGCACGATTGCGTTGGCGACGGGGGCGCCGCCTGCTGTGGTCGACGTATGCGTGCCGTGTCCGTTGCTGTCGCGTGCGGTCGTATAGACCTCGCCGCCCACGACTGCGTTGTAACTTTCCAGGAAGGGCTCACCGGAGATCAACTTGTCGTTGCATACGAAGGGGTCGGTGGCTTCGGTCAACGGGTTGTCGCCGAAGTCGCACACCCGTGCTTCGCCATCACCGCGCGCTGGCGGGGGGTTGATTCCGGGGTCGACGTAAGAGGGGTGCTCGGGCCAGGCGCCGGAGTCGAGGACGCCGATGATCGCGCCTTCACCAGCGGTGGTGTCCGAACCCAACGCGTCATAAATCGTCGTTGCCCCGATGAACTCCGGGCTGGAGTCGGTCAGCGGCTGCGCCAGGCTGTCACGCTGCACGGCCACGACACCGGGGAGCGCCAGGAGGTCACCTGCCCGGTTCGCGGGCAGCGTGAGCGCAACTCCGCCATAGACGGTGCGCAATTGCCGGCCCACCACGGCGCCCGGAACGGCTGCCCGCAGCGCTGCGACGAACCCGCTCTCGATGCCAGCAATGAGGCCTTCGTATCGGCGGGCCGCTTGGCTGCCACGATCGAAGGGCGCGTTGGTGACCGAGGGGCTGGTGGCCGCGTAGCCGGGCAGATCGCCTTCGTAGGTGGCGAGGGAGTCGTAGTCGAGTTTGACCACAACGGCGGTGATCTCCGTGCCTGCGGCCTCCAACACCGACGGGTCACTCTGAGCCAGTCGGCTTGTTGCCGCCTTGGGCACCGAAACCCGTTCTGTGCTCAGCGGCCCACCAGCCGTCAGATCCGGAACCTCCGGTGCCGCCAACGCGCTGGACACGGGCGCGACTGCAACGGTCAACATCGCCAAGACGGTCGCCGCCAGAACGCCCTTCGTCCGGCGTCCTACGGGCATTGTGAACTGATTGCGCATGCTTAATGGGCTCCTTCGCCTTGCGTCACCACTGACGCACCGACGAAAACCTAACTGAAGGTGGGGCCTTAAGCCAGCGATCACGCAAGTCAGCCGGAAATAGGCTGCGCTGCCTAGCCGGTCAGATTGGCCAGCCGAGCATCGCGGGCGCCGATCCGCTCGGCAATCGTGGCCAGCAGTTCCGGGGCGACCTCGGAATCGGTGGTGATCGCCATGAGTGCCTCCCCCCCGGCATCGGCACGGCTGACCTGCGCTCCGGCAATGTTGATCTCAGCATCGCCGAGCAGGGCGCCCATCGCCCCGACCACACCGGGCCGGTCGTCGTAGCGGAAGAACAACAGATAGCCCTCGGGCCGCAGGTCCACCTCGAAGCCGACCACCTCGGTGAGCTTTTCCACCAGCCGCGGGCCGGTCACGGTGCCCGACACCGAGATTTCACGACCATCGGCCATCACGCCACGCAGGGTGGTGACGTTTCGATGGTCCTCGCTGATCGGATCGGTCACCAGGTCGACTTCCAGGCCGCGATCCCTGGCCAGTAGCGGGGCATTGACGAACGTGACCTGTTCCTCGATGACGTCGGTGAAGATGCCCTTGAGCGCGGCCAACTGCAGAACGCTGACGTCGTGTTCGACGATGTCACCGCGGACCTCGACCGACAGCCGTGGCGGGATACCGCCGGCCAGCGCGGTGAAGATCCGACCCAACTTCTCGGCCAGGGACAGGCCCGGACGGACCTCCTCGGCGACCACGCCGCCGGCCTGCACGTTGACCGCATCCGGGACGAAGTCACCCTGCAGGGCCAGCCGCACCGACTTGGCCACGGCCACACCGGCCTTGTCCTGTGCTTCCGCGGTCGAGGCCCCAAGGTGCGGGGTGACCACGACGTTGGGGAGGGCGAACAACGGGCTGTCGGTGCACGGTTCGGTGTCGTACACGTCGATACCGGCGCCGCCCAGGTGACCCGACCGCAGGGCTTCCAGCAGCGCCTGCTCGTCGACCAGGCCACCACGAGCGGCGTTCACCAGGATGGTCCCGCGCTTGGTGGCCCCGAGTTCCTTCGCCCCGAGAAGTCCGATGGTCTCAGCGGTCTTGGGCAGGTGGATCGAGATGAAGTCGCTCTCGCGCAACAACTCCTCGAGCGAGACCAGATGTACGCCGAGTTGGGTGGCACGCCCGGGCTGGATATAGGGGTCGAAGGCAATGACCCGCGCCTCGAACGCCTTCATCCGCGCAGCGAAGAGCAACCCGATTCGCCCCAAGCCGAGGACACCGACGGTCTTGTCGGCGATCTCGACGCCGCTGAAGGATGACCGCTTCCAGGTACCGGCCCGCAGCGAAGCGTCCGCGGCCGGGATCTGCCGCGCCGTGGCGAGCAACAGCGCGACCGCGTGCTCGGCCGCCGACCAGATGTTGGACAGCGGCGCGTTGACCACCAGGACACCGCGGCTGGTCGCAGCCGTCACGTCGACGTTGTCCAGTCCGATCCCGGCGCGGGCGACCACCCGCAAGCGCGGGGCAGCGCCGAGGGCTTCTGCGTCGATCTTGGTAGCGCTGCGCACCAAGACGCCGGAGGCATCTCGGAGGGCGGCCAGTAGAGCCGGCCGGTCAGTGCCGTCGACGTGCTGCAGTTCGAAGTCGGGCTCGAGCAACTCCACGACTCGGGGAGCGAGTTCTTCGGCGATCAAGACAACGGGACGCGGGGCGGCAGACACGACACCAGCCTAGAAGAACTCGTGGCTGTGCTCTGCGGCACACAACCTAGGCACTTGACCTTCACGGGCCGCTGCCCAACACTTCGCAGCACACTATTCAGGGAAAGGCTTCCATGACCCAGCCAGGCGCCACGGACCCCAGTTCTCAACCACCGTACGGTCAGCCACAATACGGCCAATCCCAGCCGCCCTCGGGTAACTTTCCGGACTCCAGGTCAGCCGGGTACGGCCAGTCGGCTCCGCCCGCCTACGGGCAGCAGGCTCAGCCTGCCTATGGCGAGCAGGGCTCTTATCCCTCCGCGCCGCCGGCCGGGTACGGAGCAGCGCCGAGCCAGAGCCGTCCTGGGATGGTCACCGCTGCGGCGGTCCTTGCGTTCATCTCGGGCGGTCTGGGTCTGATCGGGAACCTGCTGGCGTTCAGCGTGATCGGGAGTTTCGGCGTCCCCAGCTCGCTGGTCATTTTCGTCGTCATCGGCCTGGTGCTGTCCATCGGCCTCATCTATGGCGGTGTCCAAGCTCTGCAGGGCAAGAACTTCGTCATCCTGCTCGGGTTGGCCGCGGCATCGATCGTGATCAATCTCATCTCGATGCTCGTCTACTTCCAGGCATCCTCGCTGATCAGCTTCATCTTCCCGATCCTCATCATCGTGTTCCTCGTGAACCCACAGTCGAAGGCCTGGATCACTGCACGCGGCGGCAAGACCTTCGGCTGATCACACCA
>JBPCOF010000097.1:0-13398 GCA_051000515.1 Geodermatophilaceae bacterium
GACCGACTGCCGCTCACCGGCGATGAGACGCCCGCTGGTGCGGGAACGTTCCAGTTCCGTCGGCTCGGAACCGTTCGGACCGGCTAGGGCTTACCGCCGTCGGCCAGCATCTCGACGAACTGGGCGATCCGCCGCGCTCGGGTCTCGTCCCGCTTGGCGTCTTGTACGCGGTAGAGAATTGCGTACCGGTCCGTCGACTTCAATCCCGAAAAGGCAAGGGCAGCAGCGGGTACGGCGCCGAGTGCGGCCTGCAGATCGGCCGGTACCTCGGCTTTGGCCGGCCCGTCGTAAGCCCTGGCCCACCGCCCGTCAGCCTTGGCCCGTTCCACTTCGGCCATGCCCTCCGGCCGCATCCGGCCGGCTTCGGTGAGTGCGGCGACGTACCCCACGTTTCGCTTTGACCAGACGCTGCGCGGACGTCGTGGACAGAAGCGTTGCCGGTAGGCCGTATCGTCGTCACCCTTGCGGGCCTGCCCGTCGATCCAGCCGTAGCACAGCGCAACCTGAAGCGCCCCGGCGTAAGTCACCGACTCGATGCCGGAACCTTTCTTGGCGATCAGCAGCCACATCCCGACTGGGTCGTCGCGGTGCTCGGCCACCCATGCTTCGAACTCGTCGGCGCTGGCGAAGGCGAGCGTGGGCGGCTCGGCCTTGGGCCCGTCCTGCTTCTTCGCGCCCATGACGCGGTCAGCCTTTCGGGCCGAGGACGCCCTGCGGGTACGGCGTACGCCCCTCGGCCAACATCTCGACGAACTGGGCGATCCGCCGCGCCCGCGTCGCCGCCCGCTTGGCTTCCTGTACGCGGTAGAGAATCGCGTACCGGTTGGTCGAGCTCAGACCCGAAAAGGCAAGCGCGGCGGCGGGTAAGGCGTCCAGCGCGCTGCGGAGGTCGTCCGGGACAACAGCTTTCGCCGAGCCTTCATAGGCCTTGGCCCACCGCCCGTCTGCCTTGGCCAACTCCACCTCGGCGAGCCCCTCCGGCTGCATCAGGCCGGCCTCGGTCAGTTCGGTCACGAAACCGACATTGCGCTTGGACCAGACACCGCGCGGCCGACGGGGACAGAAGCGTTGCTTCCAGGTTTTGTCGTCGCCCTTGCGTTTCTGCCCGTCGATCCAGCCGTAACACAGGGCGACCTTGAGCGCCTCGTCGTAACTCACCGATTCGATGCCGGAACCCTTCTTGGCGATTCGCAGCCAAAGCCCGACCGGATCGTCGCGATGCTCAGCCACCCACGTTTCGAACTCCGCGGCGCTGGCGAAGGCGAGGGTTGGCGGCTCGACCTTCACCGCCTCCGCCACTTTCGCCGCATCAGGTCTCCTCGGGACTGGAGCCCTCCGTACGGCATGTCGTGGGCACAGCTCCATGATCGCGCACGGCCAGGCACAATGCTCGGTGACCGGCGTCGTCGACAACCAAGATTGCGAGCCCCACACGTGAGCGAACTGACCCGCCCAGACGTCGACCCACCTGAGGGTCCACCGCCGGCGGATCTACAGATCCAGGACCTGGTCGTCGGCGACGGCGCCAAGGCAGTCAGTGGGTCCCACATCCAGGCCCACTACGTCGGAGTGACTCATTCCGGCGGCGAGGAGTTCGACGCGTCCTGGAACCGTGGTCAGCCGCTGACCTTCCAACTCGGCGTCGGGCGGGTCATCAAGGGATGGGACGAGGGAATCGTCGGGATGAAGGTCGGCGGTCGTCGTCGCCTCACGATCCCTGCGCACATGGCCTACGGCGACCGTGGGTCCGGCAAAGTGATCAAGCCCGGTGAGACGCTGGTGTTCGTCGTGGACCTGGTCGACGTCCGCTGAGCCGCTCTGGTCGAGCCGACACCGGTTACTCGGCCAGGCCCAGCTGGCTGAGCATGCCGAGCTGATCGCTGCTGCCCCAACGCTCGACCAACTTGCCGTTCTCGAACCGGCCGATCTGGACGCCGCGGAAGCTGACCTGCTTCCCAGTGGGTGCGTGCCCTTGCAGTTCGCCGTCGTGGGTTCCGGTTGCGGTGTAGGCGAGCGCGACGTCGTCGTCGGTCGCCGTCAGGTGTTCGACCTCGACCTTCAGGTCCGGAAACGCGGTCCGCAGCTCGGCGAACATGGCCCGGTAGCCAGCAGGTCCCGGGCCCTGCCCCGGCGCTGGGTCGTGGTCGACCGAGTCGGGTGCGACCACATCGTCGAACGCTTCGAACTTGGCACTGTTGATCGCCTCGCCGAACTTCTCTTGGGCGGCGACGTTGGTCTCGCGGGACATTTCGTATCTCCTTTGGGTCGACTTCGAGTCTCGTACGAGCTAGGAATTCAGGGTCGCAACGTGGGTCAGCCTTTGGTGGATCGAGGACGCTCTTGGTCCCGCCCTGCTCCCGGTTGGCGGAATGAGGGAGTCGGGCGGGACTTCGATCTTCGCTGCACCTGTGATTCCCGGAGGAGGTCGCGGCATGCGCCCGGTGCGCGGATCGATGGAAAGTGCGTAGCTTCAGCCGGTGTTGGCCAGGATGAGCGCGGCCGTCTGCTCGGGCTGGTCCCAGTGCGGGAAGTGTCCGCACCTGTCGAACCAGTGCAGGGTGGCATCCGGAAAGCGCTCGGTGGCCAGCTTGGCCTGGCTGGGCAGAGTGACCCTGTCCTGGCGGCCCCAGCCGATAACCACATCGCCGGGCGTACTCCCCGCCGGTGCCCCTGACTGGTCAGGGCCGTGAACCAGAGCGTGCAACGCCTCGTCCACGCTCGCCGCGGTACCCAGGGAACGCAGTTCCGCGAGGACCAGCGGCGCCGGCAGCGACCACGGATGAGCACTGAACTGTGCCAGTAGCGCAGTTCGTCCGACCGGATTGCCGGTGATTGTGGGCAGGGCGGGCTGCAGCCTTCGGACCAGTTTGATCGAGGCACCGATCGTCAGCGCGAAGACTCGACGTTGCCGAGCGGTCCAGAAGCCTCCCGGGTCCAGCGCGACAATGTTGCCACCGACGCCGCGTCGGGCCAGTTCCAGCACCATCCGGGCACCCATCGAGCTGCCGACGATGTCCACCCCGGCCAGACCTTCGTCCTTGATGAACCCCTGTACGGCGTCAGTCAGTGTCGCGACGGTGACCGGGCCGGCCAACGGATCGCTCTTGCCGAAGCCCGGCAGATCGACAGCAATGACGCTACGGCGGGCGGCCAGCCGGTCGAGAATCGGTGCCCAGTTGGCCGAAGACGACCCCAAGCCATGGACAAGAAGCAGAGGCGAACCGCTGCCTCGGGTGAGCGTGAACATCGAAGAAGCCATGCCGCACATTAGGCGTCGCTATCTCGAGACTTGATCAGCTCGAGCGGGCAGCTTGTCGAGGCCCGCAGCGAGGGTCTTCGGAGCCACCGCCCGATAGCTCTCCTCGATCCAGTCGCCGAGCAACTCGGGGTCGACCCCTCCCTGATCGAGCCGAATGTTGACCCAGCCCCATTTGCCCAAGCCGTACCCACTCGGTGTGGCGCCGGGCAGGCTCAGCGCCTCGTCCTTGGACACCGGCAGCTTCAGTCCGATCCCGACCGGCCACCGGGTGTCACTCGGGTCGGCACCGGCGAAGACGAAGACCTTCTTGCGCACCTTGACGACGATGTCGCCCTCCCACGGCTCGTCCTGCCATGCCTGGGGATAGGTCAGGGCTAGGTCGATCGCCGCCTGTCGCGCCGTAGCCGCCTGCTTGCTCCCCTTGCTCCCCTTGCTCCCCTTGCCCACCTGGCGCACCGTACCGCCGAATCAGGGCGTCCCCGAGTCGATACATTCGGCTTAGGGCCACCCCGAGTCGAGTCGGTGGGCCGCGCGATCTGTCGGAGGCGAGCATGGGTGCCAGCCGGTACGACGTCGTTGTGGTCGGCGGGGGGCACAACGGACTGGTCGCTGCGGCCTATCTGGCCAGAGCCGGGAAGTCCGTCCTGGTGCTGGAACGGCTGGGGTACGTCGGCGGCGCTGCGGTCAGCGAGGCGATCTTTCCCGGCGTGGACGTACGGCTGTCCAAGTACTCCTACCTCGTCAGCCTGCTGCCCGATCAGATCGTTTCCGATCTCGGGCTGACGGTGGCGCTGGTGGACCGGACAGTCTCGTCGTACACACCGCTGCTCGCCAATGGTCGCGACGGCGGGTTGTTGGTGGAGCGACCCACCGGCGAACGCACTCGGCAGTCGTTTCTGGAGCTGACTGGTGCCGACGCCGACCACGAGGCCTGGCAGGAGTTCTATGCCCGGCTGGAGACCCTCGCTCAAGACCTCGCCCCGACCCTGCTCGAACCACTTGGCACCGCCAAGCAGATCGAGTCCCGACTACGCGATCCGGAGGTTCTCGCCGGTCTGCGGGAACTACCGCTGGCTGACTTCGTCGGGCGGTCCCTTCTCGACGATCACGTACGTGGGGTCGCGCTCACCGACGGGCTAATCGGGACCTTCGCCGACCTGCACGCATCTGACGGGTTGGCCAACCGGTGCTTTCTCTATCACCTGATCGGCAACGGTTCCGGTCAATGGCGGTTGCCGATCGGCGGGATGGGTGCGGTGTCGGCCTCGATGGCCGAGGCGGCCCAACGATTCGGCGCGGACTTGACGGTCGGCGCGACTGTCACCTCCGTCGACGTGGACGCAATGGGCGCGGAGGTGAGTTGGACCGACAAATCCGGTGCGGCACAGACGGTTTCGGCCGGCTCGGTGGTGTCGGGCGTCGCACCACAGGTGATGGACGCGCTGCGTGGACGTACGCCGGCACCTCGCCCGGTCGGCGCCCAGCTGAAGGTCAACATGGTCCTCACCCGGTTGCCACGGCTGCGCTCCGGACTCGACCCTGCCGTCGCCTTCGCCGGTACGCTGCACGTCAATCAGGCTGCGACCCAACTAGATTCCGCGTACGCCACTGCATCGACCGGCCGGCTGCCCGATCCATTGCCCTTCGAGATCTACTGCCACTCCCTCTCCGACCCGACCATCCTGGGCCCGTCCGAACGGGCGGCGGGCTATCAGACGCTGACCCTGTTCGGACTGCACACGCCGACCGCGTTGTTCGATCACGACAACGACGTCGTACGGACCGAGGCCACCCGATTGGCAGTCGAGGGATTGAACGGCATCCTCGCCGAACCGCTCGAGGACTGCCTGGCCTTGGACGCTGCCGGAGCCCCGTGCCTACAGGCGGCCTCGCCGCTGGATGTCCAAGCCGCACTTGCGATGCCCGGCGGCAACATCTTCCACGGCGACCTGTCCTGGCCCTGGGCCGCCGACGAGTCGCAGGTCGGCAGTTGGGGGGTGGAGACCGATGAGCCGCGGTCGGTCTATGCGGCCAGCGGAGGTGCGGTACGCGGGGGTGCGGTCAGCGGCATCGGCGGGCACAACGCCGCGCACGCTCTGCTCGGTGGCTCATGAGGGGAATGCGGGCTGGGTGCTGAGTACGGCCGACAGCGAATCCAGGGCGCCGGGAACCAGCGAGTAGTAGGCCCACACGCCGCGCTTGTCCCGATCGAGCAGTCCCCCCTCGACCAGGATCTTGAGGTGGTGCGAGACAGTCGGCTGGCTCAACCCGACCGGCTCGATGAGATCGCACATGCAGACCGCGCCGTCGGAGGCCGCGACCAGGGACAGCAGGCGCAGCCGGGTGGGGTCGGCGATGGCCTTGACCCGGCGGGCCAACTCGGTTGCGGCCGCCGCGCTCAGTGGTTCGCGGACCAGCGGCGCGCAACACATCGCCGACATCGGGTCGAATTGCACGATCGGCAGAACTTTCACGGACCCAGTCTGACTTACGTATTGACATCTGTCGATGTCCCGTGCATGGTCGATCCTTAAGACATAGACGTTCATCGATATGAGGAGAAGCCATGAGCCAGACTGCCGACGTCGCCTTGCGCGAGCAGGTTCGCGCCAGGTACGCCCAAGCCGCCACCGCGGTCAGCGGGGGCGCCGCCAGAAAAGAGGTCAGGGCGGCCGAGTCGCAGTGCTGTTCGACCAGCTGTTGCACGCCGGGCAACACCGAGGCCGACGGCTGGTCCGGACCAGGACTCTATGAAGCCGGCTTCACCGACGGCCTGCCCGCCGAGGCAGTCGCGGCCAGCCTGGGCTGCGGGAATCCGCTCATGGTGGCTGAGCTCCGGGAGGGGGAACGTGTCCTGGATCTCGGCTCGGGTGGCGGGATCGATGTCCTGCTCTCGGCGAAGCGGGTCGGGCCGACCGGCTTCGCGTACGGCGTCGACATGACCGACGAGATGCTGGACCTGGCCCGCGCCAACGCGGCAAAAGCCGGCGCCACGAACGTCGAATTCCTGGGCGGAGACATCGAAGCCGTCCCACTGCCCGACGCTGCCGTCAACGTCGTCATCTCCAACTGCGTGATCAACCTGTCCACGGACAAGCCCGCGGTGCTCAGTGAAATGTTCCGCGTGCTGGCACCCGGCGGCCGGATCGGGATCTCGGACGTCGTGGCCGAGGACACCCTGACGCCGGAGGATCGGATCCGCCGCGGGTCCTACGTCAACTGCATCGCCGGCGCGCTGTCCCGTACGGAGTACCTCGACGGACTGGCCGCCGCCGGGTTCGTGGACGCCGAAGTGAGTTTCACCCACGAGGCGGCGCCGGAGATGCACGCCGCGATCATCCGGGCCACCAAGCCCGGGCTTCCCGAAGCGACCGGTTGACCAGACGACCCGCTCCGACGGCGAGTTCGGGGTTGTCGGGCCCGTCCGCTGCTCGATGACCCCGGCAACCCCGAACTGGCGTTCAGTCGGCCCGGTCACCATCGTGAACGACGAGTCCCAGGTCGGACCGGACGGCGTCGGCGGCTCGCCGCCCTGACACCAATGCGCCCTGGATGGAGCTGGTGTCGCGATGGTCACCGCAGACGTAGACGCCCCCAGTCCGTACGGACTTGCAGAAATCGTGCGGCGCGGTCATGGAGGGAAGAGCATGCGGTACGTCATACGCGGCGATGCGCTCCCAGCCCGACGTATTGGTGCGGTACAGCCGAGCGAGGTGCCCGCGGATTGCCTCGTCGTCCGCGGCAGCGCTGTCCAGGCGGGGGCCGTGCACGAGCGAGGTGGCGATCAGGGCCCGGTGGTCGGGGGAGTACGACGGCGCAGCTTCGGTGACCACCACCGTGTTGTTGATCGGTGACTGCTCCGCGTCGACCACCAGCGTGGGCTCGTTCAACGGCGACTCCCCAGCAGCGTGATAGACGGTGGTGACGCCCTTCCACGGCGGTGCCGTCACGCCCGGCAGCAGGTCGGCTGCTGCGTCGGAGTCTGTGGCCACGACCACGGCCCGAGCCGTCACGACGCCAGCAGGGGTCTCGACGGACAGCGGCGCAACGCTCGACGCCGGTGTCTGCAGGTGCAGGCTCCCGCCCGGCAGCCGGGCCGACAGTTGTGCCCCGAGAGCCTGCATACCGGCCGCCGGCACCGTCGAATCGCCGCGGACGAACATCCGCATCATCAGATCGGCAAACCGCCCGGACGTGGTCATCTCGGTCTCGAGGAGCAGTCCGGCGAAGAACGGGCGCAGCACCCGATCGATCACCCGCGGCGACATCCCGTACCGCCGCCAACCCTGTTCGGCCGTACGGTCTCGCTGTCCCAACAGGACGCTGCTGGGCGCAAAGCCGACGGCAGCGGCGTACGCGGCCAGCGCTGCCTTGTCCCGCAGCGAGCCGATCGGCGCCCGAAGATTGGCCAACCCGGCCAACGGTTCCCGGCGCGGGTCGGCCAGGCGCACCACGGATCCCTGCACGTGCAGCAGCATCGCCCGGCTGAAGTAGCGCAGGTCCAGGGCGTCGGTGTCCAGGACCCGCCGCACCTCTGGATAGCCGGTGTTCACCACCTGGAAGCCGCGGTCCAGCAGGAAACCGTCGATCCGGTCGGTTCGGGCCCGGCCGCCCACGCCGTCGGAAGCCTCGAGGACCTGGACGTCCAATCCGGTCTCTGACAGCCGAGTGGCACAGGCCAGCCCGGCCAAGCCGGCACCGACAACGACGACATCACATTTCGGGGACAGGGACATGCGCTTGCCCTTACCCCTCCAATGCCGTCAACACTCAGGTCCTGATGGCGTGGCTACGTCGGGATCCAGCGAATCCCACCGCCAAGTGGTCACCAACTGCAGCTGCGAGGCGGTGGCCACTGTCGTAACTGACCACTTCGTCGCGGCGGTAGCCAGATGTTTCGCCGAAGTTACGGCGCCGGTAGTGTGCAGGGAAACCCCCACGTACGTCGGGTCGGGCCTCAAACGGGGTTCGGCGACGGTGCGCCATCCCCGTCTCCGGTCCTGAAACCAGATCCGGTGCCGGCGCTAGGAGTCGAGATGACCACGGTTGCCATCCCCGGGCTGGACACCGCCCCCACCAGTCACGAGCGGCTGCTCGATTGGGTGCGCGAGGTAGCCGAGCTCACCACTCCTGAGCAGGTCGTCTGGGTCGATGGCAGCCCCGCCGAATGGACCCGGCTGACCGACAAGCTGGTCGAAGCCGGCACCTTCACCCGGCTGTCGAAGAAGCCAAACTCGTTCTATGCCGCATCGGATCCGACCGATGTCGCGCGGGTCGAGGATCGCACCTTCATCTGCTCGGTTCGCGAACAGGACGCTGGTCCCACCAACAACTGGATGGACCCGTCCGAGATGAAGGCCATCATGACCGAGCTCTATCGGGGGTGCATGCGCGGCCGGACGATGTACGTCATCCCGTTCTGTATGGGACCGATCGAGGCCGACGAGCCGATGTTCGGGGTGGAGCTGACCGACTCCGAGTACGTCGTGGTCTCCATGCTGGTGATGGCCCGCAGCGGCGCGCGAGCCCTCGAGGCGATGGGGAGCGACCGGTCGTTCGTACCGGCCCTGCACTCCGTCGGTGCGCCGCTCGAGCCGGGCCAGCAGGACGTTGCCTGGCCGTGCAGCGACACCAAGTACATCGTCCAGTTCCCCGAGGAGCGCACGATCTGGTCGTACGGCTCCGGGTACGGCGGCAACGCGCTGCTGGGCAAGAAGTGTTACTCGCTGCGGATCGCCTCGGTGATGGCCCGCGACGGCGGCTGGCTGGCCGAGCACATGCTGATCCTCAAGATGACCAGCCCTGCCAATGAGACCCACTACGTGGCGGCGGCATTCCCCTCGGCCTGCGGCAAGACCAACCTGGCGATGCTCGAACCGACCATCCCGGGCTGGAAGGTGGAGACGCTGGGCGACGACATCGCCTGGATGCGGTTCGGCGCGGACGGCCGGCTCTACGCGCTCAATCCCGAGTACGGGCTGTTCGGCGTGGCCCCGGGGACCGGCTGGCACACCAACCCCAACGCGATGCGCACCATCGAGAAGGGCAACTCCGTCTTTACCAACGTCGCGCTGACCGACGACGGCGACATCTGGTGGGAGGGGATGACCGAGGAGAAGCCGGCGCACCTGACCAGCTGGAAAGGGCAGGACTGGACCCCGGAGTCCGACTTCGCCTCCTCGCACCCCAACTCTCGGTTCTGCACGCCGATCAAGCAGTGCCCGATCCTGGCCTCTGAGTACGACGACCCGAACGGTGTCCCGATCTCGGCGATCCTGTTCGGTGGGCGCCGCAAGACCACGATCCCGCTGGTCACCGAGTCCCGCGACTGGCAGCACGGCGTGTTCATGGGCGCGACGCTGTCCTCGGAGACGACCGCTGCGGCTACCGGCGCAGTCGGTGTCGTACGTCGTGACCCGTTCGCAATGCTGCCCTTCATCGGCTACAACGCCGGGGACTACTTCAACCACTGGGTGCAGACCGGCAAGAACGCGGACGCGACCAAGCTGCCCAAGATCTTCTACGTCAACTGGTTCCGGGTCGATGACGATGGCGGCTTCCTGTGGCCGGGGTTCGGCGAGAATTCCCGGGTGCTCAAGTGGGTTATCGAGCGGCTCGAGGGCAGTGCCGCGGCTGTCGAGACCCCGGTCGGACATGTCCCGACGGCGGACTCCCTGGACACTCACGGCCTGGACATGACCGACGAGCAGATCGCCGCCGTCCTCGCCGTGGACGCCGAGGAGTGGCGCGCGGAGATCCCGCAGATCACCGAGTGGTTCGACAAGATCGGCGACACGCTGCCGACCACGATGCGCGACGAACTCGAGACCCTCAAGCGCCGCCTCGACGCCTGACCGCACGCCGCCGAGCGGCGTTCTAGCGTCAGTTGTCTGTTGCCTCTACAGTTGGCGGCTGGACACGGGAGCCCGGGCTCGGGCTGAGAGGGCGGACGTTCGCCGCCGACCGTAGAACCTGATCCGGGTGATACCGGCGTAGGGAGTTGCCCGATGGTCACGGCTGATATTCGCGTGCGCGTCCCAAACGTTCTGACGATCGCCGGTACGGACCCCAGCGGCGGTGCGGGCATCCAGGCCGATATCAAGGCATTCTCCGCGTTGGGCGCATACGGCACGAGTGTCATCACAACCCTGGTCGCCCAGAACACCCAGGGCGTGCAGGAGATCCACCCGATTCCGGCAGGCTTCGTCAAAACCCAGCTGGACGTTCTGTTCGCAGACGTCCGGATCGACGCGGTCAAGGTCGGCATGCTCGGCGGAGCCGAGATCGTTCACGCGGTCGCTGCTGCGCTGAAGCAGCAGGCACCGAGCCACGTCATCGTGGACCCCGTCATGGTCGCCAAGAGCGGTGACCGGCTGCTCGCGGCCGACGCGGTCGCGGTGCTGCGCGAGGAAATTCTGCCGCACGCTGACCTGATCACCCCGAACCTGCCCGAAGCCGCAGACATGCTCGGCGAGGAGGAGGCGACCGACGAGCAGGGCATGCTTGCTCAGGTCGAGCGGCTCGGCGAACTCTGCCCCCGCGTGCTGCTCAAGGGCGGACATCTGGACGGGCCGCAGAGCGTGGACCTGCTGCTCATCGACGGCGAGGTCACCCGGCTGACCGCCGATCGGGTGGCGACTCGCAATACGCATGGCACCGGCTGCACCCTGTCAGCAGCCATTGCGGCCTTGCGCCCACAACGACCGGACTGGATCAGCGCCGTCAGCGACGCAAAGGATTACCTGACCCGCGCGCTGGCCGCCGCCGATCGTCTCGACGTCGGTCACGGCCACGGCCCGCAGCACCACTTCCATGCCTGGTGGCCGATTGCCGACGAGGACAGGTAACTGCGGGCAAGCTCGCGACGAACGGGCCGGCGGCAATCAGCTATGGCACCGTCGGTATCACGGAGAGAGAAGGTCAGAGTGGTCGACGTAGCAGCCGTGACCAGCACCTGGGACGCCGTCCGAGAGCAGGGGCCGCTGGTGCAGTGCCTGACCAATATCGTGGTGGCCCCATTCACTGCCAACGTGCTGCTCGCCGTGGGAGCGGCACCCGCCATGGTCGACGTGCCGCAGGAGGCGGGCGCTTTTGCCGGTATCGCCAGTGCGGTCCTGGTGAACCTCGGCACGCCGTACGAGGCGACGCACGGCCCGATGCTGGAGGCCGCGCGGGCGGCAGTCTTCGCGGGGACCCCGTGGGTGCTGGACCCCGTTGCCGTCGGCGCCCTTCCCGTACGCACGGCCCTGGCTCGACAGCTGCTGGAAATCGGACCCACGGTGGTGCGGGCAAATGCCTCGGAAGTGCTGGGCCTGGCCGGCCTGGGCGAGGGTGGACGCGGCGTCGACGCGCACGACCAGGCCGAGGCGGCACTTCCGGCCGCGCAGGACCTGCTGTCCTGGGGGGTCGGTGCGGTCGCGGTCAGCGCAGCGATCGACGTGATCGTGGCCGACGATCGGTGTGTGCGACTGTCCGGCGGAGCCGAGCTGATGACGAGGGTGACCGGGGTCGGCTGTGCCCTCGGCGCGCTGGTCGCCGCGGCCTGCGCGGTCACCGAAGACCCACTGCTGGCCGCCGTGACGGCCACTGCAGGGCTGTGCGCTGCCGCGGAACTCGCTCAGGATGCCGCGCGTGGGCCGGGCTCGTTCGCCGTGCACCTCCTTGACGAGCTGGCCCTGTTGGACGGCGACGGGCTGGCCAGCCACGTACGGCTGTCCAACGGCCAGGCGCAAGCCCGAGAAAGACCTTGGCTGGGGTGAGGGTCGTGATCGCGCACTCGAGCCCATCGGGAAGGGACCTGGACCTTTCGACCTATCTCGTCACCGACACCGTCCTGTGCGGGCCGCGCGGAGTGCCGCACGTGGTCGCGGCTGCGGTACGGGGCGGAGTCACCTGCGTGCAGGTGCGCGAAAAGTTTGCCAGCGCGCGGGAGTTCCTGGCCCTGGTGGGGGCAGTCGTCGAGGTGGCCGGCGCGGTGCCCGTGCTGGTCAACGATCGCCTCGACGTGGCGCTGGCCGCGCATGCGCACGGTGTACCGGTTGCCGGCGTGCACGTCGGGCGCTCCGATCTGCCCGTGCCCATCATCCGGGACCTGCTGTGGCCGGATGCTGTGCTGGGGTTCTCAGTTGGCCGAACCAGCGAGCTCGCACAGCTTGCAGTCTGGCCGGCGGACACGGTCGACTACCTCGGGGTCGGTCCGGTGCGCGACACCGCGACCAAGCCGGGGCACGACCCGGCCATCGGCTTGGCCGGCGCGGCCCGGATCGTTGCCTCGACCACGCTGGCGTGCGTGGCCATCGGTGGCCTGGACGCCGAGATCGCCGGCCAGCTGCACCGAGCGGGCCTGGCCGGGGCCGCCTATGTCTCGGCCATCTGTGCAGCAGACGACCCGCAGCAGGCCGCTCATGTGTTGGCGGCGGCATGGGCGCGATGAGATCCAAGCCGCACGAACCCCTCAGCTGGTCGTCCCGGCTGTGGGCCGAGAGCGAGCAGATCTATCTCGCGATCCTGGCCCACCCTTTCCTGACCGGGCTTAGCGACGGGAGCCTCGACCCGGCCGCGTTCGGGCACTACGTCACCCAGGACGTGCACTACCTGCGCGGCTACGCCCGGGCGCTGTGCGTGGTCGGGGCGAAGGCACCGTTGCACACCGACACGGCGATGTTCGCGCGGCACGCGGCCGGAGCCGTCGCGGTCGAACTGGATCTGCACGCCACCCTGCTGGCCGAGCTGGGGCTGGACTCCGCAGCGGTGGCCGCCACGCCGGTAGCGCCGACCACTCGCGCCTACACCAGCTACCTGTTGGCCACCGCCTACGGCGGCAGTTTCGCCGATGGCCTGGCGGCGGTTCTTCCTTGTTACTGGATCTACGCCGAGATCGGCAAGGCACTTGTCACCCGAGGGTCCCCGGACCACCGCTACCAACGCTGGATCGACACCTACGCGGGCGACGAGTTTCGCGCGGTCGTCACCGAGGTGCTGGCGTTGACCGACCGGACCGGCCAGGGACTCGGCCGAGACGATGAGGCACGGGCCCGCGCGCACTTCGCTGCCACCGCTCGATATGAGTGGATGTTCTGGGATGCCGCCTGGCGGCGGGAAAGCTGGCAGGTTTAGTCGGTTCAGCACCGCGCAGCCTT
>JBPCOF010000145.1:0-33300 GCA_051000515.1 Geodermatophilaceae bacterium
GCCCGCCTCCAGCAGGAGCACCTCGAGTGCGGGATCCGCCGAGATCAGGCGATTGGCGACGACCGAACCTGCCGATCCCGCGCCAACGATGACGTAGTCGTACTCGGGCATCGCTCTCCAGTTCAACGCGCGTCGTGATCCAGAGTGGCACGCATGGTCACCACAGGATCTTCTACGATACAGAAACTGGTTCTGCTTACCGCTAGGGTGGACCCTTGTCAACGGATTGCCGGAAGCGGTCGGATCGACCGGTCAGGCGAGCTGGTACAGCTCGTAGGTCAGGGTGGGGCACTCGCGAACGCCCTTCGCCACGGCACTGGACGCTGTTGAGCCACAGCTGGCGGGCGTTCCCGGTCTCGAACACCGGGGTGGTCAGGACCACACCGCCTTCGGCCGGCGGCTTGGCGGCCTTGCCGCGGTAGGTGCTCGTGATGGGGGCGCCGTCGTCGGTCATCAGCAGGAGGCGGCCGTCGACGCTGACGGATCCGTCCGCGTTGAGCATGAGCCAATCGTGGGCCATCTTGCCCTGTTGGCGAGCCGTGACCGATGGCTGTCCCATCGACAGGACAATGCCTCCCCGACGAGGCGCGTCCCCGCGGACGTGCCGTCCAGGACCGCGGGCACCAGGTCCGGGGACCCCGGCCCCCACCCAGCGCAGGTTCACCTCGGTCCGGATCCGCGCCGGGTCCGCCCACGCCTCGCCCGTCGTTGGAGACTCCGCTAGCCAGGGCCTCGACGCGGGCGCCGGCGACCGAGCGGAGCGGGCCGTGCGCGACCAGATGCGCCACGACGGCGCCGTACGACGGGTCCGGCACGCCGGTCATCGCTGCGATCGCAGCTGTCGCGCGGCCGGCACCTCGGGGTTCACCACCGTGGCCGGCGGCACGCACCACAGGGTCGAGTTCCAGGTTGAAGTCCAGCTCGTCACCGGCTTGCACGCCTGCCTTTTCCCGGACCTCAGCGCTGATCGGGAGCAGGAAGCGCCCGCCCATGGAGGCCACGCTGCTGCGATAAGTGTACCCGTTGATCGTTGCCCGGACCGGTGGGCGCTTCGTCGGACCCAGAGCCTCGACGACCTCGGCCGGAACCTCGACCCCGGTGGCGGTCTTACCGCCGCGTTCGACCGTGGCTCGGAATCTCATGTGCTGGATTCTGCGCTGTCCGCGGGTCCGTGCACAGCCGACAGAGGGCAGCCGCGCGGACCTAAGGCAGCAGCTGATCGATGGCTTGTGCCGAGGTGACCAGATCCTCCCGGATCCGCCGGCGATTGGCTGCGCTCATCCGGCTGACTGGGGCTGAGACGCACAACGCGAGCCGGGGCGAGCGAGGCGCCAGCAGGGCGACCGCGAGCGACTTGACCCCCTCTTCGCTCTCCTCCTGGCTGGTTGCATAGCCGCGCCGCCGGATCTCGGCCAGATCGGCGAACAACTCGGTGCGGGTGCCGATCGAATGCGACGTGAGCTGGGACAGCTCCTCATGCGGGTAGAGGGCCAGCAACTCCTCATCGGACAGGGTGGCCAGCAGTGCCTTTCCGGTGGACGTGCAGTGCGCCGGCATCGAGCGACCCAATCGATTGACGACCCGCAACGCCCTCGTGCTCTCTATCGAGTCGATGAAATGGACATCGGCGCCCTCGAGTCGGCCGAGGTGGACCGTCTCCTGCAGCTCGGTGTTCAGTTTCTCCAGGATCGGGCGGGCCTGCGCCCGGACATCCAGACGGCGAAGGAGTCCGAAGGCGAGTCGGTCCAAGGACGGCCCGGGTTCGTAGCTGCGGGTTGCGCTGTTCTGGCGGACCAGCCCCCGGTAGTTGAGCATCGCAAGCAAGCGGTGCGCGGTGGACGAGGCGACGCCCAGGTACTGGCTGACGTCGGTCAAGCGCAGGGTCGAGCGCTCGCCGAGCAGGACCAGGACACGCAGCGCGTTGTCCACGGACTCGATCGGATACTGCGGAACGGCGCCGAACTCTGGGGCCGGTGGAAGCGGCTCGCGCGGCGGGCTCATACCGAGAGATTACGGTCGAGTCGGGCGAGTTCGTGACGCCAGGCTGTTTCGGTGTTGAGGGCACCGCCCAGATCGGGCAACTCGGCCAGATCCTGTTCTGGCAGGTCCGCCAAGACCCCACCGGCGGCCACGATCCGAAGCGAGAGTGCGGCGATGGCATCGACCGACAAAGCCCGCAGTACGGCTTCTGGTACGTCCGAGCCGATGCTGGTCAGACCGTGGGCCCGGAGCAACACGACCGGGCGATCGGCCATGGCCCGCACCATCTCCGCGGCGAGTCCGCGATTGCGAATCAACACCCCCCGCGGATAGACCGGTATTCCGTCCTGTGCCAGCCGGGTTCCGGGGATGTCGAACGCGCCGACGATGGGCCGGATCGCGATGCCGGCCAGGTCCGCGGCGACGACCGAGTGGGGATGGGCGTGCACGACAGCGGTCGCCTCGGGCCGCGCCCTCAGCACCTCGGTATGCAGCGGAAGTTCATTGGGCGCCGACCACCCGCCGTCGAGCTCACCGGCGGCGCCCGGCGCTCCGTCGAGGTCGACGAGATGGATGTCGTCGGGCTCGGTGAAGGCCAGCCCGCGCTCCCGCGGGCCCCGGCAACGGACCAGCAGGCGCTCGTCGTCGACCCGAAGGCTGATGTGTCCGAGGATTCCGTCGGCAAGTCCGCGAGCAGCGAGCACACGGCAGGCTCGGGCGATCTCCCGGCGCGAGGCGGCCAGCTCATCCGCGGGCGGATTGCTCACGAGCCGCTCCTGATCCGACCGGGTTGGGCCCTGGCTTGAGCCGGATCAGCGGCGAGCTGTTCGAAGTGGGCGACCGCGGCGTCGAATGTCGCGCCCCCTGCGATCAACTGACGACTCGCGATCAACCCCTTGGGCCAGTTCACGACGGCCGCGCCGGTCAGCTTCCCCGTCCCGTCGGCGTAGGCGGCGACCGCTCGCGAGCGGACCGGCTTGGGGCCGGAGTCGCGGCCGAGGTCACCGATCATCTGATGGCTAGTGGCCCGAGCGGGTCGTCCGACGATCTGGATCTTCCAGTCGTACTGATCGGTCCAGACGTATTCGACCGGCCGATAGGCGCGCAACGCGTCCGGACTGGCGATGTTGTGGGCCACGCAGGCGGCCTGATCCACGGCGTTGGTCCAGTGCTCGACTCGGCAGGTCTGTCCGTGATCCTGGTGCCACCATCGCGCGACGTCGCCGACCGCGAAGATGTCCGGTGCATCGACTGCCCGACAGAACTCGTCGCAGACCACACCGTCGTCGACCAGCAAGCCTGAGGAGGCCAGCCAGCCGTCGTTGGGACGGGCGCCGATTCCCACCACGACGGTCGCCGCGTCCAGGGTCTGTCCGTCGGTCAGTCGCACGGTCAGCTCGCCGGCGCACCCCTCGACGGAGCTCACTCCCATCCCGAAGCGAGTCCGCACGCCGTTGCGGTGATGCAGATCGGTGAACAGCGCCCCGACTTCCTCGCCGAGCACTCGCCCGGCCGGGGCGTGCAGCGGATCCACGATGGTGACGTCGCAGCCCAGCCTGCTTGCCGTGGATGCGACTTCGGCCCCGATGAAGCCGCCACCCACGATGACGACCGGGCCGCCGCCGGCGAGGTCGGCGGCGATGGCTCGGCTGTCGTCCATGCTGCGCAGCACATGCAGGCCACTGTCGACCTGCCACGGGGTGGGGCGGGCGGTCGACCCCGTGGCCAGGACGAGGACGTCGTAGGCGACCCGTCCCCCATCTGCCAGGCTCACCTGCCGGGCGGCCACATCGAGATGCTCGGCCGCTGCTCCCAATCGCAGCACGATCCCGTCGGCCTCGGCCTGCTCGGCGGTCAGCAGCCCGACTCGCTCGGCCGGCCATTGTCCGGCGAGGAATTGCTTCGACAGCGGGGGCTTATCGTACGGAAGTGCCGACTCGGAGCCGACCAGCACGATCGGGCCCTCATAGGACTCCCTCCGCAGCGCCTGAGCGGTGCGCACGCCGCCCACCGACGAGCCCACGATCACGACCCCAGCCGCGGCGCGTCCGCTCACCTCACGATCCCTGACTGGTGGGCCGGGTCATTCGTCCTCGATGGACAGCGCCGAGACCGGGCAACTGTTGACCGCCTCGGCGACCTTGGCGCGCTGAGCATCGGAGATCTCGGTCTTGAGCAGGACAACCGTGCCGTCGTCGTCGATGTCGTAAACGTCGGGCGCGGTCATCACGCAGTTGGCGTATCCCTGGCAGATCTCGAAGTCCGCCTTGACTACCGCCACGATCGCCTCCCTCCATCCTCGACAGTGCTCACTTCGCTCCGATCCCCCCGTCTGGATGCACCGCGCCGCCGGTGATGCCGCGCGCGCGATCCGAGCCCAGGAACACGTAGCTGTAGGCGTGGTCGCGCCCGGACAGAGCCACGTGCAGTGGCACCCGATCGGCCAGTTCGGCCGCCCGATCGACACCCGGATCGGCTCGCTGATCTGGCCGGTCACCCAGGCGCCGGTCGCTCATCCCCAGACTGTTCAGGCCACGAAGGTCGGTATTCAGGGTTCCGCCCGGTGCCACACCGGCAACGCGGACGTCGGGGGCGAGTTCGTTGGCCAGGGCAGTGACCAGGCCGCGGACGGCGAACTTCGAGGCGACGTAGAGCACCCCACCGCGCCCGGCGTAGTAGGCCGACGTCGACTCGGTCAGCAGCACGGCCGCGGCCGCACCACGGCTCGTGGACGCTCGAAGCGCCGGAAGTGCCGCTCGTACGGAGTGCAGGTGGCTCCTGACGTTCGTCTGGAACATCTCGTCGAAGGCGTCATCGATCAGGTCGGCGTCGAGCTCGCCGACACCGAGATAGAAGTCGAAGATCCCAACACAGTTGACCAGCAGGTCCAGGCCGCCGAATGCCGCAACGCTTGCTGCGACTGCCTCGTCGTTCGCCGTACGGGTGCTGGCATCTCCCACTGTGACCGGGACGTCGGGCAACTCGCGGGTGATGGCCGCGCACTTGTCCGAGTCTCGGTCCAGGACCGCCACCGCCGCGCCTTCGGCTCGGAACGCGTCCACGACAGCCCGGCCGATCCCGGATCCAGCACCGACGACCAACGCTCGACGGCCGTCCAACCACCCGCTCATTCAGCAATCCTGCCGGGGTGCCGCATCATCGCTGATCAGCGGACCGAATGGGTTGCCGATCATTGCCGAGAACGTTGCCGTGTTCTGCCAGGTGAGTGCCTCGAGTTCCAACGGGCACAACGCGATCCACTGTCCGGAGCGGGGTGACTCGATCAGCAGGCGCGACCCATTGCGGGTCTGAACCCGGCTGACACGGATCTCGGAGAACTCGTTGCCGATCGACAACGGCTGGCCGAGCGTGTGTGCGGCAAGGTCGGCGCGCTCCTGAGCCGCTCGTGTGGCGGCGTGCTCGTCTGAGCCCTCGCCCGCCCAGCGCAGCCGCGGGTGACCCTCGTCGGCGAGAGGCTCCTTCCCGGTCTCGGGCAATGGTTGGCTCATAGGAAGATCGCCAGGTTCTGCATCCGCAGGACCGACTCGTCGACCATGATCGTGCGCCGGGCGAGTTGCCAGCCTTGACCCGACGGCGCGCGGCGCAGCAGATCCTCCCGGCCGGCCGAGATCAGCGCGGACTCCCGGACATCACCGCGGTTGCGAAACAGCAGCGTCGCGGACTCCACGACCAAGTGCTCGGAGTCCGGGGTGGCGAAGGTCCGCACATTGGACAAGTGGTGGCGCAGCCGGGACGGCGGGTCCTCGGTCCATGCGTGCTCGGTGAGGAACCGGGCGACCCGGCGGGACAGGGAGTACTTGTCCTCGTCGAAATGTGCCATGCCGGGCGCGGTGTCGAAACCGGTGCCGAGTGCGGTCGTGACCCGGACCGGCATGAGGTAGTGGATGTCGTCGGTCAGCAGGGCCAACCACTGTTCGTAGGCCTGGGTATCGAGCAGGTAGGTTTCGTCGACCAGCCACTGATGGGCCACCAGGTGCCGTTCGTCGCCGAAGGGCAGCGTGGACCCGACTCGTTCGATTCGCGAGGCGTGCGCCCCCAGCGCGGAGCGCGACGAGTGCGTCTGCCCGTCCCGGCTGCGCGTCCGGCCGGTCTCGTCCTGCGACTGGTCGGTCTCGGCACTCATGCGCCGGTGACCTCAGGGGCGTCCTCGGACGGTACGTGCTCGAGCACGGGAGGATCCTCCCCCGGATCGGCTCCCGAGTCCGCGTCGTCGGGCACCGGACCGGCCGGAGCATCCTCGGGGTCGCGGACCCCGAGCGAGTCTGTGGTGGGACTGGGACGTTCGAGATGGTCTGCCCAGCGCTCCAGCAGCGCCCGCTGGTTGAACTCGCTATAGCCGGTGCGGGCCGAGCCCGGCCCGGCGAACTGCTCGGCGGTCAGCGTCGGGGCGACATCGCTCCCATCGGCCAGGATTCCCATTCGGCTGTTCAGGCGCAGCCGTCGCGCCATCGATCCGGCGGCGGTGTTTGTCAGCGAGACCCAATTTTCCACGTCGTCCTGCTCGAACATGCCGGTGCTGCCGAAGCACATCAGATAGGCCTTGTAGGACAGCGCCTTGAACTCCTCCGGAGCCTCGGTGTCAACGGCGAACCAGGACAGCACCTCGGTCTCGTTCTCACTGATCGGCTGCCACAGGCGGATCGAGATGAACGGGAGCACATCGTCGGAGTCGGCGACCCGCGGCCAGTTGTGCACGAAGCTGAGGTTAGGGAAGACCGAAGCGGCCGAGATCATGAATCCATCCCGGCCAACGACTGTGAGTTGTTCGCTCGACCAGGCGAGCTTCATCCGCTCGATCATCTCCTGCGGGTACCCGACATAGCGCAACCGCTCATCGAGGTCCCCGTCGGGGAGCTTGTAGGTCGTGCCGCCACCGTTTCCGGCCCAGTAGGTGGCGCCGTCCTTGCGCTTCTCGGCTTTGGGCTCACGGAACAGACCAATCTCCACGACCGAGGTGTGCGTCTGCGGGGTGTGGTACATGTCGCCCGCGAAGTTCTCCGCACCGATCTTCCAGTTGGCCTTGACCCGCCACCGTTGTGGACCGCGCAACTCGATGCCACTCGGACTCTGCTTGGTGTAGTAGTCCAGGTAGAAGGCGAAGTCCCCCAAGTACTCCCGCAGCGGCGGAGCTTCGGGATCCAGGCTGATGAAAATCAGCCCGTTGAGACTGTCCAACCGCGGTGCCGGCAGCAATCGCTGGCCCTTGCGCTTGAAACCGGCCTCGCCCCCGTAGGCGTCCTGATGGAAGGGCAGTCCGACGATCCGACCGTCGTTGCGGTAGGACCAGCCGTGGTACGGGCAGCGGAAGTGCGAGGCGTTGCCCATCTCGGCCCGGCAGATCTGCATGCCTCGGTGCAGGCACATGTTGAAATGCGCGCGGATCACGCCGCTCTCGTCGCGGGTGACGATGAAGGAGTCCTCGAGCAGTCGGCGTACGACGTAGTCCCCGGGCGTGGCGATCTCGGATTCGTGCGCGACGAACAGCCACGCACGACCGAACACGCGCTCCTTCTCCAGTTCGAAGATATCCCTGTCGTTGTAGATGTGCGCCGGGATCATCCCCCTGCGTACGTCAGCCATGACGCTGCGCTGGTCGTCCATCATCGACTCCACACCACGATCATCTCGGGCACATCCTAACGACGATTGACTCTGACGGACAGAATATGGTTCTTCTTCACGGAACCAGGGAGCAGTTCAGGCGAGCTGATACATCTCGTAGGTCAGCGTGCCTCCCACCCGAGTACCCTTCGCCACCCCTTGGATGCGGTTGAGCCACAGGTAGCACTCGTCGCCGGTCTCGAAGACGGGCGTGGTGAAGATGACGCCACCCTCGGCCGGCGCTCGGTCGGACTTTCCCCGGTAGGTGATGGTGATCGGCGCGCCGTCGTCGGTCATCAGCAGCAGCCGGGCATCGACGCTCACCGATCCGTCCGGATGCAGCGTCAGCCAGTCGTGCGACATCCGGCCGTGCTGGCTGGCGTTGATCGTGTCGCTGACCCAGCGACACGACCGTGCCTCGCCGACGATCCGGGTCCCGGCGGGGGTGGCGCCGACTCTGGTGTGTTGTTCGATCTCGATGGTCAGCGTGCCCAACGAGAGAAGTTCGATGCTCATCGTCACCTCCCAGGACGACGGGGCCCCCGAGTGCTTGACAGCGCGGGCGCAACGACATAGACAGACATTCAGCATAGGAGAAAATGCTTCTGCTAACCAGAAGTAACCGGAAACCACGGCGGCAGCGCTCGGAGGGTGCTCGATCGGCGGTCAGATGAACGGACTCGCAATCTGCCTGGCCAGCCGCAGCGGTGTGAGCGCGGCTGCGGCGGCTGACGTCGCATGCTGCGCCGAAGCCGCCGGGTTCAAGGCCATGTTCATCGCCGAACGCTGTGCCGACAGCCTGGCCCTGGCCCACAGTGCGCTGCTCGGAACTGAACGGATCACCGTCGGGACAGCGATTGCCAACGCCGCGGTGCGCCACCCCGCGATCACCGCGTTGACCGCGGCCACCCTCGCTGAAGAATCCGGCGGCCGGTTCCTGCTGGGGCTCGGCGTCGCGAACGCCGCGCTGAACGAGACCGTGTTGGGTTTGCCGGCCACCCGCCCGGTCGGGTACATGCGTGAGTACCTGGGAGTGCTCAAGGCTGTGCTGGCCGGGGGAGGCGATCCGCGGTCGGGCGAGTACTTCTCGATCTCGGGCTTCCTCCCGGACAGATCCCCGAAGCCCGTACCGCTCTATATCGCCGCCCTGTTGCCTAGGATGCTTGCTCTGGCCGGCGAACTCGCCGACGGGGTGTTCTTGAACCTGATGACCACGGCCCAACTTCCATCCGTCCTCGGGCACATCGAGAGCGGACTCGCCATCTCCGGACGGGCCCGCGAAGAGTTTGTGGTCGCGTGCCTGATGCCGTGCTGCATATCGGCCGATGCGGACGCCGCGACGCGGGCTGCCCGCCAGGTCGTCGCTGGGTACGCGATGCATCCGGCCGCCGGAAAGCTCTTCTCCGACAGCGGGTTCGCTCCTGAGTTGGGCGCGGTACGCGAGCGCATGCTCAGCGGGCAGGCCGAGGCAGCCGCCGCGTCGGTGAGTCAGGAAATGATCGACGCGCTGGTCGTTCATGGCGACGCCGAGGTCTTGGCCGGGCGGATCAGCGCCTACCGCGAGGCCGGTGTAGATCTCCCGGTCCTGTTCCCGATGCCGATCGAAGACGGCTGGGCCGCGGCGATGGACCGGGTCATTCGCGCCGCCGCGCCACACACGGCCTCACCTGCCTGTCCACCCGAGAGAGACCGACCCCAGAGAAAGGACGCTCCGCATGTCTGAGTTCCAGCGGCCCGCGGGCCTGAACCACGTTGCCTACGTCACAAGGGACACCGATGCGACCCGGAAGTTCTACACCGAGGTGCTCGGGATGAGCCTCGTCGGCTCGGCCGAGGACGAATCGGTGGGCAGCACGGCCGAGGCCGGTCGATTCCTGCACACCTTCTTCCAGCTCGGCGACGGCTCCTGTGTCGCCTTCTTCGAGATCGAGGGAGTCCAGCAGGACCACCACGAGAGTCCACTGCCGCGCTGGGCACCACACTTGGCGCTGTCGGTGAACAGTCGGGCGGAGCTGGACTCGGCGCACAAGCGGCTGACCGAGGCCGGGGTCGAGGTGATCGGTGTCGTGGAGCACGAGGGGATTTGGTCCTCGATCTACTTCTTCGACCCCAATGGCGTACGGCTGGAGCTGACCTTCCAGGGCCGCGAGCTCTCCGACGAGGATGCCGCGCACGCCGCGAGCTCGGTCGACGCCTGGATCGCCTCGCACCCAGAAGCAGAAGTCGCGGGGTGAGTGCGCTCGGCCAATCGGCGCCACCGGCGGAGCTGTACGGCCTGTCCTCGACCCCGATCGATGTCGCTGACGAGGCTGCAGCGGCACGGCTGTTCCTGCAACGCGGCTGGACCGATGGCCTGCCGATCGTGGCACCCACACCGGAGTTGGTCCATGCCTTCGTCTCAGCCGTCGGAGGCGGACCCGCCGAGATTCTCGGCGAGATTCCCGAGCAGAACCGGGCGATCACGTTGGAGAAGCTGGCCGTGAACGCGGTCATGGCCGGGTGCCGGCCGGAGTACATGTCCCTCCTTGTTGCGACGGCACGAGCCCTGACCCGCACCCCGTTCAATCTGCACAGCACGACTGTAAGCGGGGCGACGGCTCCGCTGCTGATCGTCAGCGGGCCCGTCGTCACCAAGGTCGGTCTCAATTCCGGGTTCAGCGTGTTCGGCCCCGGACATCACGCGAATGCCACGATCGGGCGCGCCGTCCGACTGCTCCTGCACAACGTCTGCGGCGCGGTGCCAGGGGTGATCGACAAGGCGACGTTCGGCCATCCGGGCAAATTCAGCTACTGCATCGCCGAGGACCAGACCCGCAACCCCTGGGAGCCGGTGCATACCGACGCTGGCATGCCCGCTGCCAGCAGCGCCGTGACGGTGTTCGCCGGAGAAGCCCCGATCTTCGCCCGTAACGACTGGGCCGACACCCCAGAGCCGATCCTGGCCACGATTTCTGATGCGATGTTGCCGTCGCACTTCACCGGTGGTGGCGTCGTCGTCGTACTCGGCCCGTTGCACGCGGCCACGATGGCCGCCGCCGGGATGTCCAAGACCGAGGTGCGCGAGGGCATCTTTCAACGCGCCCGCCGCAGCCTGGCGGACCTGCGCCTGGCCGGTCGTCTACCGGGGGAACCCGCACCCGGCGACGCCACCACCTACCGCACGGTCGTGCCCTCAGCCGAGGACATCACCCTGGTCGTCGCCGGTGGACATCTGTACGGCTACTCCGCCGTGGTGCCGGCCTGGATCGGTGGCCACGAGTCGGTGGCCGTGACCGAATGCCTCACCGACGAGGAGCCCGACGACGAGGAGAAGGAATGACGACACACCTGACGGTCCTGGATCCGACCGAGGCCGGTGCCGCCTCGGCCGGCGCTGCGCTCGTCGATCCGCCGGCGGATCTGGCCGGGGTGCGCGTCGGCCTGCTGGACAACGGCAAGCCGAACAGCGATCGCTTCCTGGCACTGCTCGGCCAGAGGTTCCTCGCCGACGACGCGCTGCTGTGCGGTAGCTGGCGCAAGCCCAGCATCGGCCGGTTGGCACCGCCAGAACTGCTGGCCGCCGCGCTGGCCGACAGTGAGCTCATCGTGACCGGCGTCGGCGATTGCGCGGGGTGTTGTTCTTGCTCGGTCCAGGACGCGATCGCCGTCGAACGGTCGGGTGTGCCCAGCGTCGTGATCGTCACCACCGAGTTCCTGACCACCGCACGGATCTCTGCCCGGGCCGCCGGTGTGCCGGACTATCCCTTCGTCGTGATCGACCACCCGCTGGGGTCCTTGAGCCGGGCCCTGCTGGCCGAGCGGGCCGATCTGGCCATGGAGCAGATCCACAGCCGTCTGGCCACTGGTCGATGACCGCACTACAGGGGCGGTCGCCATCGTCACTGGCGCGGCTCAGGGCCTGGGCCGCGAGTACGCCAGGCGCCTGCTCGACGCCGGTGCCCGGGTCGCCGTGGTCGATGTCCTCGGCGATGCTGCAGCCGCGACCGCGGTCGAGCTGGGTGGGGAACGCGACTCAGATCGGGTGCTCGCCCACGGCTGCGACGTCTCCGACGAGGATGCGGTCGAGACGATGGTGCAGCGGGTGACTCAGACGTGGTCCGGCTCGTACGTCCTGGTCAACAACGCGGGCGGGGCACTTCTGCCGTCGGCTGCGATGGAGTCCTTCAGCCGGGCGCAGTGGGATCAGGTGCTCGGGGTCAACCTGACCGGCGCCTGGCTGTGCGCCAAGGCGATCGTCGCGACGATGCGCACCGAGGGATACGGCAAGATCATCAACATCTCCTCGACGATGGTGTCGAAGGCTTGGCCAGTCGGACTCGCGCCCTACATGGCCGCCAAGGCCGGGGTGGTCGGGCTGACCCGAGCGCTGGCCAAGGAGCTCGGTCCCGTCGGCATCCGGGTGAATGCCATCGCCCCGGGCTACGTGCCGGTCGAGACTCGCAAGAGCGTGCACACCACGGAAGCGGCGGCAGGGCTGCGGGAGCGTATTGCCGGTGAGCAGTGCCTACCCCGTACGCAGGTGCCCGAGGATCTGTGCGGCCCGATCGAGTTCTTGAGTTCGGCGGCGTCGGACTTCGTCACGGGTCAGGTTCTCAATGTCGATGGTGGATGGACGTTTCAGTGATGGGTGAACCGCTAGAACTGCTTGCTCCTCGACCGCTCGACCTCGATGACGCGAGGCTGGGCGTTCTGGACTCCGGGGAGGACGGTAGCGCCGCGCTCCTGGAGTCCCTGATCGCGAGGCTGAATAGGCGACACTTCCTGTCCGAGGTGGTTCACCTCGCCAGGCCCAGTGCGGGCCAGCCCTGCGCGGTGGACCTGCTAGCGCAGATGGCCGAGCGTTGTGAGGTCATGATCCTGGGCGTGGCGCGGTCCGGAGAGGCCGCCGTGGCTCTGGCCGCGGATGCCACTGTGCTGGAGTCGCTCCACGTCCCGTGCGCGGTTCTCGCCTGGCCCGAGGCCTGCGCCGCGACGCACGGATCATCGATCGCAAATCGTCCATTCGAAGACTCGGCGATCGAACTCGGTGAAGGGCCGCACGAGGATCCGACGATCCTGCAGAAACTCGTGGAGGACAGCTTCCGCAGGGTGGAGCAAGCCTTGATGCGTCCCGACTCGACCGATCCGGCGGCGCAACCCCCCGCCACGATCGCCCGCAATGGAGAGGTGAGCTGCGAATGCTGAAGCCCGAGGACGACGTCACCGTTTACATGCGGCCCGGTTGTCACGTATGCGCCCGGGTGAAGAACTTCCTTACCGAGCACGACGTTCCGTACCGCGCGCGAGACGTCGATGCCGACCCACTGACTCCTCGGGAGTTGTGGGACCTGTTCAACCGCAAGGCAAATCGGCTCCGCGTTCCGTTCACCGCATTGAACGACGGTGAGGACGTCGTTCTGGGTTTCGATCCGCAGCGACTAGAGGGGGTCTTCGTACACGGCGAACTCGGTGGTGTGCAGGTCTCGAGCGTGGTCACCGATCCGGTCCGGTACGACGAGTACACCAGCGCGGACATCGACGGCTCGCTCTGGACCGCGTACGGAAGCGGGGACGGCGCTTCCGGGACGCCCGGTGGCGGTCCTGACCTCGACACCGGAGCGGGTCGGCTCACGGTCTCGGGCGCAGCGGGAGATGTGAGTGTCGTCTCCACCCGTCGTTTCGGCACGCCTCCTGGCTCGCAGATCGGCTGCGAGGTGCGGATGAGCGTTGAGCTGGCGAGCAGGGCACCCACCCTCGGTCCACCACTGGGCGAACTCAGTCTGTGCGACCTGCCCACCGGCATCGTGCTTGGCTTCGAGGTGACCAACGAGGTGATCGTCGCCGTCCATCGCCGGTCCGGCCCCCCGGGCGTGGCCGCCGAGTCCGAGCACTTCTCGCATCGGGTGCTGACCGATGCCCCGACCGGGCCCGGAAAGGCCCACCAGTTCCGGATCACCTATCAGCACGACACCTCCAGAGCGCAGTGGTACGTGGATGGGCGGTGTGTCTTCTCCGCGATATCCCCGCATCAGATGGAGGGTGTGAGCCTCGGGATGGGCCTGCGCGCCGGCTCCGGCTCCGGCTCCGGCGATGTCGATCCGGCCCAGCCCGGTCTGGTCAGTTGGGCACCGTGGCGGATCGAGGCGATCGCGGCGCCCGTCGCCGGATGAAAGACGCACCTCCGTGATCGGGGGCGAGGAAAGAACCAAGGCCGCAGGGGGCCACCGGTTCGAGGTCGCGCAGATCACCTACACCGCCTTCACTTCTCGACCCAGGGCCAAGCACGTGACCGCCCGGCTGATCGTGCGCCGAGTCCGAGACCTCAACCCGAACCAACCTCACCCGAGCCGCCGGCACCCTCGCCTCGGCCTTCCACGCCCGCGGCACAACCGGCACCATCCGCGCCCAGCTGATCAACGTCCCAGGCAGCCTCGCTCGCTCCGCCAGACGGCTCACACTGCACCTGCCCGCAGCCGGGCCCTGGGAACGAGCCTGGCAACGGATGCTCGCCGGCTCCCGACACGGCCCGCCGCTCACCGCCTGACCCATCCACCGTCCGACAGGACCAAACCGGAGACCACTTCACACACACCAGCCGGCCCACCCGACGATCCAGTCACGCCGCCCCCAACCGGCCGACACCACGATCGCCCCGGTCGAGACGTCACCGATGACTCCGCGGTGGAGCCAGGCCAAGGCAGCGGCGAGGATCAGGGCATCGGGCGCCAGAACGCCACGTTGGCCCGTAGGGCCAGTTCGCCGTCGGCCATGATCCGGGCACGGTCCCGCCGGTAGTCCGGGTCGGCGTAGAAGTCGGCCCACGCGCGCTCGCGGTGGTCGAAGTCATCCCACTCGAGGATGTAGTGCAACGAGTTGGTCGTGCCTGCGATGACCTCCCACGGGCCGGTCATCCGGAACCCGTGCCGGTTCATGCTCGGCTCGCTGCACTCCCGTACGTACTGGCGGGTGAGTTCCTGCTTGCCGGGAGCCAATTCGTAGTGGCGGTACTCGAAGACGGACATGGACGAGACCTTCCTTCGGAAGTTCCGGAGAGTAGAGACGTTGTCTGCCCTGCACACGGAATGCCTTGACACTACCCAGGGGCATTACTACTGTCCAGAAAGCCGTTCTGCTGTGCATGGACAGTTTCAGGCAGTCACACGAGCCGGATCCACGGAAAGGGAGCCAGCATGCGACGCCCGTTCACCGGTAGCCCACTCACCAGGAGAGTGGCCGTCCTCGCCGCCCTGCCGCTGCTCGCCGTCGCGGCCTGCGGTGGATCCGACGGGTCCTCGAGCGAAGCGGGCGGGAGCAGTGACCAGTCCGACCTCGGTCCGTACAAGCTCGGCCTGGTCTACTCCTCCGAGGGACCATTCGCGACCAACAGCGCTACTGCCCGAGACGGGGCGCACTATGCCGTCGACCTGCTGAACCAGAACGGTGGCGTCAACGGACGCCAGATCGAACTGGTTGAGGTCGACGAGCGCAATGACTCGCAGAGCCTGGTGACCAGCATCCCCAAACTGGTCAGCCAGGACGAGGTCTTCGCCATCATGGGCCCGGTCGACAGCGCCGGCTGCGACATCGCCTGCGCGGTGGCCGCGGATCTCGAAGTGCCGATCGTCATGGCCGGTGCCGGTCGCCCCGGCGTGCTCGAGCCGAGCCGGCCGTGGTCGTTCTCCATGGTAGCTCCGGATGCGTCCAACAGCATTCCCGTGCTGTCCTCCTACGTCGAGCAGAAAGGTGTCCAGACCGCCGCGATCATCGTCGACGAGGCCACCGCGACGACCAAGGCGCAGGGGGACCTCTATCGAGAGGTCTTCTCCGCAACCAACGTGAAGGTCGTCTCCACGACCAGCTTCTCCTCGGGTGACCCGAGCTTCACCTCCCAGGTCACGTCGATGGCGGCGGCGAACCCCGACGTGATCGCTCTGGCCGCCGGTCCGACCGACGCAGCCCGGATCGCGGTCGAGGTGCGCGCCCAGGGTCTGGACTCGACGCTGCTCGGCACCGGTTCACTGCAGGCCGGGGGAACCGACTACATCAATGGCGCCGGTGACGCGGCCGAGGGAACCGTGACCGCGGCCCAGTTCAATCCGGATAACACCGACGAGCCTGCAGCGACCCTGCTCGCCCAGGCCAGGAAGGACAAGAACCTCGACGTCGTCCCGCTGAACTTCGCCTACGCCTTCGACCTGATCAATATGATCGCCGGGTATCTGACCGACAGCGGCGCCACCGCAAACCCGGACACGGTGGCCGATGACCGCAAGGGTCTGTTGGACTACCTGCAGGGTCTGGATCCGTTCAAGGGCATGTCAGGCGACGACCGATTCTCCACGGACGGTACCGGTGATCGCCCGCAGCTCTACGCCATCGTCGAGAACGGCGAGTTCGTGATCAGCGACGTCAGCGGCTGACAGTGGGCACTTGACGGGAGGCACGCGCGCATGCTGATCCAGCAACTGGTCAATGGCTTGTTGCTCGGAACGACCTTCGCCCTGATCGCTCTGAGCTTCAACCTGGTGGTCGGGGCGCTGGACCGGCTGAACTTCGCCTTGGGTGAGACGGCCATGGTCAGCGCCATCTGTGGTGCGCTGATGCTGGCCGAGCTCGACCTCCCGTTCGTGGTGGCCTTCCTTGCCTCGCTCGCGGTCGGAGGCGTGGTCGCGGGAATCACCTTCTTCCTGTCCTTCCGCTTCGTGAGTCCGGACTACCCCACGGCCCCGATCCTGAGCAGCCTCGGTGTCGGGCTGGTCATCACCTCGCTGGTGACGCGGGTCCTGGGCAGCGACCAACGGCGCGTGCCCACGGTGCTGGAAGGGGTTCGGGTCCAGATCGGCCCGGTGCGCATCGCAGGGGATCAGTTGATCATCGTGGGCGTCGCCGTGCTGATGACTGTGTTTCTCTACGTGTTCCTCAATCGCACCCCCTGGGGAACGGCGATTCGCGGAGTCTCCGACGACCCGGACATGGCCGGCCTGCTCGGAGTACCGGTCCAGCGGATGATCCTGTTGACGTTCGTGATCTCCGGAACCCTAGCCGGTGCGTCCGGCCTGCTGACCGGGCTGGCCTTTCACACGGTGAGCCCGTTCACCGGGTTCGAGACCACGCTGACGGCCTTGCTGGTGATCGTGCTCGGCGGATTGGGCAACATCACCGGCGGCGTGCTCGCCGCGCTGCTGATCGGTGTGATCGAGACGCTGACCGTGGCCTACCTGTCGGCCACGCTGCGGGATCTGATCGTCTTCCTGCTCGTCGGCATCACTGTGGTCACCCGCCCGCAAGGACTGTTCACCCGTAACACGGGCGTGGCGGGGCGGGTGTAGCCCCGGCTATGAGCGCCTACACAGAGGCCGTCATCGTCCAGGTGGGGATCGCGATCCTGCTCGCCCTCGCCTACTGGATCAACGCCGCGACCGGCAAGTACTCCTTCGGGCACGCCGCGTTCATGGCCATCGGCGCGTACACCGCCTCCATCCTCACCCTGAAGTTCGACTGGTCCCTGGAGGCCGCGACCGTGGTCGCCGGGTTCGCCGCCGCCATCGCCGGGGCCTTCATCGGCTGGATCGCTCTGCGGCTGACCATTCTCTATCTGGCGATCATCACCTTCGCATTCGCCGAGATCGTCAAGATCCTGCTGGACAGCTGGGACTACGTCGGCGGTGCCAGCGGGTTGTTCGGCATGCGTGGGACGACGATCGAGTTGCTTGCCGTCTGCATCGTCGTGGTGGTCATCTACCTGTTGTTCCTGACCCGATCCCGAAAGGGCCTGTCCTACGAGGCCATTCGAGAAGATGAGCAGGCGGCCCGGGCATGTGGACTGGGAGTCACCAGGATCTCGGTGGAGGCCTTCGCCGTCTCGGCCGCGATCACCGGGGTGGCCGGGGCGCTATCGGCGCACGAGACCCTGATCATTACCCCGTCGCAGTTCGGCGCGCCGCAGTCGCTGCTGATCATCCTGTTCGTCGTTCTCGGTGGCGTGCAATATTTCTGGGGCGCGATCGCCGGGGCGATCGTGCTGACGATGCTGCCGATCTGGTTCGATTTCCTCAAGGACTACTACCAGATCACCTACGGTCTGCTCTTCGTCGTCCTCATGATCCTGCGGCCGCAGGGCATCATCGGCCGTGGTACGGGCAGGCGCTTCGATCTGAGCCGCCTCACCCGGATCTCGGCCGGTCGTGGCGGGGGCGATCGAGATGGCTGACCTGACGCTACGGACCTTAGGAATCACCAAACGGTTCCAGGGCGTGGTCGCCTTGGACGAAGTCACCCTCGAGGTCGAGCGGGGCTCGATCCACGGAGTGGTCGGCCCCAACGGTGCAGGCAAGACGACCCTGCTCAACGTGATGTCGGGCTTCATCACGCCGTCACTGGGATCGGTCGAACTCGACGGGCGCGACATCACCCGGCTCTCCCCACAGCGGCGGGTGCCGCTCGGGCTGACCCGTACGTTCCAGAATCTCCGGCTCTTCGGCGGCTTGACCGTCCGGGAGAACGTGCTGCTCGGACAGCACTCGCACGCCAGCACGGGCCTGCTCTCCTTGTGGCCGTGGCGCACCTCCCGCGAGCGGTCTCTGATCCGGGAGGCCGATCAGGCCCTGGAGGCCTTCGGCCTGACCGACTATCGCAAGCGCCGAGCGGCGACACTGCCCTATGGGCTGCAGAAGCAGTTGGAGATCGCGCGCGCGGTATCGGCGAAACCTCGGCTGTTGCTGATGGACGAACCGGCGGCGGGCATGTCGGCCGCGGAGCGCCGCGACTTGGTGCCGAGGATCCGGGCGCTGCGAGACGACGGCATCACCGTGGTGATCGTGGAGCACGACATGGATGTGATCGCGACGGTCTGCGACGCCGTCACCGTCCTCAACTTCGGCAAGAAACTGGTCGAGGGCACCCCGGCCGATGCGCTGGGAAGCGATCAGGTGAGGACGGCCTACCTTGGCAGTTGAGCCACCGCCGGTCTTGACCACCGCGGCAGCGCTCCAGGTGCGTGACCTGCGAGCCGGCTACGGCCGGATCATCGGGATCGATGGGATCAGCCTTACCGTGGCCCGGGGAGAACTGGTGGCCCTCCTGGGGGCCAACGGCGCCGGCAAGAGCACCTTCCTGCGTGCCGTCTCAGGGATGATCAGGCCCTGGTCGGGCCAGGTCCTGGTGAACGGCCGGGACGTCACGGGGCGACGCAGCGACCAGTTGGTACGCGCCGGGCTCGCCCACGTACCTGAGGGGCGGCGGATCCTGCCCAACCTGAGCGTGGAGGAGAACCTCAGGCTCGGCGCATTCGCCAGACGTCGTTCCGGTGACCCACATGCGGATCTCGATGACGGACTGACCCGGTTCGCGCCGCTGCTGGAACGCCGAAATCAGAAAGCCGGCACGCTGTCCGGGGGAGAACAGCAGATGCTCGCGATCGGTCGCGCACTGATGGCCCGACCGTCGATCCTGCTACTCGACGAGCCCTCACTGGGCCTGTCACCGAGGCTGGTCGGCGAGGTCTTCGCGATGATCGCGGACCTGGCCTCCGAGGGCCTCACCATCCTGCTGGTCGAGCAGAACGTTAAGCAGGGCTTGGGCTGCGCCGATCGCGGCTATCTGCTCAGCACCGGGTCGATCGTCATGAGTGGTCTCGCAGACGAGCTCCTCAACGACCCTGCGGTGATCGACAGCTACCTCGGAGGCAGGAGTCAAGACCGATGACCAGCATTCATCCGCAACGCTCTGCGCACACCCGCAACCGATTTGTGGACAAGGTTGCCATCGTGACCGGGTCCGGCTCGGGCATCGGCCGGGAAACCGCGATCGCCTTTGCCGCCGAGGGAGCCGAGGTCGTCGTCGCCGACATCGACGCCGACTCCGCCGACCGGACGGTGGCCATGATCGCCGCCGCCGGCGGGTCCGGCGCCGCCTGCGCTGTCGACGTGAGTGCCGAGGACTCGGTCGAGGAGATGATCGGGGTTGCCGTGAGCCGCTTCGGTGGTCTCGACGTGCTGCACAACAACGCCTACTGGGCTCCCCTGAACCGATCGGTCACCGAGACCAGCCTGCAGGAGTGGGAACGAACGATCGCAGTCACCCTGACCGGGGTCTTCCTCGGCTGCAAGTACGCCATCCCGGCGATGATCGCGCGCGGAGGGGGGTCCATCGTCAACACCGCATCCGTGGCTGGGCTTGCCGCCTCACCGAGGTTCGGCGCCTACGTCGCCGCCAAGGGCGGGGTCGTGGCACTCACCCGCTCCGTGGCCTTCGACTACGGGTCGGATGGAATCCGTTGCAACGCAGTGGCTCCCGGACTGATCGAGACCCCGGCCACTGAGCCGGTCTTCGCCGACCCGCAACGGCGGGAGTGGCTGATCAGCAAAATCCTCGTGGGCCGAGCCGGTCGGCCGTCCGACATCGCGAATGCGGTGCTCTACCTGGCCGGCGAGGAATCGGCGTTCATGACCGGCCAGACCATCGTCGTCGACGGAGGCCGGCTCATCTCATGAGTGCCTCTGCCCCGGAACTGCTCCCCATCCCGATGCGCATTGGGAAGCGGGTCGACGTCTATTCCGGCATCGCCCGGATGGCCGGCAAGCTCTGGGCCGCGCGACAGCGGTGCCCGGGCGGCTCGCGTACGGCGGTCGTCGTGATCCATCCGAGTTCGAACTTCATGGGCCACTACCTGCTTGCCGCCCTTGCCCCGCACGGAGTCGACGTCATCGGTGCCAACACCCGCTACATCGGCAACGACTCGATGCTGACGATGGAGAACTGCCTGCTGGACATCGGCGCGATCATCGGCCACCTGCGCGCCGAGGGCTACCAGAAGGTGGTCCTCGTCGGAAACTCCGGCGGTGGCGGCCTGTCCGCGCTCTACCAGAGCCAGGCGGAGTCACCAACGATCACCGAGACCCCAGCCGGTGATCCGGTCGACATCGTCGGGGCTGGCCTTTCTCCGGCCGATGCCGTGATCGAACTCATGGCCCATCCTGGCCGGGCCTTGGTCTACACCGAGTGGCTGGACCCCGCCGTCACCGACGAGTCCGACCCTTTCCGGGATCGAGATGCCTGCCTGGACATGTTCGACCCGGTCAACGGGCCGCCGTACAGCGCGGAGTTCCTGACCCGTTATCGAGCGGCTCAGGTGGCCCGCAACCGGCGGCTCACCGACTGGGTCCACGCCGAGCTCGACCGAGTTGAGCGGGCCAGCGGCGGGCGTGCCAGCGACCTGCCTTTCGCGGTGCACGGCACGGTGGCCGACCCGCGCTTCCTTGACCTCAGCATCGAACCCAGCGACCGGGAGCCGGGCACGCTGTGGGGTCCTCCGTACTCCGCGAGTCTGTCCCCGGCGACCTTGGGCCATCTGACCAGCCTGCGCTCCTGGCTGAGCCAGTGGAGCCTGGACGAATCACGGTGCAACGGGCCCGAGGCCCTGCGGCGGGTCAGCGTGCCTGTGCTGGTGATGTACGGAACCGCCGATCAGGTCTGCTTCGCCTCACACGCCCAGGCGCTCTACGACGCCGTGCCGCACGAGCGCAAGGCACTGGTGGCCGTACCGGGGGCCACGCACTACTTCGCCGACCAGCCTCGACACGTCGAGCGCGCCGTCGAGCTGATCGTGGACTGGCTGCAGGGCCAGGGTCTGATCGCCGAGCCAGGCGCCGATGCCTCGCGGGGACCGGCGAGTTGAGCCTGAAAGGAGAAGCGACATGAGCGCGGAACTGCACCCGGATTTCGACGGGCTGGTGATCACCCGGGGGGAATCGCAAGTGAGCGGATCAGCGCGGGACTTCCCCCCTACAACCAGCAGAAAACAGGACATCCCCCAACCGCCGGCGCGACGGGTCTGCAATGTCAACGGACAGCTGAACCAACGGCAGGCTCGCCGACACCCGTGCGGGAGCATTGCCAGTAGCAGGGGACCCCAGCGGCTGGCCAGGGACCGGACCGCGACGTCCACCCCATGCCCGTCGCCGTCCACGGCCGACCTTTGCTCCCCGCCGCGCACCGCCTGCGATCGGTTTCCCAGACCGCTGGTCCGATCTGGCAATATTGTGGCAACAGCGGGCACCACCAGGCCCCTCCGGACAACAGGGTGCAAGTCAGCCCCCGTAGCTCAGGGGATAGAGCATCGGTTTCCTAACCCACCCAAATTGGTCAACAACGGACAGCTGCGGGGACGAAGGGCCAGGTCAGAGCCTCGAATCGAGGTCAGCCCGATGACTCCTAACGCCCGCGGATGACCGCCGTTCGCCTCTGCTACTGGCAACGATCTGGCAACGGTCGGCCCTCCTCTGGTCGGCGATGAATCGGGCCGGGGCCACTTCCTCGCCCCCTTCATTCACAGGACCTCCGATGGCTTGAGGCGGGTCCTATGAGAACATCGCGGTCAACCTGCAGCTCGGGGTTATGCCGCGGGCAGCCGCTTGAGTTCCTCGCTTTGCCCCCGGGGACAGGCCCTCGGTGCCCTCCCGAGGCTCGGGGCCGGGCTCCGGCCAGTTTGCCCAGGGTGCCGTCGTTGACCCCCGTCCCGAGCGACTTGGACACCACTGTTTTCCCGTCCTCGATGATCGGTAACGCTTCCTCGCCCTACTCCCGGTCGTCCAGCCTGCGCGTCTTGGCGTTTCCACTCCTGGTAGCTGGATGCCCCCGCCGTCTCGGGGGCTTCAAACAGCCGACCTCCCGCGTCGTGCCGGCCGGCGCGTCGAAGGGTCGTGGCAGGCTCTCGGCGTGCGGAAATCTCCTGGCAGTGAACGGCTCAGCGGCCGGATTTCGGTTGTCGTCGGCGTCTACGGGGACCGGGCGGGAGGATGGCGACGGGTTCTCGACCAGGAGCGGATCGCCCATCGTGATGTGCACGACGGGAACGCGCCGGTGACCGTCTTCGACGGGGCGCTGCCCGGTTGGACGGAGCAGTACGTCGCCGACGGCGGCGTTGCCGTGATAAGCGGCACCCTCTCGGACCAGCCCTTCGTGGCGGGCGGCATACCCGTGTCCGTGACTGGCTTCGTGCCCCCAGGGCGGACGTCCAGGTCGGTGGCGCCCGGCCTCGCCACGGTGTTCGCGGCCCCGGGTTCCGGAGAGGTCCGGCTGCACGAGGACCGCATCCCCAAGTACGGCACCGACCCCGACACGTTCCCCGCCGTCCATGCCGTCCGCCACGGGCGGGGCGCCGTCGTCGCGACCGGGCTGCAGCTTGCGGCGCTGTTGGCCGCGCCCGGCGACCGGCTCCGCCGTTTCGCCGAGTTCAGCCCGGTGACCGAACGGGTGGCTGCCGTCGACAAGGCCGACATCGCTGACACGCTCCTCGACATGGTCCGCCAGGGGTTCGAGCTCGCCGGGCTGCCGCTGGTCGTCCTGCGAAGGTTTCCGCAGGGTGCGCCGTCCGTTCTCCTCCTCCGGCTCGACGTCGACGGCGTCTTCGGCGAGAACACCATGGCGGTCTGCAGCGAGGCGGCGCGGCAGGGAGTCGCCGCATCGGTGTACGTCAACGGGGACCTGAGCAGTCGCCACCCGGGACGCCTGGGTCCCTGGCCGCAGCGCGTAGAAATCGGTCAACACGGCTGGACCCACACGCTCTTCGACGGGCTCGACGACAACCTCGCCAACCTGCAGCGCGCACACGCCTGGATGTCGGACGAGCTGGGCCAGACCCCGAGCTCCTTCGTGGCGCCGCGCGGATTGTGGAACCGAGGGCTCGGTGACGCCCTGTTGACCATGGACTATCGCTACTCGTCGGACTTCGGGCTGGATTTCGACTCACTGCCCTTCCGTTCGGACGCCGGAGAACTCCAGGTCCCGGTCCATCCGTACTCCCCGGAGCGGGCCACGGTGTGGGCAGCTGAGCAGGACGTCGCACCACCGACGGCGGACGACGTCCTCGACCACTACCTCCACGCTCTGGAGCGCCAGGTGACGCGCGGTCGCCCCGCTCACCTCTACGGGCACCCTGAGATCCTGGGCCGCATGGCCGACGCCGTCCTGCCGCCGCTGGTGTTCCGCGCGCGTGCGCTCGGCCTCCCCGATATGACCGTGGGCGAGTTCGCCGACTTCTGGATCCGACGGGAGTCGGTCGTGCCGGAGGTCGTCCTCGATGCCGAGCAGGAGGTCCTGGACGTGCGCGTAGCCAACAGCGAGGTGCCGATCGACGTCTCGATTGCGGCACCTCTGGACCTCGTCGTGAACGGACATCGACGGGCCCAGGTGACCGAGCGCGTGACCGTACCGCTCCACACGTGAGACAGTCGCGGAGTCTCAGGCCCGCAGTTTCGCGAGGTACTGGTATCGGTCCCCCGGCGCCGCTGCCCGGGCATACTCCACCGGCCGCCCACGGTTGTCCGACACCCAGCGGTAGATGACGATCAGCGCAGCACCGCGCACGATGGAGAGAGTCTTCGCCTCGTCGGCCGTCGCCGACTCGGCGCGGATGATCTCGGTGGCCTCGGAGATCACGACACCGTGATCGTCGGCCAAGGTTCGGTATAGGGAACCGCTTACGCCGAGACGTGCGAGATCCAAGAGACTGCCCAAGTGGTCCGGTAGCCACGAGCGCATCAGGCAGAAGGGCCGGTCGCCCGCGGTGCGGAGTCGGCTCACGCGCCAGATGGTCGAACTCCGCAGGAAGTCGGCCGCATCCGCCGGCGGTGTCGCATCCCGCACGCAGTTGACGTCGCGGTTCCCCGGCTGCATGCCCCGCTCGCGCATGACGTCCGTGAGGCTCTTGAGCTCTCCGATGGCGTGGCTTAGCCCTTGGGGGGCGACGAAGGTCCCGCTGCCCTGTCGACGCGTGACCAGGTTCCAGGAGTGCAGCAGCTCCAGGCTCTGACGGATCGTGTTGCGGCTCACCGCGAACTTCTCGGCCAACTGGGCCTCGGTCGGCATCTGTTCGCCTGCCCCCCAGCGACCTCGGTCGATGTCAGCCCGAATGGCGGCGGCCACGCGCTGATACGCGGGCTGGCCCGTGGTGACGCCGCTCACGATCTTGTACCTACAACTCTTGACAGTTGTCTGCACCTATTCAACGATGAGCGAACCCCCACAGACCTCCAAGGAGTCAGGATGAAGATGGCGAGGCACCTCCGCAGGGCCACCGCGGTTCTCGCGGTGCTCGTACTGGCCGGCTGCGGCAGCACCGGGGCACCGGGCGCCGCAGCACCCGGCGGGCAGTCCGGCGCGCCGTCAGGCAACTCCGAGGGAACGGTGCGGATGGCCTTCATCCCGCAGATCGTAGGGATCCCCTACTACGCAGGCTTCGAAAAGGGCGCACAGGAGGCGGCTGCGAAGTTCGGGGTCGAGTTCACCATGTCGGGACCATCGACGGCCAACAGTGCCGAACAGCTCCAGATCTTCGAGAGCCTGGTCCAGCAGGGCTACGACGCCATCTCGATCTCACCGCTGGACCCCACCTCCATCAACGGCGCGATCGCCGACGCGCGGGCAAAGGGAGTCGTGGTGACGACCTCGGACGCCGACGCCCCGGAGAGCGAGCGACAACTGTTCGTGTCTCAGGCGCAGGACGAGGCGCTCGGTTACGCAGTCATGGACAGCCTCGCTGAGCAGATGGGTGGATCCGGGCAGTTCGGGATCGTCTCCGGAGCTCCTGACACAGCCAGTCTCGACGCCTGGTCGAAGTTCATTCAGCAGCGCGCGGCTACCAAGTACCCCAACATCGAGTTCGTCGGTGGAGTCCGCCACGCCACAGACAGCGCACTCGCGCTCAGGGAGGCGCAGAACCTCATGACCGCCTTCCCCGACATCAAGGGCATCGTCGCCGTGCCCTCCACCGCGGTCCCCGGCGTCGGCCAGGCCGTCCAGAACGCCGGGAAGGCGGGCAAGGTTGCCGTCATCGGCTACGGATCTCCCAAGACGGCTGGCCCCTTCATCGAGTCCGGCGTGATGCAGGAGACGGTCCTCTGGGACGTGCCCGAGCTCGGTTACCTCACGGTCTGGGCCAACCTCCAGCTCCTGCAGGGCAATGAGCTGCAAGCCGAGAACAAGGTCCCGGGCATCGACCGGCCGATCTCCTATGACGTGTCGACGAACACCCTCCTGCTCGGGCCGCCGAAGATCTTCGACAAGTCCAACTACGCCGACTACGACTTCTAAATCGGTCGCTGGCGTTGCACACCGACCCTGGCGACGGCCAGACGCCTCCGCACGGAGCAGGCTCGCCCATGCTCCGTGCGGAGGGGCTGTCGAAATCGTTCGGTGCCACCCGGGCGCTGCAGGACGTCGACCTCCTCGTCGGGTTCGGCGAGCGCGTCGTCGTCGTCGGCGAGAACGGTGCCGGCAAGTCGACCCTGATGAAGGTGCTCGCCGGAGTTATCCGCCCGGACATCGGGCGGATGGAATTCGTCGGGGGCGAGTACGCACCCACCACTCCGGGCGACGCCATCTCGGCCGGTGTCGCGATGGTCCACCAGGAGCCGACGGTCTTCCCGCAGCTGTCCGCTCTCGAGAACGTCTTCATGGGTAGGGAGCTGCGCAACCGCCTGGGCAACCTGCGGTGGTCGGCCATGCGGGACGAAGGGCGAACGCTCTTCCGCCGCTTGCGGCTGCCGACAGAGCTCCTCGACCGCCGGATGGACACTCTCAGCTTGGGCAAGCAGCAGCTGACCCTTATCGCGCGGGCCTTGCACCAGGACGCCCGGCTGCTCATCCTCGACGAGCCGACCTCGATCCTCACCGATAGCGAGGCACAGCTGCTGTTCTCGCTCATCGACGACCATGTCGCCGCGGGCGGCGGCGTCCTCTATATCAGCCACCGGATGAAGGAGTTCCCCCGTGTGGCCGACCGCGTTGTCGTGCTGAAAGACGGTCGGCTCGTCGCGGACATGGCAGCCGGGGACGCCGATGAGGCTGCGATCATCCGCCACATGAGCGGCCGAGAGCTGCGGCGCTACGAACGCACCCACGGCCGGACCCGGGGTGACAGCTCGCTGCTCTCGATCACAGGGCTGTCCAAGGCGGGCGTCTACGAGGACGTGGAGCTGGACGTCCATTCCGGCGAGATCGTCGGGCTCTACGGGCTGATGGGCTCCGGGCGGACGGAGGTTGCGCTGACCGTGTTCGGCGTGCTCCAGCCCGACTCCGGCAGCATGCTGCTCGGGGGACGGCCGCACCGGCCGGGTGGCCCGGGCGAGGCGGTCAGGTCCGGGGTCGCCTACGTGCCCGAGGATCGCAAGTCGCTCGGGCTTTATCCGCTCATGGACTGCGCGGCGAACATGTCTACGGCTGCCCTGCCTCAGCTCACCCGTCGGCAGCTGATCCAGCGGCGGCAAGAGCAGGAGCTGGTCGAGAAGGGAAATTCCTCGCTCGCCATCAAGTCCAGAAGCTCGACGGAGTCCATCCTCAATCTCAGCGGGGGCAACCAGCAGAAGGTGCTGCTCGCCCGATGGCTGGCGACAAATCCGCGGCTGCTCCTGCTCGACGAGCCGACCCGCGGCATCGACGTAGGGACGAAGGCGGAGATTCACCGGCTGATCAGCGCCCAGGCCGACCGCGGGCGCGCGGTGCTCCTCATCTCGTCGGAGCTGCCGGAGCTGCTCGCGCTGACCGACCGCATCTACGTCCTCTACCAGGGGCGGGTGGTGGCCGAGGTCCCGGGCGGCCCGGAATCGGAGGAGGCCGTCATCACGGCGACGATGGGTAGTGAGAAGGCGTGACGACGATGGATCAGCAGGCGCAGGCGGCGCTCCCCCGGCCCCACGACGGCGAGGACGCGTCACGCCAGCGCACACGTCAGGTCCGCCAGTTCATCGTTCCGATCCTCCTCGTGGCCGAAATCGTCCTGTTTACAGTCCTCAGCGACACGTTCCTGACCGCCGGCAACCTCGCGAACGTCGCACTGAACTCTGTCGACCTCGCCTTGATCGCCGCCGGGCTGACCTTCGTGATCATCCTCGGCGGCATCGACGTGTCGACCGGCCCGGCTCTCGGGGTCGTCGCCTGGTGCGTTGGGAGCCTGACGCTGGCCGGGGTGCCACCGCTCGTCGTCGTCGGGCTGGCGATCGGTCTCGGCTGCCTAATTGGTCTGCTGAACGGCGTCCTGGTCTCCGTGCTCAATGTGACGGCGATCATCGCCACGCTCGGGACCGCCGCGGTGTGGCAAACCGTGCTGTTCGCGTTGTGGGGAGGATCGGACCTGTTCGCCCCTCCCGTCTCCAGCTACGCGGCCAGCGAGCGATTCCTGGGCATCCCCACGTCGGCGTTCCTGGCCGTGGCCGCGTACCTGGTGCTCTGGTACATCTCGCGCTACCGCGCCTTCGGTCGTCACGTCTACGCCGTGGGCAACGACGCGGAAGGGGCGCGCCTGAGCGGTGTCAACGTTCGCCGCGTCCAGACGGGAGCTTTCGTCCTTGTCGGCGGCATGGTGGGCCTCGCCGCCGTCGTCTACATGGCGCGGATCGGCGTGGTTCAGGCTGCTTCGGGCGCTGACCTATCGTTGGCCGCGATCGCAGCGGTCGTGGTCGGCGGTACGTCGATCACCGGAGGCCGCGGCAGCGTCATCGGCACCCTGTTCGGCGTCGCCTTCATCGCCATTCTGCAGAACGGCGTTGTGTTGATCGGTGTGCCGCCCCTGTGGAACGGCGTGCTCGTCGGCGCCTTCATCCTCATCGCGGTCGCCGTCGACGTCCTCAGCGAACGACTGTCCCCCCTGTCAGGAGGGAAGCGGTGAGTACGGCCATCCGTCCCGAGCCGGCCGTCACCTCCCGCCGACTGCGTCCTTCGATCACGCTGTACGACCGGACCACACTGCTCGCCGTCCTCATCCTCGTCACCGGCGTCGTCATGTCGCTGATCTCGCCGTACTTCCTGGACGTCGACAACCTGCTCAGCATGACGCAGTTCGGCGCGGTGATCGGCCTGCTGGCGCTCGGGCAGACCCTCGTCATCCTCGGCGGCGGCGGTGGCATCGACATCTCGGTCGGTTCCATGCTCAGCCTCTGCGGCGTGACCATGGGGCTGGCGGTCCAGGCCGGCGTCGCCGTCTGGCCGGCCGCTCTGGTCGCACTCGTAACCGGCATCGTGCTGGGCGCGTTTAACGGTGTGCTGATCACGGTTATCGGCATACCGCCGCTGATCGCGACGCTCGGCACGCTCTACCTGTTCGGCTCCGCAGCGCAGGTGCTGGCCGGGGGCACGCAGATCAGCGGCTTTGACCAGAACGGCTTCTCCTTCCTGGGCCGGGGGACCTTGCTGGGCATCCCGGTGCAGGTGTTGCTGATCCTGCTCCCGGTCTACGCGATCGCCGCTTGGCTGATGCGGCGGTCCTTGTTCGGGCGGCGCGTCTACGAGGCCGGGAACAACGACCGAGCGCTCGTCCTCGTGGGGGCGTCCCCGGCGAAGGTGCGCTTTTTGCTCTACTGCACCTCGGGCCTCCTCGCGGGTCTCGGCGCCGTAGTGACCAACTCGTGGCTGCTCGTGGCACGCACCGGCGCAGGCGCCGGCCTCGAGCTGCAGGCCATCACGATCGCCGTCCTCGGTGGCACGTACATCTTTGGCGGCAAGGGCAAGGTGTCCGGGACGCTGCTGGCCGTCCTGCTGATCGTCATTCTCACCTCTGGCCTCCAGCTGGCCGGGGTGGATCCCTCCTGGCAGTCCGGCATCCTCGGCACCGTCCTCATCCTCTCGGTGGTGCTGAACAACGTCTTCGCCCATCGCAGCGGCCAGCGAACCTGATCATGACGCTCAGCTTCGCGACTGATACGCGGGAGTGGGACATCGTGGGCGTCGGCGATATCGACGTTGACCTCTACCTCGGTGTCTCCGCGCTCGCGGGGCCGGACGAGAAGGTCGGAGCTGCCCTCCTCGGCGAGTACCCGGGCGGCATGATCGCCAACGTCTGCTGCGCGGCCAGCCGGGTCGGCTCGTCGTCGGCCATGATGGGGGTCGTCGGTGAGGACGTCTACGGCCACATCGCCGTCGCCGGACTGACCGAGTTCGGTGTAGACACCTCGCTGGTCCGTGTCCGCGCCGGCGGTCGGACGTTCTTCTGCGTCGTCATGCTCGACGCCTCGGGCGAGAAGGCGTTGACGGCCGTCGACACCGACTGCCACCTACCGACCCGCGACGACATCGACACCGAGGCATTCGCCCTGACGCGCGTCGTCCACCTCATGGGCGATGACCTGGAGACAGCCACCTGGACGGCGGCCGAGGCGCGCGCCCGGGGGGCTCGCGTGTCGCTCGACCTGGAACCATCCACCGCCGTGCACGGGCCAGAGGCGCTGCGTCCGCTACTCGAGTCGACCGACATCGTCTTCATGAACGTGGCCGGGTGTGTCGCCGCCTTCGGCACGGATCTCCCGTCGGCGATATCCGCCATCCTCGACATGGGGCCGACCATCAGCGTCCTCACCCGGGGGGCTCGGGGCGTCCTGGCCGTCAGCGGCGACACCTCCGTGACGGTGCCCGCGCTGAATCTCCCCGTAGTCGACACGACGGGAGCGGGCGACTGTTTCATCGGCGTCTTCCTTAACCGCATCCTCGGCGGATGGGACCTGGCCGCCGCGACGCGCTTCGCCACAGCAGCCGCGGCCCTGTCCATCGGATCCGTCGGATCCAGGACGGCGCTTCCGGACGCGAAACAGGTTTCTGCGCTCATCGACCACACAACTGCACTGATCTCACGGACTGGAGCAACATGAACCGGGCTCATCTGTACGACCGCGTTCTCGGGTCCCTCGCCACGGCCTGCATCGGGGACGCGCTCGGTGCTCCTGCGGAGCAGCGGTCACCGAGGGAAATCGTTCAGCTGTGGGGGGCTCCCCTGTGCGCCTTCGAGGCGCCACCGGGTGATTCGCCGTACGCCGAAGGCCGACAGGCCGGCCAGATCACCGACGACACCAGTCAGATGCTCGGGCTCGTGGATACCTACCTCGCCGACGGGGGCACGTTGACGGCGGCCGGCATGGCTCGCATGTTGCTGCGCTGGAGCGAGACAGAGTACTACCCGCGCTTCGCGGGACCCAACACGGTCCGTGCCATCGAGCGCCTGCGAGCCGGTGCCGACCCGGAGCGACTCGGTGCGGAGGGGCGTCTGTGCACCGACGGCACTAGCAACGGAGCCGCCATGCGTGTCGCCCCAGTAGGGCTCCGGTACCCGGGTGACGTCCCCGCCGCCGTCGCCGACGCACTAACCAACTGTCGGCCGAGCCACCTGACCAATATCGGCGTCGCCGGCGCCGCCGCGGTCGCAGCGGCCGTCGCGGTCGCCGTCCAGCCCGATTCGACCGTTCGCGACGTCGTCGCCGCCGGCCGCGCCGGCGCGGTCGAGGGGCATCGGGTCGGCGGGGAGGAGGGGCGTGACGTAGCCGGACCCTCCATCGCCCGACGCATTGACCTCGCGGTGGCTGCCGCCTACGACGGTCCGGACTTCCTCGATGCCGTGCGGTCGGTGACCGACGTGGTGGGCTCGGGCCTCGGCATGGCCGAGGCCGTGCCTGCCGCCTTCGGCATCTTCGTCGCGGCCGGCGGAGATCCCTATCTCAGCTGTGTCGGTGGCGCGAACGCCGGTGACGACAGCGACACCGTCGCCTGTATCGCCGGCTCGATCGCCGGTGCCTTCCGTGGTTTCCAGGCCGTGCCCAGCCACCTCTACCAACAGCTGCTGGCGGCCAACGACCTCGACCTCGAGACCCGCGCCAAGGCCTTCGTCGAACTCGTCCTGGCGGGACAGTGATGCTCGCCGCGGACACGGCGGTGGGGCCGCTGCCGGACGGGGTGGCCGGGCTGGTGTCGAGCATCGACCGAGGCGATGTTCTGGGAGCCAGCCGGCAGCTGACCGTCCTCGGCGACTGCTTGCTCCTGCTGGCGGACGCGCGCGCGACGGAGCCACTCCGACTGCGGGCCGAGGTCCATGCCCTCGTTGCTCACGTCGACAGGACCCGAGGTGCCTCGAGCAAGGCTGTGACCAACGGTATGGCGCTGATGACCGATGCATTGTTCCGGCAGCCGCCGGGGGCGGCTACCGACGGCGACCGGCTCCGCGCAGCCGTGGAGGACTTCCGGACCGACCTCACCCGGCGGCTGCACGATCTGCGCGCGCACGGAGCACGACTACTCGCCAGCGCGAACGTGCTGCTGGCCTTTGACTACTCGAGCACCGTGGCACAAGTTGTCGGTGATCTTGCCCAGAGCCGGACCGGCCTGCGCGTCCTCGTGCCCGAGGCCCGCAGCCTCGATGGTGGGCTCAAATACCTGCCCGACTGGCGGTTGCTCGGGCTTACGGTTCATCTGATTCCTGACAGTGCCGTCTCTTGGGGCCTAACCTCGTGCGACGCCGTGGTCGTCGGGGCGGAGACTCTGTCGGCAGAGGGCGGCTGCTACAACACGATCGGCACCGCTCCCACCGCAGCGAGCGCCGCCCGAGCCGGGGTGCCCGTCCATGTCCTCAGCGTCCTGTTGAAGACCGACCTCGGACCGTCGAGCTCGGCTCGACCCATTCCCGCGCTCGACTTCCTCGACCGACTCGACGACTGGGTGCCATCGAGGGACGACAGCCATGCCACAGTCCGTGGCGACTTCCCCGATCTCGACTACACCCCGCCCCGCGACATCAGCACGGTCGTGACCGAGCACGGCCCATTGGAGCCGCATGAGGTCGAGATGGCCGCCCTGAAGGCTCTGCGTGCGGAGCGGCATGGCTGAGAGTGCGATGGTGACCGCGGGACTGGACGTCGTTGGCATGGTCCAGCTGCGGCCACTACCCGGCTCCGCGCGGTACGTCGACGAACCGCTCAGCAGCGTCATCGACACGGCGCTGGCCGAGGTCGCCGTCCTGACCGAATGCGGCTTCACCGGGGTGCAACTGCAGAACATGGGCGACAATCCCAGCTCGCGGCGAGCGGGGCTGGAGACCGTCGCCTACATGACGTCTGCAGCCGTGGAAATCCGACGATCTCATCCCCACCTGCAGCTCAGCATCCTCGTGAACTGGGATGCGGAGGCCTCGATCGCCGTCGCTGATGCGAGCGGCGCCGACTTTGTCCGGGTGGAGCACACCTGGATCGGCGCCTCGGTCACAAGCTGGGGCATCTCGCAGGCACAGTGCCACGAGGCCACAGCGTTTCGTTCGCGCATCCGGTCCCGGGTGCCGATCCTCGCCGATGTCTATGAGCCGCATGCCGTTCCGTTGGTCGAGCGGCCCGTGGAGGCGCTCGCTCGGGCGGCAGTGGACGAGGGTGGGGCAGACGGGCTCTTCGTGACCGGCCGCTCGTTCGACGAATCAATGGCGTGGGGAAGGGCAATCCGCAAGGTCCTCCCAGCGGTCCCCCTGTGGCTCGGGGGCGGAGCCACCGTCGAGAACATCGCCGCGGCTCGGTCCGTTTTCGACGGCGTAACCGTGGCCACGAGCATCAAGCGGGGTGACATGCGCAACCCTGTCGATCCTGCGCTTGCGAGGGAGTTCATCCTCGCGGCACTAACAGGGTGAGGCTCAGCAGCTGGCTGGTAGCGGCCACTGACATCAGCGGCGCCTCGCCACCGCGTCGCCGCTGCAGAAGCCAGTCCGGGAAGTAGGAGCCGGCGCCTAGGTTGAGCACCGTTCAGGTCTGTTCACAGCGAAGCCGCTCAACGACGTCAACGATGGCCCCTGGTGCGCTCGACCGACACGCGGGCCCACCACACTCCGCCCTCCTTCATGGCACTCCCCACGATGGCACCGTCGGCGAGGCCGAGAAGGGACTCCGCATTGTTCGCGTCTAGGCCGCTGCCCACGATGACCGGCCCGTT
>JBPCOF010000147.1:0-3719 GCA_051000515.1 Geodermatophilaceae bacterium
CGACACCGTTAGGAACACGATGAGACGAATCGCTTTGGCCGCTGTGACCATCGCACTGTTGACCGCGGGCTGTGGCTCCGGTGGTGGCGACGACGGCAAGTCCACCGACTCGGCGGCAGCCGGCACCGACACCGTTGCAGCTGATGACACGGCGACGGGGTCTGGTGACACAGCGACGGGGACTGGTGACACGGCGACTGAGTCGCAGGGCGATGGCGGCTCAGACGGAGGGGGTGCGGGATGCGACCTCATCTCCGACGAGGTGGCGGCAAGCGTGCTCGGCATCGGCATCGTCCGCCGCGAACCGCACGAAGACGCGACGACTGGCGGGGTCAGCTGCATCAAGGGGACCGAGCGCGTGCAGGACCTCAGCCAGGCCTCCTACGTCAGCATCAGCGTTACTCCCGGCGGTGCCGCATTCTTTGACCAGACGATCGAGGGCGCCCCAACCGAGTCCGTCCCGGGAGTGGGTGACCGGGCGGAGTTCTTGGCCGACGCCGCCTCACTGATCATCGCTGCCGGCGCGGACCTGGTCACGGTTCAGGTCGTCAAGGGCGGCGTGCCCAGCAGCTTGGACGATTGCCTCACCGTTGCCGAAGAGGTCTTGGGCAACCTGTAGCGGACGGCCAGGATCAGCCGACGCCCTGCTGATGTGCCTGTTCCCCCCCTGCGCAGGAGCTTGGGAAGCCGCTCCTGACTGAGGTCGGCCAGCGCCGCGGCGCGGGCCCGTTGGAAGAGCTGCTCGTCGGCAATCGTCAGTTCGCCGCCGGTCGCCACAAGCAGACCCGAGGCGCGGCCTAGCAGAAGAGCCGCCTCGGTGTGGTTGCCCTGATCGGCGGCGATTGCGGCGAGCCCCACCAACGCCATGGTGGTGTTGTGCAGCCAGCCGGCTCGCTCCGACAGGTCGCGGGCGCGGGCGAAGTGTCCGATGGCCTCGTCTAGTCGACCTTGCCGATAGGAGACCGAACCCAACCCGAGCAAGGCAAAGGTGCCGGTTTCGTCGTCCTGGTCGTACCGAGTCAGCGCGTACTCCCAGCGCCTGCGCGCCTCGTCGAGATCACCGACCGCCAGGGCCAGTTCCCCAAGGTTTGTGTTCGCAACCAGAACGTCCTCGTCCAGGCCGAGCTCTTTGGCCAGCGCCTCGCTGAGTTGCAGATGAGCCATGGCTGTCTCGAAGGCCGCCCGCTCACGGGCCACGTGGCTCACGACCGTGTGAGATGCCATGACCGCGTACGGCGTACCGGCGGCTGTGCCGACCTCGATTCCACGCAATGCATACGTCTGTGCGGCGTCGAGATCTCCGAGCATGTAATACAGGCCGGACAAAGCCCGCAGCGCAAGAGCCTGAAGTGGTGGGTCACCGGCGCCGCGTTCCAATGGGCCGCTGATGCGATCCCGGCCCTCCCGGAAATGGCCGCGTAGGTAGAAATAGCGGTACAGGGAGGTCGCAATCCGCAGCGTTGTGACGTCGTCGCCGGCCAGCTCGGACCGGTCCATCGCAGCACGCAAGTTGCCGATGTCCGCGTCGATGAGCGACAGCGCCTGAGCCTGGCTGGCAGGCCCTTTCCCAGCGGCGACCTCGACAAGATCCGCATAGTAGGAAGCATGCCGCGACTGCGCAACCTCGCGGCTGCCTTCGTCTGCGAGCAGTGCGGCTGCATGCTCGCGGATCGTCTCGAGCATCGAGAGTCCCACCTCGCCCGCCGTGCCGATCCGGTGCACCAGGCTCGAGTCGATAAGCGCGGCAAGGTGCTCGATGTCCGCTGCACAAATCGTCTCGGCGGCTTCGATCGAGCAGCCACCGACGAACACCGAGAGCCAGGCGAGTGTGCGACGCTCCTCGGTGCTGAGCAGGTCAGTGCTCCAGCGCAGGGTGTCATTCAGCGTCTGTTGCCGGGCCGGTGCATCACGTGGACCGCTACCCAACGCAGAAACATGGCGGGACAGTCGATCCAGCAACAGCGGCGGCGGAAGAGTGCTTGTGCGAGCAGCCGCCAGTTCGACAGCCAATGGCAGACAGTCCAGTCGACGGCAGATGTCGGCGATCACCGCCACGCTGTTGCTTTCTGCGTTCACGGTCTGGTCGCGTGCGGCCGCCCGGTCGGAGAACAATGCGACTGCATCATCGACTGGAAGCGGCTTGAGTGGAAAGACATGTTCACCAGACAGGTGCAACACCCGGCGGCTGGTCACCAGCAAAGTTAACCGCGGCGCAGCCTGGACCAGCCGAGCCAGCTGGTCGGCCCCTTCCACGAGCTGCTCGAAGTTGTCGACGACCAACAACATGTCACGGTTCTGCAACCAGTTCGCCAACGCTGCCGATGCAGGCATCTCGGGGGTCTCGGGGACTCCCACAGCGGCAGCGATTGCCGCCAGTACGAGAGCCGGGTCGCGGACCGGCGCGAGTTCGACGAACGCGGCCCCGTTGGCGAAGTCAGAACCGGTTGATCGAGCCAACTCCAGGGCCACTCGGGTCTTACCGCTGCCACCAGCACCGCTGATCGTCACGACTCGAACGTCCTCCCGCAGCACCAGTTCACCCAACTGCTCGAGTTCGGCCGTACGTCCGATGAGTGTCGAACTCGCCGCTGGAACCAAGGAGGTCGCCGCGATGTCGCCGACTCCGAGATCCAGTAACGAGTCGTGGTTCAAAATGGCTCGCTCGAGGTCCCGGTGGCCCATGCCGGGGTCGATCCCTAACTCGTCCCGCAAAATCCTGCGCCCGGCGGCCAGGACCTCCAGGGCCTCGCTCTGTCGACCGCAGCGGTACAGAGCAAGGGCGAGTCGCTCCCGCACGCGCTCGCGGAGCGGGTGTTCGGCAGTGAGCCGCTGAAGTCGTGGCACCACCTCCTCATGCCGTCCGAGAGCCAACTCGGCCTCCAGCTCGTCCTCCGTGCACTCCACCCGCAGCTCGTCCAGCCGAGCTGCTTCCGCGGCCGCATACGGTTCATCGGCGATGTCGGCCAGCGCGCGGCCATGCCAGAGGGCCAATGCCCGGCGCGACAGGGCGAAGGCCAGCTCGGCGTTTCCAGCGGCCAGAGCCGCTCGCCCGTCCCGGCGCATGCGGTCGAAGCGAGCGGCGTCGAGCCCCATCGGTGTGACCCGGATTCGGTAGCCCTGCGCGACGGTCTGGATCTCCTCAGCGCCCAACGCCGAACGAAGCTGGGAGACGTAGACCTGGACGAGCTTTCGTCCCGAGTCAGGCCGATGGGCGCCCCAGAGTGCCTCGACCAGCACGTCGGCGGAAATGACTTCGTTCGGATTGAGCAACAGGACTAGGGCGAGCGCCTTGACCTTCGGCGCGGTCAGGACGACCTCGACCCCATCCCGCAGGATCTGCAGCGGGCCCAAGATTCGGTACTCGAGCACCAGCCCATCCTCCTACGGGAGTCAGCTATACCGGCCCTAAACCGCGTACCGGCACTGTGCTCTCATGGAACCCAGGGACCCCGGCGAGACGGCGATTGCCGTTGTGTACGACATCGCCGCGAGCTGGCAGGACTATCACCGCGTCCGCGAAGCGGGCCTGCAGGACTCCGTACCGGGGCTGATCCTGCACGCCGCGGGGCCGACGCAGGACGGTTTCCGCACAATCGATGTCTGGGCATCGGAGGATGCCTGGCAGGCCTACCGGCCGCGGCTGCGTCACGTCTTCGACGATCTCGCTGAGCCGCCGGTGGTCCGCGAAATGCGCATCGGGCACCTGACTCATGCCCTGG
>JBPCOF010000203.1:0-9731 GCA_051000515.1 Geodermatophilaceae bacterium
TACGGCGTGTCCACCGACGTACTCGGGCGACTTGTCGAAGTCCTGTCCGGACAGTCCCTGGCCGCCTTCTTCGCCGAGCGCATCTTCGGCCCGCTCGGGATGACCGACACCTCGTTCGGTCTGGACCAACCGACCGATCGGCTGGCCCGGCTCTATCTCGCGCTCCCCGGTGGGATGACACCCGGAGACGGGCTGGGCACCGCCGTCCCGCGGCCGGACTTCCAGTCCGGCGGCGGCGGGCTGCTCTCGACCTGCCGTGACTATCACCGGTTCACCCAGATGCTGCTCGGCGGCGGCGAACTCGACGGCCGACGACTGCTCAGTCCGCGCACGGTCGCCTTCATGACTCGCAACCATCTGCCCGGTGGAGTCGATCTGGAGACCTACGGGCGTCCGCTCTACGCCGAGACGCCCCTGCGCGGAGTCGGCTTCGGACTCGGCTTCTCGGTGGTGCTCGACGCGGTTCGGTACGGCACGCTGGCCAGCGTCGGCGACTACGGCTGGGGCGGGGCGGCGAGTACCGCGTTCTGGGTGGATCCGGCCGAGGAGTTGACCTGCCTGTTCTTCACCCAGTTGCTGCCCAGTAGCGCGCTGCCGATCCGTACCGCGCTCCGACAGCTGGTCAACTCCGCGCTGGTCGACTGAGCCCCGCGCCGGTCTCGCCGGGGTGACGTGCGGGGCTGCGGTCAGTCAGCCGCTGGGTTCAACTGATGGGTTCAACTGATGGGCTCAACTGCTGAAGCTCACGGCGGCCAAGAGCCTCGAGAGCACTTGGGTGTGCCAGTCGAGCAGGTCGGGGTGATGGTTGTCCGTACGCGTGATCGCGAGTTGCCCAGCGCCGTACCAGATCTCGTCGCGATCTTCGCTGGCCAGCAGCAACGCACGTACCGGCTCGGCCAAGAGAGACGGGGCCATCGGCGAGTCCCCCGTGACCAGCAGTGTCCACCGGAGGTCGAAGGCCTGGTCGCCACTGGGCAGGGCCATCATCCCGCCGGTCTTGTGTGACCAGAACCGGGCCGGGACCAGTCGAAGCGTCGGGAGCGGCACGAGTGACGGCGCCGCCGTGACCGCGTACCGGCGGACCTGATCGCGTCCACGCTCGTACACGATCTCGAACGCCGTCATCCGCCAGCTGCCGAACTGCCCGCGGACCACCCCGCGGGCATGGTGGTAGGTGTCGAGGCGCATCGGCGCCGAGGCGATCAGATCCACCAGCCCGGCGTCCTCGGCGGCGTCCCCGTCGCTGATCGACCAACCGTGGCTGCTGGCCCACTCGGTCAGCGGCGGCGCCTCGGGCTGATCGGCCCACCAGTCCGGCATCGAGAACCAGCTTCGCCGACGGCGACCACGTACCTGGCCGCCCGGGTCTGGTTGCCCGGGCTCGGGGCCGTAGGGCGGCTGACCGGGCTCGTACGGCGGGGTCGTCATGGCTTGGACTCTCTCACGGTTGGCTCGCCGCAGTTGAGTGAAGGAGGCCTTGTACCAATAGGTTCGATACAGGGCGTCCTTCACTCGAATCGGGCCCATCGCGATTTGCCGCTGGATGTCAGGGTGAGGTCAGGGTCCGATTCCGGGCGCTCCCCGATGCCTCGGATCCCCGGTGGCGCGGACCCTTGCCGGTATGACCACACAGCCCGAGGCTCCTCCCGGCGATAGCAACGACGCGACCGCAGCCGGCTCGTACGAGAAGACGGCGGCGGGCCCGTACGGTCCGGACACCCGCTCCTACCCGGTGCCGGCCAACCGTGACGTCCGGATGCGGCGCAGCGCCGCCGACAAGATGTTGCTCGGTGTCTGCGGCGGCGTCGCCGAGCACACTGACATCGACCCGGTGTACATCCGGTTGGGTTTTCTGGTCAGCCTGTTCTGGGGCGGGATCGGCATCTTCGGCTACGTCGCCGCCGCCCTGGTCATGCCCAAGCCCCAGCCCCGGCCCGTGCCCCTGTGCCAGGGAAGCTGACCTGCATGATCGTGAGCGCCTCAGGTGCAGTCGCCCTGCACTACGAGCGCTCATGATCACGGTTGCCGGGCGATCAGCCGGGCTTCAGCCGAAGGTGTCGCGCAGGCCACGGCCCTTGAAGCGCCGTGGGCCCGCGTACCTCGTGGGCGCCACCGGGCCTTGCACCCGGATCCGGCGGATGAGATTGCTACCGAGTTCGGCGACCAGGCGAGCCTGCAGCTTCGGAACGAGCAGCCGGAGTTGTGTCGCCCAGGCGCTGGTGTCGGCGACGACAAGTAGCTCCCCGTCGCGGAGTTGCTCGGGCCGGCAGTGTGCGGCGATCTGCGGCCCGACCAGCTCTGGCCAGCGCCCGAACAGGGTTCCCTCCCGCGCCTGATCGCCCCAACCCCGATCATCGACCAGCCGACCGACCAGTGATTTCAAGGGCTGCGGGTCCGTGGGATCCGGGCCGGCCGAGCTCCAGTTCTCCCTACGGCGCCCGGCCACCCGGCGGGGTCGCGCGCCTGGGTTGGCCTTCGCGGTACGCGCCGCGGCCTGCATCGCCGCGCGGGCCAGATCTCCAGGCGTCGACCCGCTGGCCGCGCTCTCGCCGGAGGTCACGGCGTCCCGCGATCATGGAGCTGTGCCCAAGAATCAGCGCCAAATCGGGTAACAGCGCCATGATCGCGCAAGTTCTCAGGCAATGGGACGGACCTCCCCGTCGGCCACCTGGAAGCGCATCCCGTTCAGCGAGGCGGGCACGTCCTCGGAAACCGCCGCGGTGATCAACGTCTGCTCGGCGGCGGCGGCGATGGTGGACAAGTGTGCGCGGCGGCGGCTGTCCAGTTCGGCGAAGACGTCATCCAGGACAAGGATCGGCTCCACTCCGTCGGCGCGCAACAGGTCGTAGGCGCCGAGTTTCAGCGCGAGCGCGAACGACCAGGATTCGCCGTGGCTGGCGTACCCCTTCGCCGTGGTCCCGCCCAGCCGCAGCCGGAGCTCGTCGCGGTGCGGCCCGACCAGGGTGATCCCGCGGTCGAGTTCGTCGCCGCGGACCCTGAGCAGCGCCGCGGCAATGGCTTCGCTGAGTCCGGCGACCGAATCAGGGGAAGATTGCAACGTCAGGTTAGGCTCAGGGTGCCTCTGAGTCGAATGATTCGAGCCAGGGACGCCCTGAGTCGAGTGGCGGGCGGCGGGATCTGAGGGGTCATCGCGGCTGAGCACGCTGCTCTCGTACGCGATTGCGGCGGCGACCGACGCGTCGGCTCCGGTACCGGCGATCGCGGCGTAGGCAGCGCTCACGTACGGCGCGAGCTCATCGACCAGCGCAAGCCGTCCGGCCAACAGCTCCCCGCCGACCGTGGCCACATGGCCATCCCAGATGTCGAGGGTGCGCAACGCGTCGCCGCGCGCGTGCCGGGCGGTCTTGAGCAGGGCATTGCGCTGCTTGAGCACCCGGTCGTAGTCCTGGCGCACCCCGGCATAGCGCGGCGCGCGGGTGACCAGCAGCTCGTCGAGGAACCGGCGCCGCTCGGACGGATCACCGCGGACCAGGGCCAAGTCCTCGGGGGCGAACAGCACCGTACGGACCAGCCCGAGCAGATCCCGGGGGCGCGGCAGCGGCGAACGGTTCACCCTTACCCGGTTGGCCTTGGCCGGGCTGATCTCGCACTCGACCAGCATTTCCCGGTCGTCGCGGGCGAAGTGGGCCCGTACGACGGCCGCAGGCGCACCCTGGCGGACCAGCGGCGCGTCGGTGGCCACCCGGTGCGAGCCGAGCGTGGCCAGGTACCCGACCGCTTCGACCAGGTTCGTCTTGCCCTGCCCGTTCGGGCCGACGAAGACCACTGGCCCTGGTTGCAGGCTCAGGTTCGCAGTCGCCCAGCTGCGGAAATCGTGCAAGACGAGATGGCGCAGGTGCACGACTCAGCCGCTCGATTGTGGTGATCTTGACGTTGTTGTCGGTTCAAGCCCTGTGTTGGCAGGCTGAACCGACAGTTTCGTCAAGATCACCGATACGGGTCAGGAGGTCTCGGCGGCGGCGCTGTCGGCCATGCGGCGCGACGGCGGTTCCGGTGATCCGGGTGCCTCGACGTGCTCGTCCCGACCGACCGTGGCGTGTCCGCCGAACTGGTTGCGCAACGCCGCGACCGCCTGCATGGCCGGGGAGTCCTCCTGCCGGGAGGCGAACCGGGCGAACAATGCGGCTGAGATGACCGGCATCGGTACCCGGTGCTTGATCGCTTCCTCCACGGTCCACCGGCCCTCGCCGGAGTCCTGGACGTACCCGCGGATGTCGTCGAGTTCGGGATCCTTCTCGAGCGCGCGGACCAACAGGTCGAGCAACCAGGAGCGGATCACCGTGCCCTGCGTCCAGGCGGCGAGCACCGCGGGGACGTCGGTGACCAGGTCCGCTGCAGCGAGCAGTTCGTACCCCTCGGCGTAGGCCTGCATCAGCCCGTACTCGATGCCGTTGTGCACCATCTTGGCAAAGTGCCCCGCGCCGACCTCGCCCGCGTGCGCGTACCCGGCGCCGGGTTCACCGGGGATCACCGCCGGCCGCAGCGCATCGAAGATCGGCTGCAGCCGCGCCACGTTCTCGACCGATCCGCCGGTCATCAGGCCATACCCGTTCTCCCGACCCCACACTCCACCGGAGACGCCGCAGTCCACGAAACCGATCCCGTGCTCGGCGAGTGCCGCGGCATTCACCTGGTCGTCGGTGAAGCGGGAGTTTCCGCCGTCCACCAGGAGGTCACCGGTTTCGAGGAGCTCACTGAGAGCGCTGATCGTCTGCTGGGTCGGCTCACCGGCCGGCACCATCACCCAGACCGCTCGGGGTGCCTGCAGCGCGGCCACCAGCTCCTCGAGGGTCTCCACATCGCGGCTGCCGGGGCTCACGTCGTACCCGATCACCTCGTGCCCGGCATCGCGCAGCCGGCCGACCATGTTAGCGCCCATCTTGCCCAGGCCGATCATTCCTAGCTGCATGCGTGCGCTCCTAGCTCGGCAGTCGTACGGGCATGATCAGGTACCGGTAGGACGCCGCGTCGCCGTCGCCGCCCATCGCGCTGAGCACCGCCGGTTTGAGCGGGGTGGTCATCTCCAGCCTGGCGGTCTCGGAGTGTACGACCGCCAGGCCGTCGAGCAGAAAAGCCGGGTTGAACCCGATCGTCGTGGGCTCGCCGTCGAAGACCACCTCGCAGCGTTCCTCGGCCTGGGAGTCCTCGTCGCCGCCGGCCCGCAGGGTCACCGCACCGGAGGAGAACTCGCAGCGCAGCGGTGCCCAGCGCTCGGCCACCAGGGCGACCCGCTTGGCGGCCTCGGTGAACATCGCGACATCGAGCTCTGCGTGCGAGCTGAACTCCGGCGGCAGGATCGAGCGGTACTTCAGGAACTCCGCGTCCAGCAACCTGGTCGTCGTCTGTTTGCCGTGCCCGGACAGGCCCAACAGGCCTTCGCCGACGCCGCTGGTCGACAGGGACACGGTGACCTCCGAGCCACCGGTCAGGGTCTTGGCAGCGTCGGCAAGGGTACGGGCGGGCACCAGGATGGCGGCACTGGCTCCGGGCGTTCCCGGCTCCCAGGTGAACTCGCGCAGCGCCAGGCGGAACCGGTCGGTGGCCACCAACGTGATGGTCTCGCCATCGATCTCGATCCGGACGCCGGTCAACATGGGCAGGGTGTCGTCCCGGCCGGCGGCGATGGCCACCTGACCCACGGCTTCGGCGAAGACCGAGGCCTGCACGGTCCCCGCCGTCGAGGGCATGCTGGGCAGAGCCGGGTAGTCCTCCACCGGCAGGGTCGGCAAGCTGAACCGGGCGTTCCCACAGTTGATCGACAGCCGGGGCCCGTCCACGGCCACGTCCACCGGATGCGGCGGCAGCGACTTGGTGATGTCGGCCAGCAGCCGGCCGGAGACCAGGCTTCGGCCGGCGCTGGCGGCGTGCACCGGAAGCTGTGCCTGGGTGGAGACCTCGTAGTCGAATCCGGACACCTCCAGGATGTCGCCGTCGACACTCAGGACCAGGCCGGCCAGGACCGGGACCGGCGGACGAGCAGGCAGACTGCGAGCCGTCCAAGCGACTGCCTCAGCCAGTGCATCTCGCTCCACCCGGAACTTCATGCTGTCCCCATCCTCACTGTTTGACCATCCTGGTTGTGGTGCATGTCATCTCGATAGATAGAACTCGTCATCGTCATCACGGGTGTGGATGCTGTGGATATCACGCCGTCGTACCTGCTCGGCACGGGCACTGCGCAGGTCCGGCCACTGTGTACCGACCTGAGCGTGAACGGTGAACGACTGGGGACATTTGCGTTTCCAACCGGTTACCGATCCGGAGACAGCCACCGTGTCCACCGTTGTCCACATAGTTGTCCCCACGCTGTGCACGCTTGGCAGATCGGGCTTCTCGCATGGTCCTCTGTGGATTCGGGTGAGTGCGTTCCGGGCGGCATTCATGACAGGGCCCGGCCTACTGGCGGGCGCGCGCCTTGATCCGGCTGGTCAGCTCGGTGACCTGGTTGAAGATCTGCAGCCGCTCGGCCATCAGGGCACTGATCTTCCGTACGGCGTGCATCACCGTGGTGTGGTCCTTGCCGCCGAAGATCTGGCCGATCCGAGGCAGGGACAACTCGGTCAGCTCACGGCACAGGTACATCGCGATCTGCCGGGCCGTCACCAGGACCCGACTGCGGTTATGGCCCTTGAGGTCGTCGACGGTGACGCTGTAGTACTCGGCGGTGACCGACATGATGATGGTCGCGGTGATCTTCGGACCCTCGGTGTCGGGCAGCAGGTCGCGCAGCACCTCCTCGGCCAACCCGATCGAGACCTCGGTGCGGCTCAGGCTCGCATACGCGCTGACCCGGATCAGTGCGCCCTCGAGTTCGCGGATGTTGGTCTGGATCTTCGAGGCGATGTATTCCAGCACCTCGGGTGCGACCTCGGGCAGCACGTCGCCGGCGACCTTCTTGCGCAGGATCGCGATGCGGGTTTCCAGGTCGGGCGCCTGTACGTCGGTGATCAGCCCCCACTCGAACCGGGTACGAAGCCGGTCCTCCAGCGTGGTCAGCTGCTTGGGCGGGCGGTCGGAGGAGATCACGATCTGCTTGTTCGCGTTGTGCAGGGTGTTGAACGTGTGGAAGAACTCCTCCTGGGTCCGCTCGGCACGTTCGAGGAACTGCACGTCGTCGACCAGAAGCAGGTCCACGTCGCGGTAGCGGCGGCGGAAGTCCTCAGCCCGGCCGGCGTGCACCAGGTTGATGAAGTCGTTGGTGAACTCCTCGGTGGTGAAGTAGTTCACCCGGTGATGCGGGAACACGGTCTCGCTGTAGTGCCCGATCGCGTGCAGCAGGTGGGTCTTGCCCAGGCCGGACTCGCCGTAGATGAACATCGGGTTGTAGGCCCGTACCTCGGCCACGGCGAAGGCCGCGGCATGGGCGAAGCGGTTGCTGTTGCCGATCACGAAGCTGTCGAAGGTGTACTTCGGGTTCAACCGGGCCGCCGGGTGCGGGCGGGGACGGACCCGGGCCATCGGGGTCACCCGCCCGTCACCGTCGGGCGGCGGTGCGCCGGTCGAGTGGGCGTCGTCCGCGGACTCGGCCCGCCGGGAGTGGTCGGTCAGGGAACGGACGTTGTGCGAGTCGGCGCCGGCGTTTTCCGAGCCGGCCGGCCGTTGACCGTCCGGGTGGCCATCCGCGGGTCGCTGGTCGGTGGGCCGCTGGACATGGGCGACGACCGGGATGCTGGGGTCGTCGTCGGCGAATTCATAGTCGGCGACATTTGCGCCATCGAGCAGGTCGGGCGACGAGGTGTCCGGGACGGCCTCCACGGTCACCGCAATCCGGACCTCACGGCCCAACTGGATGCACAGTTGCTCGGTCAGCCGAGGGCGCAGCCGGGACTCCAGGAAGTTCTGGGTGAATTCGTTGGGGGCGGCGATCAAGACGGTGTCCTCGACCAGGCCCAACGGCCGGGTCAGGCCGAGCAGAGCCATCTGGTGCGGTGCGACATCGCTTCGTTCGAGGCTGGTGAGCACCCGGTCCCAAGCTGTGGACAGGTCCAAGGGCTCTGACACCTACGCTTGGCCCCCTCGGCTTTCCTCGTACCCCAGTGCGGGCACGCGCCCGCGGTTTCGCCCGTACCGCCCCCGCAATACCGAGCAGTCCACACGCTTGTCCACAGGCTGTGCATCGGGCCGAGCGCCGAGACGTCGTCTCGACCGGAGGCGGCATACCTTGCTGGCGGAGCGGGTAGCCGGGGAAGCCTACCGGGCGAGTGGGAGGCAACGTAACAGCCACGGCGTGGCGCGGACAACCGACGCTTCGGTCGGGGTTAGCTCTGTGGTTCGGCCCCGACTCGAGCAGCGCGGACCCTGGGCTGGGCAATCACCTGGCCGCTCCGGGGGTCGACGCGCCAGCCGCCTGAACCGGGTGCGCGGATTGACCCTGATCCGGACCGCTGCGTACGGTGGGCAGACACCGTCCGGTTAGCCCGCTGTCTGCACGTATGCTGTGTCTCTGCGGGCCCCGGCGTTGGTACGGGAGACCTTACATGCCGTGCGGCATCGCCCACCCGCGATGCCTCCTCACCTCCAGGAGTTTCGACCGTGAGCAAGCGCACCTATCAACCGAACAACCGCCGGCGTGCCCGCACGCACGGTTTCCGGTTGCGGATGCGAACCCGCGCCGGTCGCACGATCCTGGCCGCTCGCCGCCGTAAGGGCCGCGGCAAGCTCTCTGCCTGATCCAGGCCCCCCATCGACCGGCCCACCCACCCAGCGTCAATGTTGCCCGCGACGGTTCGACTGCGCCACCGCGTCGACTTCGACGCCGTCGTACGGCGTGGTCAGCGCTGCGGCCACGGGCCGCTGGCCGTACACGTGTGCCCGGAGATGCGCTGCACCGCGGTCGGCTTCATCGTCAGCCGGGCCGTCGGGAACGCGGTCACCCGCAACCGGGTCACCCGGCAACTCCGGCACCTGATGCGCGATCGCTATCGGAGCCTGCCGCCCGGCACCGGCGTCGTGGTTCGCGCGTTACCCGCGGCGGCCGGCCGTAGCAGCGCCGACCTCGACAGATCGCTGGATCGCGCCCTGGCTCGTGCCTTGGACAGGGCCGCGAACCAGGTCCGGGACAACACAACCTCGACCCGTTCGACCGCCGTGGGATCGGCCACCTCGTGAAGCCCGGAGCCGCTGCGCAACGGCCGACCGATCCCGCTGCGGGGCTGCTCGGTCGCGTTCTGCTCGCGGTCGTGGCCTGGTACCGCGATGCGGTCAGCCCGGCGCTGCCCCCGCGGTGCCGCTTCTACCCGACGTGCAGTGCGTACGCGATGACCGCCCTGCAGCGGTACGGACCGGCGCGAGGGAGTTGGCTGGCAGCACGCAGGATCCTGCGCTGTGGACCGTGGCACCCCGGTGGCGTCGATCACGTACCCGCCTTGCCGGCCGCCCCGGACGAGGCAGGATGCCCCCCGCCGTCGCTCGACGGCGACCCCACGCGGGCAGGGCGGCGCGTACCGTCGACGTACGGCAACGCGCAGGCCCCGGACCATCATCGGCAGCGCCTCGATGCGCCGCCGAAAAGCTTTGGGCCGCAACAGCGGTCGGTAAGTCAGGAGACGGCTGTTGCTTGATTGGCTCTATACCGCGATCTCGTGGGTGCTCAAGATGTGGCACTCGCTGTTCTCGTCATTCCTGCCTGCTGCCTCAGGTCTGACCTGGGCCCTGTCCATCGTTTTCCTCGTCATCACCGTACGGGTCCTGCTCTTCCGGCTGTTCGTCAA
>JBPCOF010000286.1:0-25230 GCA_051000515.1 Geodermatophilaceae bacterium
TGTCCCCCACTCCGCGAACCACGCTGAAGCGCCGACCGGACCGCGGGAGTGCCGACCGCCAGAACCTCTACGACGTGCTCGACGCGGCGCTGATCTGCCACTTCGGTGTGGTCATCGACGGTGCGCCGATCGTGCTTCCGACCGCATTCGGTTTCGACCCGGACGGGCCGGACGAGGGCGGCACGCTGTACCTGCACGGGTCGGTCGCCTCAGCGAGCTTGCAGGACGTACCCCAGCGCAACGTGTGTGTCACGTTCACGGTGCTGGATGGGCTGGTTCTGGCCCGCACCGGCTTTCACCATTCGATGAACTATCGCTGCGCCGTCGTCATGGGCCAGACCCGAAGGGTGACAGATGCGGAGGAGAAGGTGCGTGCGCTGAACCTGGTCGTGGACCATGCGGTGCCCGGCCGGTCGAAGACCCTGCGGCCGCACAGCCGCAAGGAACTCGCTGCCACGGTCGTGCTGGCGCTGCCACTGGCCGAAGCGTCGGTCAAGGGCCGATCCGGGGATCCGGTGGACGACCAGGCGGACCTCGACGCGGGCGGCTGGGCCGGCGTGGTCGGACTCCGCCTGGGCGCGACTGGCATGGACACCGCCGCAGACGCCCAAGGTCACGAGCCACCCCCGGACGTACGCGCCCGAGCCGCCGCCCTGTCCTGAGTCGGCCCGGCTCGGGCGGGAGGTGCGATCAGAAGTTGCACCGGTGACCGCGAACGGGGAATGGGGCACCGAAGTATCTCCAGGTCAGCGCGACGACCACGATGACCGGCGACGCCCACTTCCAGAACAACAGAGGCGGGGACACGATCACCTGTCAGCAGGGGCGCAGTAGTTCAGTTCGGTGTCGTAGCGGTGTCGCATGGTGGACAGTCGGCGACACTATCTTCCGTACCGGTTCTTGTGAGGCACATCATTCGCTTGCCGACTTCACGTCCCAGCACTCGATAGGCCTCGAAGTCGAATTCACCGTAGAGCTGCTGCTGTGTCCCGAGCTGCGGATATTCGGGATGTTCCATGGCGTAACTCTTGGCATCCCACGGAAGCTTGGTGGTGAGGAGCAGCTTGCCGTAGATGATCTCAGTGGTTTCGGGAGCGTCCGACCATCGGGCTGTCGCGCAAATGACTGACTTCTTCGCGTACCCGTCGTCTTGAATCTTCATCTGCTCCGGACAGATGGTGATCTCGGCTCCCAGATCCATTCGCGCCGTCGCGATGGCGACGCCGAGGGTGGCGAACTCATCCTCCTGATCTCCGGAGGCATCCAGGACGAAGACCCGACGGGGCCGGCCTCTGAGTGCCTCGACAAGTCCGAGGTTCTCGTAGTGTCCGCCGTCGGTGACGTAGAGCCAGTGATCATCGATCTGGGTGCGACCGACCGCTTCCCGGAAGACCCACCAGACACCCGGTGAGTTGAAGAGGCGATGAATCCAGCGTGTTGGCTTCTCGGGATCGAAGAGCGCCGGGTTGCGCAGCCAGACACCCAGTCGGATGTTGGCCATCGTCAGGAGCAGTCGAAATGGCTTGGAGCGCTTGTCGCGGCCGGTGATCGGTGAGATGGCAGCCCCGCTGATCGCAACAGCGGCTGGCACCGTCACCGCACGCGGATTGAACGCTTCGTACGCGGTGGTGAGGGCACGTCTGGCCGTAGGTGCACGTGGCTGCATCCTGTCGGCACCTCCGCCAGGCAGTCTCTGGTCGGTCATGCCGATGAAGGCGGGCGAGAAGACGAACGAGGTGCACTCGCGACCCGGCGGGACAACGCCCGGCTCCGAGCAACTGGCGGCTGCGCAGATGTTCAGGTTGATGTGCGGCGTCCGGGCGCTCAGGCTCGACAACTGCCAGGGCTCCTGGTAAGGACGGGGCTTGACCGCCAGCACAGTTTCGCCTCCTTGCCTTTCCTTGACGAAACGGACCGCGAATGCCGAGGCGATTCGCTCCCGGTAGAACGTGTGCATGGTCGAGCGGTTTGCGTTGGTGATGAGGCAGACCAGGACCAGCACCGCCACGGGTACCCAGACCTGAATCTGGTTGACCGCCTCCTCCGGCTCTGCGATCGCGAGGTCGCGAGTCCAGCGCAACAGCGCCACGAAAGCGATCAGAACGACCAGGACGGTCGCCAGCCAAGGGAGCAACGTGCGCCGGATCTTGTCGCGGAAGCCGACGGAGGGCCGTCGACGGAAGACACCGAGTTTCTTCCCTTCCGGTGGTGTCGCCTTTTCCTTGGGTTGGCTCGTGCCCGCCGCGCCGCGAGCCAGGCCAGCGATGAGTGTCACCAGGGCGATCAAGGCGGTCAGCTGCGTGGAGAATCCACCCTCCTGGAAGTAGCCACCCTCGACCCGGTCCTTCAAACTATCGTTACTGAGGCCGACATTCGGCGGATCCGCCGGCGCACCGGGAACTGCGGCTGGCCGAGAGGATTCCCGGACGAACTGTAGGTCCGAGGCATAGGCGGTACCGGTCGCGCCGCAGGCGCCGAACGGCCGGCCCGATCCATCGGCGGCGCGGACGCTCTCGATCACCGCGTCTTCAAACGACTCCCGGAGTGCTTCTTTGCAGCCGGCGGCGGTCGGAAAACCGAAACCGTCGATGATGGACGCGACGGCCACCGTTGGATTGTTCTCCTGTGACAGTCGGGCCAGCGCCGTGGTGGTCTCCGGGACGACGATGAAGAGCAACACGCCGCCGAGCCCGGTCAGCAGGCCCGCGCGCGCACCGATCTTGAGCTTCTGGCGCAACCGCCCCGGCGGACGGTAGGCATCGGCAGCGAAGTACCAGAGGATGCTCGCGGCCGCGACGGCGAGCGGAACCGCCCAAAGGAGGTGATAACCCCAGCCACCCTCGCCCCAGCCCGGCAGGTTGGTCACCGGCGTGGCTTCAGCCAGTCCCTCGAGCACGTCGAACTCCCGCAGCCAGCCGCCGACGACCAAGGTGAGCAGCCGTAGCAACATCGCCGCCAGCGCCAGATTCACCAGAACACCCCAGAGCAGGGTGATGGCACCCCAGAGGATGTGCTTGCTCGACGGGGCGAGGTAGCGGGTGTTGTTGCGGAGACGGTGCTCTTCCGCCGAACCTTCGGCGAAAACAGCGAAAGCTGTGTCGTCCGGTTCCGTGACGACGGCCGGCTGTGCGGCATCAGCGCACTGCGATGCAGCACACCCTTGGTTGTCAGCTGATTGCGGTTTGCGAAGGTCCCGCTTGCTCGCCCAGAGCGACGCGAAGGAACTGGCCATGTACGAGCCACCCGACACGGCGTAGATCGGCGTCTCCGGCTTCAGCTGGCCCTCGGCCTGAAGCACTTGCAGAGCCCCCAATGTGAACGAGGCCGAACGCATTCCCCCGCCACTACAGGCGATTGCCGTATCCGGTGGGTGTGACAAGTCATCGACGCCATCTGCGCTCCCGGTCGCGTCAGCGTCCTGGCATGAGCAGTCCCGGGAGCGCCTGCCCCGGAGTCCGGACAGCTTGGTGCGTAAGAACTTCCATACCCTGGCCGGCCACGACCTAGGAGTCCGGGAGTCAGGGGACTCGGTGGGCTTGTTCGGTGGGGAATCGGCGGCGTGTTTGGGCAACGACTCCGCGGCCTTGCCTTGAGCTGACCAGACGCGTAGCGACGCGCCGATTGCGAGGACCACAGCAGCCAACCCCGACCACTGCACCGCGGAAGTCAGCCCCATGGAAAGAGGACCGCCATCGCGCGGGGCCAGCACGATGTCCTCGGCCACATCCAGGGCGCTCGCGATCACGACAATCCCGGCCAAGATCCAGGCTGCTACGCGCCAGGGCCGGGCCCCGCTGCTCGCCTGCCCACACCCGGGCCGGCGCGTCGAGAGGAGGTCCGCGTACCCCCGAAGAGCGAAGGCGGCCGACAAGCCGCCGAAGAGAAGGAAGCCGATCATGACTGCGTCAAGGGCCAGTGAGAGCTCAACGGCCTGATCCCGAAGTTCGGGCAGTTTGGCGTACTCGTCGTCCATGCTCATCCGGCGGTAGGGCTGTTGGCCGATCAGCAAGGCACCGGCGATGGCATAGGTGATGAGCACTCGGCGCGCAGAACCGCGACAAACAACGATTGCGGCGACCAGAGCACGTGAGCTCTCGGTCGCAGCAGACGATGCAGCCCCACATGTTCCGGTAGTCGACATGTCGCCCCCTCGCTGCTCCCGCAGGGTGCTCGCACTATGACTCAAAGTAAATAGAGTTCGGCGTTGGGTCGTCGCCGCGCATCGCCGCCGCCACCCGCGGGCCGCGGACCCGGCGGGATGGTCTGGGTAGGGTCGCGGGCGAGCAAGGGTGGGGGTGGCATGTCGACGGTCGACTGGTTCCTCAGTACATCCGAGCGGGGGAACCAGGCATCGAAGCTGCCGCTGTGGTCTGACGGCAACCTGGTGGTGCCAAGGGTGCACGGCGCGGCTTACTTCGACCGGTTGGTCAGCGCGGTCGAGGGCCTCGATGCCGGAGACCATCTGTTCTTCACCGACTGGCGCGGGACCCCGACCTACTCATGCGCCCCGGCGGTCCTACGGTCGCCGAGCTCTTCAGCGCGGCCGCCGTCGAGGCAGGGACGGTCCTGACCAACGACCTGACGTTAGGTCGGCGCGCGAGGAATCTGGGGGTCCGCTGGTTACGTACGGCCGACTTGATCGTGCTCTGCGTTCGGGCCGGACGACTGGAAAAGGACAGTGGCCGTTCCGCGCTGCGCGCCCTGAACTCTGCCGGACGACTCACGGCAGAGATGCTGGCTGACTATCTCGTGGAGGTGTGATGGGACGGGCGATCCGGGTGAACGCGACCATGGATGAGGAACTCCTCCGACGGGTCGATGCTTTCGCCGCCGCCCGTTACGAGGACCGCTCCACCGCCCTGCGGCAATTGGTGGACTTCGCTCTTCGCGAGTTGCACAAGAAGGAAGCCCTTGATGCATATCGGGCAGGACGGGTAACTCTGCGTGAGTTCGCCAGTGCACTGGGCCTGGATGTGTGGGCCGCACACGATCTGCTTCGCGCAGAGGGTGTCCCTGCAGCTCAAGGGGAGCGGGGGGAAACCGTCGATGCGCTGAGGTCAGCCGTTCGGGATATCGGTGGACCTCCCGACCGATCCTGAATCCCGGCAGCACAGCCACCAGCGCCAAGGGACCCCAGTACCGCGAAGATGTCGGGCCGACCGGCCCGCTGCCGGTCACCATCAGCTATCCGATCTGGCCCGAGATTCGGGAATCGCGGCGTATGCGCGGACCGGGTCGGTTCCTGGCTGGACCGCCAGCGTGGCCCAAGACCGTTCATGGATCCCGATCACCGTCCTTCGAGCGATGATGAGTCGTTTAGGCTGAGGCGGTCAGGGAGAGGAGTCCAGATGAGCCAGGCCACCGCCCTCGCGCATCCCGGCCCTTGGTCGATCGATGACCTGGATGGCCTTCCGGACGGCGGACAGCGTTACGAAATCATCGACGGGAGCCTGTTGATGTCCCCTCCGCCGTCGGCCCGCCACCAAGGCATCGCCGCGCGGGTTTCTGCGTTGCTACGGGAAGCCGCCAGCCCCGGCCTGGAGGTGGTCGAGGCAACGGGACTCAAGATCGGACCTGGGCTCCTGGTCCCGGATGTGCTGGTGGCCACCAGCGACGCGATCTGGAAAGGCCAACCAACTCTGGCTCCAGCCGATGTCGTCCTCGTTGTGGAGATCGTCTCGCCATCCTCGGAGACCATGGACCGGGTGACCAAGCCGAGCCTCTACCGCGATGTGGGGATCCCCAACTTCTGGCGGATAGAGATCGACTCGGCTTCGAGACCGTTTGTTGTGGTACATCGGCTGTCAGGCGGCGCCTACGTCGAGCAGCTTACCGTCGCTGTCGGTGAACGCGTCCAGCTGGATCAGCCCTTTCCGCTCGTGCTCGTCCCGGCCACCCTCGCGCAGTAGCAACGCACGGTCCGTCCAGGGCGCCGACCGACGTAGCACTCAGTCGAGGTAGCGGATTTGGCGAGCCTTGCCGGTCTCGTACGCGCGGGTGCGTGAGTCGGTGGTCAATGGCGACCGGCCTGCGGTTTTGGTGGTCCGTACGCACCCCGACTCCTTGACCGACGCGGGAGCGTGGTGGGAGGTCGATGGCGAGGGCATCTATCTCAGCAGGGTAAGCGCGGTTGAGACTACGGACGAGGATTCCGGCGAAGATGAAGCAACCAGCTCCGGTAACCCGTAGGACTGTTGTCAGTCCGCACCTATCCAGTACGAGACTTGCGCGGTATGCGGCCGGCGGGCAGTTCTTCCTCGTTCTCCGATCGCGCGCGGAAATCGGGTGTGGGCGCCGACGCTGCCCCTTCGACGGCAATGGCAAGCGATCGCAAATCAACTGAGATAGCGGACCTGGCGCGACTTTCCGTCCAGATAGCCCTCCCGGCCGGACAAACCCGCCGGTACGCCGACCTCCCACCAGGCTCCGGCATCGGTCCAGGTGTCGGGGTGGGTACGGACCACGAGCACCGCGGGCCGCTGGCCATTAACGACCTCGGCACGCACCCGCGCGTACGCCGCCCGCACCGCCTCGATCGACGAGCCGGCCGGTACGTCCTCGACGTGGCAGCCCAGCCCGCCGGCGTGCGAGGCGAAGTCCACCCGGACCCCGCCCGGCCCACCGACATCGGCGTACATGTTGTTGAACGAGGCCGCCCCCTGGCCGGTCTGCAGCCGCTCGATCACGCCGTACCCGTCGTTGTCGCACACCACGGCCACGAACCGATGCCTGGCGAACGCGGCCGAGAACAGCTCGGAGTTGAGCATCAGGTACGAGCCGTCGCCGAGCAGCGTCGTCACCACACCGCTGGGATGCGTCCGAGCACGCGCGATGGCCGCGCCCCAAGCACCGGCCAACTCGTAGCCCATGCAGGAGAACCCGTACTCGACGTCCATGGTCGCGCCCCGCTCGAGCGTCCCCCGACTACGCCAACCGCCGACCAGTTCGCCGGGCAGGCCGCCGGCGGCGGTCATCACGTAGTCCTCGGGCCCGCTCGCGTCGTTGACCACACCGACGACCTGGGCGTAGGTCAGATCCCCGTGCGGCTGGGGCTCGCGCAGCCCGCTGATCCGGTCGTCCCACGTCGCGCGCTCGGCTGCGGCCTTCGCCGTCCAGCCCGGCGGAGCCTGCCATCCGGCCAAGCCGCCGGCTAGCTCACCGACGCACTCCCGCGCATCGCCCACGACGGCGTACGCCCCGTGCTTGACGGCGTCGAACCGGGCAGCGTTGAGCGCCACGATCCGCGCATCGGCGGCGAAGACCGTCCATGACGCCGTGGTGAAGTCCTGCAGCCGGGTCCCGACGGCGACGATCACGTCAGCCTCACTGGCCAGCGCGTTGGCCGCCGACGAGCCGGTGATGCCCAGCGGGCCGGCGTTCAACCGGTGCGGCTCGGGCAGCACCGTACGTCCGGCCGTGGTCTCGACGACCGGGATGCCGTACGCCTCGGCCAGCGCGAGCACGTCCGTACCGGCACCGGAGTACCGGACGCCACCTCCGGAAACGAGCAGCGGCCGCCGGGCCGAACGCAGCACGTCCACGGCACGCGACACCTCGGCCACGTCCGGACGTGCCCGCGGGATCCGGTTCAGTCGGGGCAGGAACAGGGATTCCGGGAAGTCGAACTCCTCCACCTGTACGTCCTGCGGCAGGGCCAGCACGACCGGTCCCGAGTCCGCAGGGTCGGTCAGCACCCGCGCAACCTGGGGGAGGGTGGCGAGCAGCTGCTCGGGGCGCACGATCCGGTCGAAGAGCCGGGAGACGGGCCGGAATGCGTCGTTGACCGTGGTCCCCGGCTCGCCGAAGTGCTCGACCTGCTGCAGGACCGGGTCCGACGCGCGCCCGGCGAAGGTGTCACCGGGCAGCAGCAGCACCGGGAGCCGATTGGCATGGGCCACACCGGCAGCGGTCACCATGTTCAGCGCCCCGGGACCGACCGAGGACGTCGCGGCCATCAGCTGGCGGCGGTGGGTCGCCTTCGCGTGCGCGACGGCGGCCAGGGCCATCCCCTGCTCGGTGTGCCCGCGCCAGGTCGGCAGCTCCTCGCGCGCCTCGTGCAGTGCCGTACCCAGACCCAGCACGTTGCCGTGCCCGAAGATGGCGAAGACCCCGGCGAACAGCGCAACCTCGGTGCCGTCCAGCAGTTCGCCACGTTGGGCGACCATCCACCGGACCAGCGCCTGGGCGGTGCTCAGCCGCACGGTCCCGCTCACGGTGCACGACGCCCGGCGGCCGAGGTGACCGGGCATCTCGGGTCCGGCGTCATTCCGGCCCAGCTGTCCCGCACCCAGGCGTGCGCCGGGTCGTCACAGAACGCCATCGACCGGTCCTGGCCACGCCGCGGACCGGCCAGCACGTTGAGGTAGTACAGGTCATAGCCCGGAGCGGCCGCGCAGGGACCGTGATAGCCGCGGGGGATCAGCGCCACGTCCCCGTCGCGTACCTCCGCGGTGACATCGACCTGGTTGTCGTAGTCGTCGTAGGTGCGGTGCAGGGCCATCCCGTCCCGGCTCGTCGTGCGGCCGTCGCGCGTCGCGACCCGGAAGTAGTAGATCTCCTCGTTGGACACCTCACAGGTGTGGTCGTGCTTGTGCGGCGGGTAGCTCGACCAGTTGCCGCCGGGAGTGATCAGCTCGCAGGCCATCAGCCGGTCGGCGTGCGGCCAGGCCTCCGGGGTGCCGAAGCTGGTGACCTGCCGGGTAGCGGGACCGGCGCCGCGCACCTCGACCGGCACCGCCTCCGCCGGCCCGTAGCGCGGCGGCAGTGCCTCCTCTGCCAGGGCCATCGGCAGGGCTATCTCGGCACCCATCTGGCTGGTCAGCGTGACCCGGCTGTCCCGCCCGAGGTAGGCGAAGTCGGTGACCCTGGTGAAGACCGAGTCCCGGCCCTGCAGGCTGATCGTCTCGCCGTCGCCCCTGTCCCCGTCGCCCCTGTCCCCGTCGCCCCTGTCCCCCCTGTCCCCGTCGCCCCTGTCCCCGTCGCCCCTGTCCCCATGGATGATGTCCCCCTCGATGTCGACCCGGCAGCCGCCCGCCAGCGGAAGCACGAACATCTCGTAACCGCCGGTCTCGATATCCCGCGGCACTCCGGGTGCGAGCCTGAGCACCCGCAGGCCGGCGTAGTCCCAACCGGCATCATCGGGCGTGAGCACTACCGGATCGCCGCCCTGGGCCAGCGCGCCCTGCGGCCGTACGAGGCTCGGGGTCCGGTCCGCCTCGACCGACCGCCCTGGAACGTAGGAGCCGCCGGTCATGTCGCGGGCCGTCCGGCGGGCCGGAGCACCCGGGCTGCTCCGGCCACCCGTCCGGCGGGCCGGAGCACCCGGGCTGCGGCCTCGATGGCCGCCGGAACGTCGCCGTCGGGTGGATAGAGCAGGGCCCGGCCGACAACCAGGCCGCGTGCGGTCGGGCAGCCAAGCGTGCGCTGCCAGGCGGCCCGGTCCTGCGCCGGATCCTGCGCGGGTACGCCGCCGAGAACCAGCGCGGGCAGGGTGCTGGCACCGAGCACGAATTCTGGCTCGTCCAGCGCCGGCAGCTTGAGCCAGGTCCAGGCGCTGGTGGCGCCGAGCCCGGCCGCGATCGAGACCGCACGCACGTTGGAGTAGGTGTCCTGCTGCAGGATCAGCCGTCCCGATTCCTCCCGTACGTAGGGCAGCGGCTCGACCATCGCCATCAGCTTTCGGGTTGCCAACTCGCTGACCGCCCGCGCGCATGCCTCCAGGGTGGCAGCCGTGCCAGGGTCGTCGTCCACCAGGCGCAGCAACATCTTTCCGCCGTCCAGGCCGCAGGCGGCGACGGCCGCGGCGTCATAGGCGGTGAACCGGTCGTCGATCTCCCAGCTGGCCCCGGCCAGTCCGCCTCGGTTCATCGAGCCGATCACGACCTTGCCGTCCAACGCGCTCCCACCGGTCGCCGATCCGAGCAGCAGGAGTTCCTCGATGACATCTGGCGTACCGAGGACGCCGTCCACCTCGGGGCTGTCCAGCGCGAGCAGCAACCGTTCCAGCAGGCCGCGCCGGTCGGCCATCGCAAGCGGGTCCGTACCCCTGCCGGTGTCGGTGTCGGTGTCATGGCCGGTGTCAGTGCGGGTGCCGGTGCCGAGCATCCCGCGGGCCGGATGGTCGGCCGCGACGAGGAACAGGGTGCCGTCCTCGGCCAGCAGTTGCTTGCGGCGGCGGCGAGCGGCGTACGCGGTCGGCACGGCGTCCGGGTCGGTCGCCCGGCGCTCGAGCAGCGCCGCCCACATGTCGTCGTCCAGTCGCCGGTTCACGCGTGGACCCCGGTGGGCTGCAATCCCGCCGAGATCAGCAGGTCGTCGAGCTGATCCGGGGTCGGCATCGCGTCGGCGCAGGCGAGCTGACCCGCGACGTAGGCACCCGCGGCGTTGGCGACCTCCGCGATGCGCAGCGGTTCCCAGCCGGCCAGCAGACCGTGAGCCAGCGCGCCGCCGAAGGCGTCGCCGGCCCCGAGCCCGCAGAGCACCTCCACTTCGACGCCCGGCACCACATGCCTGCCTTGCGCAGTCGCGACCAGCACGCCGTCGGCTCCCAGCTTCACCACCGCGAGTGAGATGCCGCGGTCCAGCAGCAGGTCGGCGGCGGTGTCCGGGTCACGGGTTCCGACGGCCACCTCCATCTCGTCGCGATTGCCCACGGCCACGGTGACCTGGTCCAGCATCGCCGAGATCTCCCGCCGGCCGTCCGCGATCGACGACCAGAACATCGGCCGCCAGTCGAGGTCGAGGACGACGTGCCCCCGGCGTCCCCGGCGGCGCAGGATCTCGTGCTGGGTACGGCGGGCCGGTTCCACGCTGACGCCGGTGCCGGTGACCCACAGCAGTGGCACCGACTCGATCACCTCCCACGGGACATCGCTCGGGCTGATCGTCGTGTCCGGTGCCTGGGGCAGCCGGTAGAACAGCAGCGGCGGGTTCTCCGGCGGGTCCAGCGCACAGAAGACCACCGGGGTGAGCAGGTCATCCGACGTACCGACGTAAGAGGCGTCGACGCCGAACCCGGCCAGCGCCTCCCGCACGTAGCAGCCGAACGGGTCCGGTCCCACCTTGGCCAGCACGGCGGCACGCCGTCCCCACCGAGCAGCGGCCACGGCGACGTTGGTGGCCGTACCGCCCAGCGATCGGGCGAAGGAGGTCACCTGCTCCAAGGGCACCCCCGACTGCTCTGGGTACAGGTCCACCCCGACCCGCCCGACGGTGAGGACGTCCAGCGGCTGGCCGCCGCTCATCGGCCGGTCATCCGCGGGCGGCGCCGAGCTCATGAGTCAGCGTCTCGAGTTCTGCGCCGCCGGCCATCTGCTGCGTCAGGTCCGCCACGGTGATGTCGGCCTTCTTCGAAAACCCTTGTGACCGACCGCGTTTGAGCAACAGGAAGTAGTCACCGACCGGATAGGCGTGGTACGGGTTGTGAGTGATCAGGATGACCGCGAGGCCCCGGTCGCGTGCTTGGGCCACGTACTTCAGCACGACCCCGGCCTGCTTGACGCCCAAAGCGGCTGTCGGCTCGTCGAGGATCAGCGCCTTGGCCCCGAAATGGACCGCTCGGGCGATCGCCACGCACTGCCGCTGGCCCCCGGACAGCGTGCCCACCGGCTGCTCGACGTCAGCGAGCACGATTCCCATCTCTTTGAGAGCTTGGCGCGCAGTCGCTTTGGCGGCCTTGCGGTCGATCACCTTGAACGGTCCCACGCCGATGCGCGGCTCCGAGCCGAGGAAGAAGTTGCGCCACACGCTCATCAGCGGAACGACGGCGAGGTCCTGATAGACGGTCGCGATGCCGCAGTCCAGCGCTTGCCGCGGTGAGGAGAAGTGCACCTCCTCGCCCTCGACCAGGTACTGGCCCTCGTCGTGCGGGTGGACACCGGCCAGGATCTTGATCAGCGAGGACTTGCCGGCCCCGTTGTCGCCGAGGATGCAGGTGACCTTGCCCCGCTCGACGGTCGCCGAGATGTCGGCGACGGCCACCACCGAGCCGTACCGCTTGCCGATCCCACGCATCTCGAGCATCGGTGCGTCGCTGGTCGGTGCGTCGCTGGTCGGTCGGTCGGTCATCGCCGGGACCTCTCTGCGCGCTTGCGGAAGCTGTTGTTCACCAGCACTGCGGCCAGCAGCATCGCGCCGAGGAAGAGCTGGAACCAGTCGCTGTTCCACTGCGCGAAGACGATCCCCTGCCGGGCCATCCCGAAGATCAGGGCTCCGATCGCTGCGCCGACCGCTGAGCCGAACCCACCGGTGAGCAGGCACCCGCCGATGACGGCCGCGATGATGTACTGGAACTCCGAACCGATTCCCTGGTTGGCCTGGACGGAGGCGAAGCGCAGCAGCAGCATCTGGCCGACCAGCCAGCCCGCGCCGGCTGTCGTCATGAACAGCAACACCTTGGTACGCAGCACCGGTACGCCGACGCCGCGGGCGCTGTCCGCCGCCCCACCGACTGCGAAGATCCAGTTGCCGAACCTGCTGCGCAACAGCACGAACGAGGCGACCACCGTGATGATCAGCCACCAGAGGACCGATACCTGGATGCCGGTGCCGAGCACCGAGATCTTCGAGGCGAACAGCGCGCCGGCCGACTCGTATCCGGAGGCTTCCCGGATCCCGCTGACCGTGACGCTGCCGGTGACCAACCGGGTGATGCCGAGATTGAGACCCTGGAGGGCGAAGAACGTGCCGAGGGTGACGATGAAACTCGGCAGCCCGGTCTTCATCACCACGAAACCGTTGGTCGCACCGACGCCGAGGGCCAACACCAGCGACACCGTCATCGCCACCCACACGTTCAATCCCAGCTCGGTGGCCAGCAAGGCGGTCACCAGCGCCGAGCTCGCGGTCATCACCCCGGCCGACAGGTCGAACTCACCGCCGATCATCAGCAGCGAGACGGCCACCGCCATGATCCCGAGGGTGGCCGCGTCGTCGAGCCAGGTGGCCACCCCGAGCGGGGACAGGAACTGCTCGGTGACGACCGAGAAGAAGACGAACACCGCCAATGCGCCGAGCAGCGCGGCCAGCTCCGGCCGCTTGATCAGCCGGTCGGCGAGTCTGCTCCGGACCGGCTCGTCGTCAGCCGATGCGTCCGGCGGTGCCACCGCCGCGGTCGATCCCACGGCGGTGGCCGATCCGGTAGCCGTCATCTGTGCCCTCCTGGAAACTGCATCTGGTGTGCGGCGCAGCCGCCGCCTCAGCGGGTGCCGCGCTCCGCGTACTCGGCCACGTCGGCAGCGTTGGACTGGTCGACGAACCCGGGTCCGGTCAGAACCGGCAGGCCGCCGCCGATGGTGTTCGCATTCTCGAGGAACAGCTTGATCATGACCACCGGCAGGTAGCCCTGCAGGTACTGCTGCTGATCGACAGCGAACAGGATGTCACCGGCCTCGATGCCGGCGATCACGTCGGCGCTGAGGTCGAAGGTGGCGACCGCAGCTGCGGAGCCGGCCTCACCGGCAGCGCTGACGGCGGCCGTGGCGACCTGCGGGTTGAGCGCCAGGACTCCGTCGATGGCCGGGTCGGCCTGCAGGGCGCCGCGGATCCGGGCCTGCACATCGGTGGGGTTGTTCAGGTCGACCTGCAGCGTCGTCACGTCGCCGAACGAGCTCGCCGCACCGTCGCAACGCTGGGTCAGCCCGATGTTGCCGGCCTCGTGGATCACGCACAGCAGCTTGGTCGCGCCCTCATCGGCGAACCGGTCGCCGGCTCCTTCGCCGGCCACCTCCTCGCTCTGCCCGACGTGGGCGAGGGCGCCGAACTCCACCGACGCCGCCTCACCGGAGTTGATCGTGATCACCGGGATGCCGGCCTCCACCGCGGCCTCGATCGAGCCCTGCAGGGCATCGGGGTTGGCCATCGAGACGACCAGTCCGGATACACCCTGGGCCACGGCGTTGTCGATCAGTCGTGCCTGGGCAGCGGCATCGCCGTCGCTGGTGTAGTTGACCTCCACACCGAGGTCTTCCCCGGCCTGTTCGGCACCGTTCTGCGCCACGCTCCAGAAGGCGTCGCCGTCGCCGCCGTGGGTGATCACCGCGATGGTCAGGTCGCCGGAGCCGGCCGAGCCGCCACCACCCCCGCCGCCCGTCGCGTCGGCCGGCTCCTCGGACCCCTCGGGGCCGGTGCAGGCAGCCAGTACGACGAGGGTGACCGCCGCCAGGGCGGCCTTCCACGAGAAGAGCCTCCCCGGCGAGGCCGAAGTGCGGTTCGACGAGCTGATCATGGGATCTCCTTCTCAACGGGTTCCGGCGACAGCGCCGCTCGGAAGTAGGCGATGCTTGTGGCGGTGTCGCGCCACGGTTGGCGTTGTGGATCATCCTGGAGTTGTGGATCATCGTGGCCGATCCCGGCGCCCGGCGACCCGTTCTGGCCCAGCGCTAGGGCCGTGTCCTGCTCCAGCACCCACCATCCGCCGTACCCGGCGGCGCTGAGCGTCTGGATGATCTCGCGTACCGGAACGTCGCCCTGACCGAGCGGGCGGTAGAGACCGGTCGATACCGCGTCCCGGTAGCTGATCTCGCCGGAGCGCACCTGGGCGGCGACCGCCGCGTCGACATCCTTGAGGTGGACGTGGGCGACCCGCTCGCCATGGCTGCCGGCCAGGGCCAGCGGGTCCGTACCACCGATCAGCAGGTGCCCGGTGTCCAGGCACAGCGCAACCGTGCTGCTTGCCAGGAAGCGGGAGACCTCCGCGAATGTCTCGACGTGGGTCCCCACGTGCGGGTGCAGGGTGACGACCAAGCCGTGGGCGGATCCGATCGCGGACACGGCGTCCAGGGTGTCGACCAGCCGTACCCACGCGTCGTCATCGAGGCCGCGACGATCGTCGTAGCCGGGCAGGCCGGTTGCCGCGGCGATCACCAGTACCTGCCCGCCGGCTCCGGCCAGCAGGGCGCAGGCGCGCTCGACCTCGGCCAGCGTCGCCTTCCGTACGGCGTCGTCGTGCAGGACCAGGGCCAGGAACCCCCCGACCAGGGTCAGCTCGTGGGCGGCCAGCCGCACGGTCAGCGGCTCGACCCGTTCGGGCAGGAACCCCGGCGGGCCCAACTCGGTAGCCCGCAGGCCCAGCCCGGCCATCTCGGCGAGCACCTGCTCGACCGGCAGCACCCGCCCCCAGCCCGGGACCTCGCAGACCCCCCAGCTGATCGGCGCGGCGGCCAGCTTCGGCGAGCTCACGCCGCCATCTCCTCGGGAAAGCGAACGGGCAGCCCGGCGGCCCGGGAGCGCTCGCAGGCGTTGGCCAGGGCCAGGCTGAGCAGGCTGTCTCGTACGGGACTTGGATTGACCGCCCGACCGGCCACGATCTCGACGAAGGTGGCGACTTCCGCGGCGTACGCGACCGCGAAGCGTTCCTGGAAACCGCGGTAGGCGCCCGGCCCGCTGACCGGCCCGGACGGCTGCAGCGAGGTGATCGGGGTGCGCTCGTCGAGGCCGGTCACCAGGGCGTTGCGGCTGCCGATCACCTCGATGCGGTGGTCGTAGCCCAAGCCGTCCCGCCGCCCCCCGGTGAGCGTGGCCAGCGCGCCGGAGGCGAAGCGCAGCAGGATCACCGCGGTGTCGACATCGCCGCAGGCCGCGAAGGCCGCATCGACCAGCACCGAGCCGGTTGCGTACACCTCGACCACCGGCTCGTCGACCAGCCAGGGAACCACGTCCAGGTCGTGGATGAACAGGTCGCGGAACATGCCGCCGGAGGTAGGGATGAACCCGGCATCCGGCGGCTCGTGGTCCTGGCCGAGGGCCCGTACGTGATAGACGGTCCCGAGTTCGCCGGCCAGCACCTGACGGCGCAACTCCACCAGCGGAGGGTCGAAGCGGCGCTGGAACCCGACCAGTACCTCCACGCCGGCGCGCTCGACGGCCTGCACCAGCTCGCGCAGCCGCGGTTCGCTGTCGGCAGCCGGCTTCTCGCACAGAGTGGGGATTCCGGCCGCGACGGCGCGCAGGACCAGGTCGGCGTGGGTGGTGGTCGGGGTGGCGACCACCAGCCCGTCGACGCGTGCGATCAATTCGTCGTACGAACCGGCCGTGCTGGTCCGAGCCGTCGCGCCAGGCAACTGGGTCGCGACAGCGTCGGCCCGCCCGGATACCGGGTCGTGCAGGATCAGCTCGTCGAGGCCGGACAGCACGGCGAGATTTCGGGCGTGCATGGCCCCGATTCGTCCCGCCCCGGTGATGCCGATCCGCACCTGCGGCTCCTCGTAGCTGTTAGAGCGCTCTATTGATTGGAGCGCGACAACCTTGTAGCGTGCGTCACCTCGATGTCAAGGGTTGTTTGCCCGTTGTTCTCGACCAGGCAGTCCGTACGGCGGTGGAGGAGGGACATGGGGCGCCCCACGATGGAGGATGTCGCGCGGCGCGCCGGAGTGTCCAGGGCGCTGGTATCCCTGGTGATGCGGGACTCGCCCAAGGTCAGCGCCGTACGCCGCGAGGCAGTGGTTGCCGCCGCTGCCGAGCTGGGATACCGGCCGCATGCCGTGGCTCGTCAGCTGGCCAGCCGCGAGTCGACCGTGATCGGGGTGCTGGTCTCCGACCTGCACAACCAGTTCTTCGCCGAGCTCGTGGACGGCGTCGACGAAGCGGCCCAGGAGCAGGGCTTCTCGCTGCTGCTGCAGACCGGGCAGCGCCGAGCCGCCCGCGAGGAACGGGTGATCGACACCCTGCTCTCCTTCTCCCCGGCCGGTCTGATCCTGCTCGGACCGGTGGTCGCCACCAGCGTGCTGGCCGGCGCGGCACGGCAGGCACCGGTGGTCGCGGTCACCCGGAGCAGCCGGCACCCGGACGTGGACACCGTCACCGATGACAGCGAGGCCGGCGCCCGGCTGGCCGTGGCCCACCTCGCCGGTCTCGGCCACCGGCGGATCGCGCACTTGGACGGGGGGAACGGGGCGCAGGCTGCGGTGCGTCGCCGCGGCTATCTCGTCGCGATGGCCGGGTTGGGGCTGGCACCGCTGGTCGTGCCCAGCGAGTACACCGAGATCGGCGGCGTGCTGGGCGCCCGGGCCATGCTCGCCAGCGCACCGGAAACCACCGCCGTGTTCTGCGCCAACGATCTCAATGCGGTCGGCGCCATCGCCGAACTCGAGGACAGCGGCTTGCGGGTACCGGGCGAGCTGTCCGTGGTCGGCTATGACAACACCGGCCTGGCCGCGTTGCGGCACGTGTCGCTGACCACCATCCACCAGCCGCGGCACCAGATGGGCCGGCTCGCGGTGGAGGTGCTGCTCGGCCGGATCCGCGGCGAGCGGGACACCGTGGCCCGGTTCCAACTCGAGCCGAGCCTGGTCGTACGAAAGACCACCACCGCCCCCCGTACCCAGGAGGGTTCCGGCAGGCCGCCGCCCGGTCTTGGCGGTTTGCCAGCAAACCGCCAGGAGAGTCCGAATCCGCAGAGAGACGAGGTCAGATCGTGAGCGCACAGCCGGGCGGTGCCGCACCGCATGAGGCCGCACCGCATGAGGCCGTACGGGATGTGGCCGTACGGGATGAGGCCGTACGGGATGAGGCCGTCCCGAATGACGTCGTGCCGCATCTGATCGATGGGAAGCTGACCGCCGGGGTCGGGGTACGGCGCGGCGAGGTGTTCGACCCGGTCACCGGGCAGGTGGCTCGCCACGTCGCCCTCGCCGATCGGGCCGACGTGGACACCGCGGTCGCGTCGGCGCTTGCGGCCTCCTACGACTGGGGGACGTCGTCGCTCAGTGCCCGTACCCGGGTGCTGTTCGCCTGGCGCCAGCTGATGGCCGACCACGTCGACGAACTGGCCACCATCGTCAGCTCGGAGCACGGCAAGGTCTTCTCCGACGCCCAGGGGGAGGTACGCCGCGGGCTGGACGTGCTGGAGTTTGCCACCGGCATCGCCCACCAGCTCAAAGGTGAACACTCCGAACAGGTTTCGCGGGGTATCGATGCCTGGTCGGTCCGCCAACCGCTCGGCGTGGTCGCGGGCATCACCCCGTTCAACTTCCCGGTGATGGTGCCGATGTGGATGGCGCCGGTGGCCATCGCGTGCGGCAACGCCTTCATCCTCAAGCCCAGCGATCGCGACCCGTCGGCGTCGGTTCGTCTGGCCGAGTTGGCGCTCGAGGCGGGCCTGCCCCCGGGTGTCTTGACCGTGCTGCAGGGTGACAAGCAGGCGGTCGACGCGCTGCTGATCCACCCCGACATCGCCGCGGTGTCCTTCGTCGGCTCGACGCCGGTCGCCCGGCACGTGTACAAGACCGGTACGGCGAACGGAAAGCGAGTCCAGGCCCTCGGCGGTGCGAAGAACCACATGGTGGTGCTGCCCGATGCCGACCTCGACGTGGCCGCGGATTCCGCGGTCAGTGCGGCGTACGGCTCGGCCGGCGAGCGGTGCATGGCCATCTCGATTGTGGTGGCGGTGGGTGAGTCCGGCGTCGCGGACCGGCTCGTCCGGGCCATCGCGGATGCGGGGCGGGCTGTGGTGGTCGGGCCGGGTCGCGATCCGGCTTCGGCCATGGGGCCGCTGGTCACCGGTGTGCATCGGGACCGCGTAAGCGGGCACGTGGATCGTGCCGAGGCTGCGGGCGCAACCGTGGTCGTCGATGGGCGCGGGTTTGCCCCGTCCGGGCATCAGGACGGTTTCTGGATCGGGCCGACGCTGCTCGACCACGTGACACCGGGGATGGACTGCTACCGCGAGGAGATCTTCGGTCCAGTGCTGTGTGTCGTCCGGGTGCCTGACTTCGAGTCGGCCGTCGCGCTGGTGAACGCCAACCCGTACGGCAACGGGACCGCGATCTTCACCGCCGACGGCTTGGCGGCCCGCGAGTACACCCGGCGGGTGCAGGTCGGCATGGTCGGGATCAACGTGCCGATCCCGGTGCCGATGGCCTATTACTCCTTCGGCGGCTGGAAGGACTCGCTGTTCGGCGACCTGCATGTCCACGGGGCCGACGGCGTCCGGTTCTACACCCGAGCAAAGGCGGTCGCCTCGCGCTGGCCCACCCAGTCCTCCGGCCTGGAACTCGGGTTTCCGATCCACTACTGACGCGAGGATCTCGGCAGCGCTGCCCGCGCCGGTCAGCCGGCTCCTACAACGTCGGCATGATCCGCGGCGCCTATCACTTCGCGCGGCCCGACCGCTCCAGCGGCGCGACCCAGGCGAACTACTTCGCCAGCAACGGAGGTGGTTGGTCGGCTGACGGGGAAGACCCTGCCCGGTGCGCTGGACACGGAGTACAACCCGTACGGCGCGACTTGTTACGGCAAGAGCCGGAGCGCAATGTCGGCGTGGGGTCAAGGACTTTCACGACACCTACTTCGCGCGGACCGGGCGTTATCCGGTGATCTACACCTCGACGAGCTGGTGGAACCAGTGCGTCGGGAGTGGCCATAACTTCGGCACGACGGTGCCGCTGTGGGTGGCCAGGTACGCCTCGGCGGTCGGGACCCTGCCGTACAGGCTGGAGCTACCACACGATCTGGCAGTACAGCTCTGTGCCGATCGACCAGAACTCGTTCAACGGTGCGTACGACAGGCTGGTCGCCCTGGCCCTCGGGTGATCGAGCCGCAGACTGCGAGCGGTCAGGGTCGGTCGCGTCCGATCGTCGTCTCCCACCGGGTCTCGCCGGTTGCCTGCACGGTGCCAACGGCCAGCCCGTCGTCGATCCGGCGCAGAATCCGGTTGAGCCAGATTTCCGAACCCTCGGCGGGTCGGCCCACGGCCTGCCGCTCGTACCGCTCTCGAAGCTCGTCCACGCCGACTGGCTCTCCGCCGATGCCCTGCATCAGCGCGACGCTATTCGGTGTCGGCCAAGTGGGGCTTTTCGGCGTCCTCAGCTGGGCTGACCTGCGTTACGCTGAACCCGTGCTACACCGGAGGTGGGGAAATGTCTAATCTGACCCTTGTCATTGACGACGATGTCTTGCGCCGGGCCCGGATCCGCGCCCTGCAGCAGGGGACGTCGGTCAACGCGATGGTCCGCGACTATCTGGCAAGAGTTGCCGGTGACTCGGAGGCGGCTCAGGGCATCGCGGAGTTCCTCGCAGCGGTACAAGGAGCGGGTGCAGGCAGCGGCGGTCGGTCGTGGACCAGAGACCAGCTGTATGACCGGTAGGTCCTTCATCGACACAAACATCTTCGTCTACGCCGCAGACGAGAGTCCCGAGGGGCAGTTCAAGCACGACATCGCCACTGCCTTGCTCGCCGAGCGCAGGAGCGATCTGGTTGTGAGCACCCAGGTGCTGCAGGAGTTCTATGTCGTCGCCACACGGAAGCTTCGCCCCCCGGTGCCCGAGGATCGGGCAGCCGCCGCGGTATATGGGATGGCGCGTCTGGAGGTCGTCCAGCTCGACGTCCCGCTCATCCTCGCTGCCGTAGCGATCAGCCGATCCGCCCAGCTGTCACTCTGGGATGCGTTGATGATCGAGGCGGCACGATCTGCCAGGTGCTCGCGGATCGTGACCGAGGACCTCTTCGACGGCCAAGTGATCCACGGGGTCACCGTGCACAACCCGTTCAACTTCGCACCTGAGGCCTGACGGTGCGGCCAGCCTGGACCGAGGCGGCGGTGCGTCGTCGGTAGGGTGCAAGCCGATGCGAGGGGGTACCGATGGCTGACGGGCTCGAGGCGGCCTTGGCGCAGACGCAGGCCGATACGGAGGTCGCCGGTAAGGCTGCCGGAACGCTAACGCGGGAATTGAAGAAGGCTCGCGCGGCGGCTGCCACAGGTCAGGTTCGCGAGTTGCGCAAGGCCCTCGATGCGGCCGCGCAACTGGCTGCCGACCTCGCCGAGCAGGTGGACCAGGCTCGGGCGGGCTACGACATCGACGAGCCAGAGCTGCTCGACTCCGGCGCCTATACCAAGGAACTGCTGGCGGCGGCCGCGACCATCGACCTGCAGATGTTCGAAGAGGACGGCCGGCTGCTCTGCTACCCATCGCTGGTGCGGGTCCTGCCCGCGGAGGTCGCGATCGAGATCGACCGCCGTCGCGAGCGTCGGATCCGGCCCAGTGCTGTGGTCGAGCTGCTCCGCAGCGCCCAGCAGGCCGGGCCGCGGTTCAGGCCGGCGCCGTTCCTGGCCAGCTTGGCCGCTGGCTACGACCTCCAGCTCGCGCGGCAGGGTAAGAGCCTGGGGGCGGTGGTCAAGTTGGTCGACGTGTATGGCGTGTTGACCCTGCTACCCGGCCAGGCTCGGGACTACACCAAGCAGGAGTTCGCCCGCGATCTCTACCTGCTGGACCAGAGCGGGGAGACGGCGAGTTCCGGTGGCCGGCGATTGCGCTGGGCGGCCAGCACCGGCACCAAACAGGCCGGCGTCCTGTCGACCGTCGCCCGCAGCGGACAGCAGCAGCGGTACTGGGGCATCGCTTTCGATGACTGAGGGCCCTTATGCCTGAAAGTCGAGGCAGCGGCTTGCCACTCGGCGGCACGGGGCTGGGCTGCGAGTCCTACCTGGACTTCCTCGGCAACGAGTATCTGTCGACCTACATCCGCTCCGGCGGTGCCGCAGTCCGGTTCGTCGTCACCGGTGGAGACGACGTCAGCCGGCGCTGGCACTCCGGTCTTGCGCTCGCCGCCGGCGAGACGGGCAGCTTGTACGTCCCGCTTGACGCCGCCGAGACGAAGCTGGCGATGATCGACCAGATCTACGCAGTCCTTGCCCGGGCGGTCGACTGGGATTCCCTGATCGGTGAGACCCTGAACGCCGCGTGGGCGGCCGTCGGCCTCCCGCCCGCGACCAAGACTGATCTGGCCGCGTCCGCGGTCGCTGCCCACCACGATGTCGACCTCCGGGAAGCGATCCGCAGCATTCGCCGCCAGCTCGAGGCCAGCCTGCTCGGCGACTCGACGTTGGCCCGCGAGTTCCGGCTGGCGATCCTGCGGCTGTGCCAGGCACAACTCGGTACCGGTGACGCCCTCGAGTCCGAGCGGGCCGCGGTGCTTGCCTGGCTCCGAGTCGAGCCGGTCGCACTTCGGGCGCTGAAGAAGGCGTCGATCTTCTCCCGGGTCGGGCGGCACAATGCACGCGCGATGCTGCTGTCCCTGGCCACCTGGCGGCACCGTACGACGGGTAGTGCTCTGATCATCGATGTCGACCTGGGCCGGCTCGCGGTGAACCGTCGCCCGCCCGCCGAGCAGCGACAGGGCTTCTACTACACCAAGCCCGCCATCCTGGACACCTACGAGGTGCTCCGCCAACTCGTCGACTCGACCGACCAACTCCGCGGAACCCTGGTCGCGGTCACCATGCCACCGGAGCTGATCACCGACGAGGTACGCGGACTTCCGGCGTACTCCGCCCTGTACCTGCGCATCGTCGACGAGGTGCGCGACAAGCGGCGCGCCAATCCATACGCAGCCCTGGTTCGGCTGGAGACCAGGCTGGAGGTCGCGCCATGACCGACCGGCCCGGCCCGCTGGCCGACCGGACCGGCCAGCTGAGCGCCCGTCGGGCGATCGAGGCACTGCGCTGCGGGGTGCCCAGCCGGGATGCGGTTGCCGCCCTCGGGAGCGGGCAGGCCGGGATCGAGGACCGCTTTCTCGGTCTGCTGGACGGCATCGGTCTGGCCAAGCGGGGCGGGCGACGCGGGCTGCTGCTCGGCGCTGGCTTCGGCGCCGGCAAGAGCCACGTCCTGGAGCATCTCGGCCACCTCGCCGCAGAGCGCGGCGTCGTCGTCAGCCGAGTGGTGATCAGCAAGGAAACCCCGCTGCATGACCCGGTGAAGGTTCTGCGCGCGGCCGTCGAGTCGGCCACTCTGCCCGACGGCTCGCAGGGCGCGGTCACCGAATCCGCGGCCGGGCTGGACCCGGGCAGCCCGGCCTATGCCGAACTGTTGACCTGGGCGACCGGACCGGCGGTATCGGAACGGTTCCCGCTCACGGTGAGCCTGCTGCCCCACGCACACGAGAACGACGGCGATTTCGCCGATGCGATCGTCCGGTTCTGGTCCGGCGACCCGATCGGCGTTGCTGAGCTGCGGCGCCAGGCGCGCTACGCCGGGAAGCCCAAACCCTCGCTGGCCACGGTGCCGGCCCGGGAGCTGGCCCGACACCGGTTCCGGTTCCTCAGCCGGCTCTTCGCGGCCGGTGGCTACGAGGGCTGGGTACTGCTGCTCGACGAGGTGGAGCTGATCGGTCGTTATACGCCGCTGCAGCGCGGCCGCTCCTACGCCGAGCTCGCCGGGTGGCTGAATGCCGACCCGGACGACCCTGGATCGCCGCTAACGACCGTGCTGGCGATGACAGACGACTTCGACGCCGCCGTACTGACCGCCAAGAACGATCGGGAGCAGATCCCGGCCCGGCTGCGGGCCAAGCAGACCTCGGACTGGGACGCGACCGCCGTTGACGCCGAGACCGGGATGCGGCTGGTCGAGAAGTCGATGCTGCTCCTGGACCGGCCCGATGCGCAGGAGTTGGACCGGGCCTACGCCGTACTCAAGGTCCTGCATGGCGAGGCGTTCGGCTGGGATCCGCCCGACGTCGCCGGGTTGGAGCGGCTGAGCGCGACCCGGATGCGGCAGTATGTCCGGGCCTGGATCAACGAGTGGGATCTGGTCCGGCTCGACCCCGGGTACCGGCCGCAGACCGAGTCGATGGCCGTCCGGCCCGGGTACAGCGAGCTGGCCGAGCTCGACCAGAGCTGACTGTGAGCTGGGACTTTATCCGGAGAAAGTGCGGTCAGCGACCGGCCACAGGTGACTTTATCCGGAGAAAGTGCGGTCAGCCCGATGCCGCATTCGGGCTGGTCAGCGCGGTCGAGGGCCTGGCTGCCGGAGACCATCTGTTCTTCACCGACTGGCGCGGAGACCCCGACCTACTCATGCGCCCAGACGGGCCTACGGTCGCCGAGCTCTTTAGCGCCGCCGTCCGCCGTGGGGTGGTCGTCAAGGGGCTGATGTGGCGCTCGTATTCGGACAAGATGGGCTACAGCGAGGAGGAGAGCCGCCATCTCGGGGACGAGGTCGAGGCCGCCGGCGGTGAGGTGCTGCTCGACCAGCGGGTACGCAGGGCAGGCTCGCATCACCAGAAGCTCGTCGTCCTGCGTCATGTCGGCCGCCCGCACAAGGATGTCGCCTTCGCCGGTGGGATCGACCTGTGTCATGGCCGCCGCGACGACGCCGAGCACGGCGGGGACCCGCGCGCCGGCTGGTCTATCTCGAGGACCAGTACATGTGGTCGACCCAGTGGCCGTGCTCTTCGCCGACGCGCTGGGTGACAATCCCGGGACTGCACCTGGTCGTCGTCGTACCCGCTATCCCGACGTCGACGGCCGGCTGGCGCTGCCACCCAACCAGGTCGGCCGGGCCGAGGCGATCGCAATCGCGCGTGGTGGACGCGATGCTCGAGTTTCGCCCAACCAGGTCGGCCGGGCCGAGGCGATCGCAATCTGCCAGCGGGCCGGTCGTGGCCGGGTACACGTGTTCGACGTCGAGAACCACGACGGCACGCCGGTGTACGTGCACGCCAAAGTGTGTGTCGTGGACGACATCTGGGCCGGTATCGGCAGCGACAACTTCAACCGCCGGTCCTGGACGCACGACCGTGAATTGTCCTGCAGCATCCTGGATTCCACTGTGGACGAACGACTTCCAAAGGATCCAGCAGGGGAGGGTGACCAGGCCGTAGTTTCGCCCGATCCGGCACACGCAGTACGTTAGTATCGGCGAATGTCGGCGGCTCTGGATTCATCCACGTTGATCTCGTTGGCGTGGGCAGGACAGCTCGGGCTCCTGGCTCATTCCCCTGTCTCCATGGTGGTCCCGGATGTCGTGCGTACGGAAACAGTCGCCTCTGGCCTTGCCTCTGGACATCCGGATGCGGCAGCGATAGAGGCAGCGATCGCCCCACTGGCCGGAGTCGAGACCGAACCGGCCGGATCCGTCGATCAGGCCGTCCTCGCAGCGGCTCTCGGCGTGGGAACGCTGGTATCCAACGACCTGGCGCTGGGTCGACGCGCAGCAAATCTCGGGGTGCGCTGGTTACGTACGGCCGACCTGCTCATCCTCTGTGTCAAGACCGGCACCGTGAGCCAGGACGATGGCCGCGCGGTCCTGAACGCTTTGCATGCTGCCGGGCGCCTGACATCGGCGCTGCTGACCAGTTACCACGAGGAGATCTGATGGCACACGCGGTCCGGGTCAACGCCACGATGGACGAAGACCTGGTGCGCCGGGTCGATGCGTTTGCCGCCGAGCGGTACGAAGACCGGTCGACGGCACTCAGACAGCTGGTGGCCTTCGCGCTTCGAGAGTTGCACAAG
>JBPCOF010000307.1:0-4082 GCA_051000515.1 Geodermatophilaceae bacterium
CCTGTGTGACCTGTCTTGTTCGTCAGCGCGGCGATCTCCGCCTTCGCTGGACTGAGGTCCGCACGTCCACTGTGGATGATTCCCTGACGATCCGCGATCGCGAGATCTCCGATCCCAGCGCCCAGCAGAGCTCTACGACGCGGAGAGTCTGCGGGCGAACTTCTACGTGAACCCGACCGGTCGGGGACGCCGGCCTGACCGGTCGCAAGATCATCGTCGACACCTACGGTGGGTTCGCCCGGCACGGAGGCGGCGCGTTCTCGGGCAAGGACCCGTCGAAGGTGGACCGCTCGGCTGCCTCCGCCGCCCGGTACGTCGCCAAGAACATCGTGGCAGCCGGCCTCGCCGATCGTGCGGAGGTCCAGGTCGCCTATGCCATCGGCGTGGCCCGGCCTTGTCACTTCTGGTGGAGACCTTCGGGACCGAGAAGGTCTCGAGGGGCGTGATCCGGGCTCTGGCGGACGAGCACTTCGACCTGCGCCCGGCGGCCTTCCGCGATTATCTGAAGCTGCACCGGCCGATCTACGGCGCAACGTCGGCCTACGGTCACTTTGGCCGCGACGATGCCGACTTCAGCTGGGAGAACACCGATCTCGCCGACGTCCTACGCAGCGCCGCCGGGCTCTCATAGTCCGCGGGCCGCCCCCTCGTGATCTTGACCTTATCGCCACGACACGCCGTGCGAGGAGCACCGGGGACCGCAATAAGGTCAAGATCACCTAGATGACTGGCCCGTGCCTTCCCGGTTCGGTCTCGATCCGCCAACCTGGGCCCACCACGCCGAGGTCTTCGCGGACAAGCCAGGATGTGGCCGGAGGACCCCAAGACCCCTGGCAACCAGCATCGGATAGGCGTATCGATCGAAGAACGGCGTTCTGAACCAGATCCTGAGCCACCAGGATGCCTTGCCGACAGCGAAGGCCGCGCCGTATCCCTCAGGGACATGAGACCAACCCTCCAAGGTCATGCTCCCAGCATGCCGCAAACCGAGTTGCTCGTCAGGATAAGCGCGATGGCCAACCTCGCAAGAGGACGTCGGCGATCGCTTCAGCGACAAGGCTCGGCTGATCCTCCGGGGAGATGTGCCCGGCCGCGGGGAGGACGACGCGATCTGCGCCGGGAAGCCGGGCCTGGATCGCCGCTGCCTGCGACCGGCAGCCAGCGGTTCATGCTCGCCCCAGACGATGCGGGTCGGCGTTGTCATGCCGTCGAGCAGGTGCTCGAAGTCGGCGGTGTCTTGCTCATCGAATCCGCGGACGTTGCGCAGCCATAGCTGGTGGCCCCGCTCGCTCTCCCATTGGCCGAAATACGCGGCGAATACCTCTGGCGTCATCGGCGCCTCGGTGGCCGTGCGCAGATGCGCGGCGACGACCTCTCGAAAGATGTGCGTCGGCATGGTCGCGGTTCGCCAGGCGGAATGAAGGACAGTCCGACGCGTTCGCCGGCCGAGTCGGCCATCGCGTCGCAGGCGAGCTCGCGTCCGTTGTCGGCGCGGCACCGCTGGGTAGCAACGCTGCAGGGCGGGGCTGTCGAGTTCGTCGATGAGCCGGTCGCCGGTGATGGAGCGCTCCACCAGTCCGCCGAGGCATTCTCGGGTGTGTTCGTCGATGATGGACACAATCTTTATCGCGCGGCCGTCGGTGGTGGCGTCGAACTCCCGTCCGCCCGGGCGTCGTAGTATGCGGCCCGGAAACCTCGCCTGGGCTGCTGCTTCGCGAACTCCCGAAGCCACGACCGCAACGCCGCGTCGCCATCGGCCAGGCGGCGTCGTTCTCGTCGGCTCGCGACGCTGGGTGGCACGGTGCTGACCGGTGACCCGGCAGTCGAACCGCTCACTCTCGCCAATGATCGTCATCAGATGGTGCACGGCAGCCTGGCGTCGCTCCGGGTTCAGAAGTTTCCCGAGCGATCTCCTTCAACGCCGCCTTCTCCAACTCCGCATCGGCCAGCAGCCGCTTGAGCGTGGAATTCTCCCGCTCCAGGTCCTCCAACCGCCTCGCGTCGTCGGCCTTCAACCCACCGAACTGGTTACGCCACTGGTGATAGGTCTGCTCGGAGACCACCAGCTCGCGGCACACCGCCGCCACGTCCTTGCCCTGTGCCAACAGCCCATCCGCGTCGTCAACTTCCGCAAGACCTGCTCCAGCGAATGCCTCTTCCTCGTCACCATGATCATCGAGCCTTTCTACCCGCATCGGGGCAGATCAGACTCTCACTCGACGCGGACCAACGAACCGAAGCCAGCCCAGGGAGTCACCACAGTCCCTCGACCCAGCCGCCAGTCCGTCCGATCGCCAGGTCAGATATATCAAGGTCCTCCTGAAGAACCGCTACTACCTGGGACTCGTCAAATCCGAGGACCTTTGGTATCCCAGCAACCACTCAGCCCTGATCTCCGGGCAGCTATGGCAGCGTGTACAGGAAGTGCGAACGGGCGGGTGCAGAGCCGCGAGAAACCACGGCAGCACCCGTATGCGGACATCGACCCGCCGTCTCGGCGGTGCATTCGGTGAGCTAGACGCGCACCGGCCCGGTGTCGTAGACCTGGCTCGTCGCCCAGTTGATAATCAGGTAGGGGACGAGGAAGCAGAGCACCGCGCCCACGCCGATCAGCACCCACCGCGCGACTGGATTGCCGCGCAGCCAGGTGAACCCGCCGATGAGCGCGATCAGCAAGCCGAACCCGTAGAAGGGGCTGGCGAGGATGACCGCCAGCACCGACAACGCGACGACTCCCTTAGACGCCTGCCGGTGCGCCGTTGCGGTTGCGGTTGTCACGCGGTCACCTCAGTAGTCCACGTGCCCGTAGTAGCTGCCCGACGGGTAGATGTTGACGTGCATCGCGTGGGTGATGGTGATGGGGAAGCCGGGCGGTGGGTAGGTGATGAGCTTAAAGTAGTCGTAGCTCTGGATTCGGTAGGTGCTGGGCTGGACGTTGTAGACAACGCACTTCGTAACCTGCACGTCGTAGCCGATCCCACCACTCGGGTTGTTGCACGTATGGTAGCCCCGGTAGCCGCGGTAGACCAGACGTGCGTATTGTCGTACATGAACCTCGTGACGTGCGACTCGGTCCAGAAGAAGCCGCTGAACCACGACTGCATCGTCTGCGTCACCGTGTTGCCGTAGATGGTGCCGGTGCCCTGGATCGTTGGCTCTTGGATCGCCACCGGCCCGCTGGCAGTCAGCGTGAGCTTGTCGCCGTCGGGTAGTTGCGTGACCGTCGTCCCCCGCTGCGGACCCTTGACTCCACCGGCATCGCGTTCGGTTTGGTCGATCGACGGGCTTGCGTCGGGGGCGCGGCGCTGGCTGGCGATAGGAGGCCGAGCGCGAGCACGATGCCCACGAAGAGTGCGACCAAAGTACTGACGAATTTCCTCATATTCTGCCCTCTCAGTTTGTAAACAATCGGGTTGATGGCGACTTCTTACCACCCACAGTGAGTGATGAAAAGGACACGCTAAGTAATCTAGCGCTCAATCATTTCGATGGACTCAACGTCGTCGGTGTTTGCAAGCACAACGACTCCGCACATTAAGGGGCTCACCAATCTGACAGCGCGAAATCGGTCACTCCGCTGAGAAGTCCCCGCCTCGGAGTCAGCGGCCGCCATATTCGACGGCGCTACTCGGCGGTGATGCTGTCCGCGCGGGCAGCGGCGGCCACGGCCTCAGAAACTGCCGGCACGACGCGGGGATCGAGCGGATTCGGGATGACATAGTCCGGCCGGACGTCGCCCCACACCACATCGGCGAGTGCTCCGGCGGCGGCCAGCTTCATGCCCTCGGTGATCGCCGTCGCCTGGGCATCGAAGGCACCCTTGAACACGCCGGGAAACGCCAGGACGTTGTTGATCTGATTGGGCAGGTCACTGCGCCCGGTTGCCACGACGGCGGCGTACCGAGCTGCCATGATCGGGTCGACCTCGGGTGTCGGGTTGGCGAGGGAGAAGACAAGCGCATTCGGCGCCATCGACGCGATCGCGCTCTCCGGAATCTGCCCTCCGGACAAGCCGACCAAGACATCAGCTCCGGCCATCGCATCGACGAAACTGCCTGTGTGACCTGTCTTGTTCGTCAGCG
>JBPCOF010000002.1:0-10038 GCA_051000515.1 Geodermatophilaceae bacterium
CGGCTCATCAGCCACCGCGGGGACTCGGGCAGCCCGTACCTGAGCACGAGGGTCAGGACCGCCGGAACCGCGGAAGTGGCCAGTATCCAACGCCAATGCACGCCGACCGACAGCAAGCCGTACGCCACCAGGACCGACACCAGGTAGCCGATGTACCAGCACACCTGCAGGCTGGTCAGCCGGCGGCCCCGCCCTGCCGATGGGGAGAACTCGGCGAGCATCGGCGGCCCGATCGCGTACTCAGCGCCGATAGCCACGCCCAGGAGCACCCGCACGATAAACAGTTGCCAACCATTGCCCACAACGACCTGCAGCAGACCAATGATGACAAAGGCGACGATGTCGAAGGTGAACAGCCGGCGCCGGCCGAACTTGTCGGTCAGGTAACCGAAGACCGGACCGCCGAAGAAGATCCCGATCAGCGTGGAGGCGCCGATCAGCCCCGCCCAGAGGCTCACCTGCCGCCCTGGTCGAGGACTTTGCACCCGTCGGGGTCAACCGTGACTCATGGGTTGTGACGGCACCCAACCACCAGCGTTGTCCAATAGCAAGGCCCGAACGGCGTCAGCGTTGAACTGACCGACTCGGTGAGCTGACCTGCAGCTCGCATACATCGACAAGGCCGAACGATTCGGCTGATCGGTCACCACCGAGGTTCCGGCGAGGCGCAGGTTGCGGCGTTCGTTACGCCGGCTCGCGTAGTCGAGGGGCAATCCCCTCAAGTCGGCACTTTGCATTGCCGAGGCCTTCTGTGAGGTCTTGACCCAAGGAGTTGACGGCGGTGCGCGCGCTATTCGGACGACGGACCCGGCTGCGACAGGGATCGCAGGCCGGCGTGGACGGACTGGCCTGGGCGCTGGCCCTGCTGGTGGCGGACTGGGGACGGTATGACTTCCTGGCCGCCCGGATGGATCTGGGCGACATCGCGGCCTTCGCCGCACTGGCCATCGTTGGACAGGTCGCGCTCGGCTGGGCGTTGTCTCTCTACCGCGGGCGCTATGCCTTCGGCAGCTTCGACGAGGTGCTGGGCGTCGCCACGACGGCCTCGGCGGTCACCTGCCTGCTGATCCTCACCCGCTTGGCACTCTCGGACGGTTCGTCGCTCCCCCGCAGCGTGCCGGTCCTGGCCGCTCCGATCGCGCTGTTGACCATGATCACCGGCCGGTACGTCCTGCGCCTGCGCCGTGAGCGCGGCCTGCGGCCCGGAATGCAGGCCGAGCGGGTCCTCGTCCTCGGCGCCGGCAATGCCGGCTCTCAGCTGGTCCGGCAGATGCTGCTCGCCCCCGCGGGCAAGTACCTGCCGGTCGGCGTCCTGGACGACAACCCGCGCAAGCGCAACCTGCGGATCGGCGGCGTGCCGGTGCTCGGCGCCCGGGATGACATGGCACGCGCCGCCTCCCAGGTCCAGGCGGTCACACTGATCCTGGCCCTGCCCCAAGCGGATGCCGCGCTCGTCCGGGAGATCGACACCCTCGCCTCCGCGTGCCAGCTGCGCATGCGGGTCGTGCCCGCCCTCAACGAGCTGATCGACGGCCGAGTCCACGTCGACGACGTACGCGACGTCGACGAGAGCGACCTCATGGGCCGCCGGCCGGTTGACACTGACATCGAGTCCATCGCCGGCTATCTGACCGGCCGGCGGGTGCTCGTCACCGGGGCCGGCGGGTCGATCGGCTCGGAGCTGTGCCGGCAGATCCACCACTACGCGCCGGCCGAGCTGCTGATGCTCGACCGCGACGAGTCGGCCCTGCATGCGCTGCAGCTCTCCATCTACGGACACGGCCTGCTCAACACCGACGACGTGGTGCTCGCCGATATCCGTGATGCTCCGACGATCGCCGCGATCTTCGCGCAGCGGCGGCCGGACGTCGTGTTCCACGCGGCTGCGCTCAAGCACCTGCCGCTGCTGGAGCAGTACCCGGCCGAGGCGTACAAGACCAATGTGCTCGGGACGCTCAACGTGCTCGAGGCCTCGGCGCGGGCCGGCGTGGCGAAGTTCGTCAACATCTCGACGGACAAGGCGGCGAACCCGTGCAGCATCCTCGGCTATTCCAAGCGCATCGCCGAGCGGCTCACCACCTGGGAGGCGGCCCACGCCGACGGGAACTACCTCTCGGTGCGCTTCGGCAACGTCTTGGGCAGCCGCGGATCCTTCCTCAGATCGTTTCACGCCCAGATCGCCGCCGGCGGCCCGGTCACCGTCACCGACCCCGACGTGACGCGCTATTTCATGACGATTCCCGAGGCCTGCCAGCTCGTGGTGCAGGCGGCGGCAATCGGCGAGGCTGGAGAGACACTCGTGCTGGACATGGGTGAGCCGGTGCAGATCGCCGACGTCGCCCGGCGGCTCGTGGCTGCCTCCGGCAAGGACGTCGAGATCGTCTATACCGGCCTGCGGCCCGGTGAAAAGATGCATGAGGATCTGTTCGGGGATGGCGAGACCGCGCGCCCCTGCGACCATGCCCTCATCTCGCAGGTGTCGGTGCCGTCGCTGTGTCCGGAGGACATCATCGCCTCGCCCGACCACGATGCGGCTCGTGCATTGATCGGGCTCTGCGGCCTGCCCCGCGAGCTCGCGCCGTCGGACGCCTAGGACCGGGCGTGCTGACTATCGCCGTGACCGCCTTCTTGCTGGCCCTGTGCGGGCAGCCGGTCGCCATCTTCTGTCTACGCAGATGGTCGGTGCTGGACCGACCGACCGCGCGGTCATCTCATCGCATCCCCACTCCCCGGGGCGGGGGGATCGCCGTGATCTTCGCTCTTGTGGTCTCGGGCTGTCTTGCCGGCGTCGCTGGGCCCACTCGACTGGCGCTGCTGGCGGTCCTGCTGAGCGCAGGTGTCGGGCTGATCGAGGACCTGCGAGGCATACCCGTGCTGCGTCGGCTCAGCTTGCAATTCCTCGCGGTCACACCGCTTGTTTTCGCTACCTCGGGACAGGCTCGCCTGCCCGTGGCTCTATGGGCCGCCTTCAGCGTCGTGTATCTGGTGTCGGTGATGAACGCCGTGAACTTCATGGACGGCATCAACGGCATCACCTCCGCGCAAGGGATGGTCGCTGGGGTCGCCTTCGCTATCCTGGCGACTCGCTACCACCAGCCTGACCTCGCAGTGTTCGCGGCGAGCACAGCCGCGGTGTGCCTTGCATTCCTGCCCTTCAACGCCCCGCGGGCACGGGTCTTTCTTGGGGATAGTGGCAGCTACGGCTTGGGCGCTGCGATGGGCGCCTTGTCCCTATCAGTCTGGGCCGCCGGTGTCCCCTGGGAGGGCTCGGTCGCGCCGCTGGCGATATATCTGGCGGACACCGGCACGACCCTGGTGCGCCGGATCCGAGCCGGGGAGGCTATCGGGCTCCCACATCGAACGCACGTGTATCAGCGGCTGACGGACGTGGGGTGGAGCCACACCAGGGTCAGCGCCTATGTCCTCGTCTGCGCGGCGTGCTGCTCCGTGCTTGGGGCAGTCTCACTTCGAGGTGGGGCTACCCGCCTGGGGGCGGACATCGGCCTTGCGCTCGTGGTGGTCGGATATCTGGCGTCGCCGCTGCTGGCCCGCACACTGCCGCATCCGACGACACTGCGCCTGCAGGCCGCGCGGTGACCGCCGTCGTGGTCGTGGGAGCCGGCTGGATCGGTCGCGCGGTCGCCACCTCAGCGGGCGTCACCGCCGTGGCCCGTCGAGCATTTACCGGAGAGGATTGGCCGCGGGGCAGCTCCGTCGTGGTGGCATCCGGACGCTCCGTCATTGCTGGCAGCGAGGGCTTGGCCGTCCCGCTCCACGACGAGCTGGCCCATCTGCGCCTGGTTCTTGATGTCGCCGAGCGCAACAAGGCTCGACGCATCGTCGTCATCGGCAGCTGTGATGTCGCGGGCATGGCCCCGGTGATCGACGGCACGACGCCACAGGACCCACGGACCACGTACGCAGAGGTAAAGGCTGCCCTGGAAGACGAGTGCGTCCTGCGGCACGACCGCGGGGCCCCGGTGACTTACCTTCGGATGGCGCCTGTGCATGGCCCCGGGAAACAACGAACGTCCGCACTCGTCGCCCTTTCCCGGCTTCCTGTCGTCCCGTTGCCCAATGGTGGCAACCACTCGACGGGCTTCCTCCTCCTAGCCGACGCGGTACGCGCGGTCTGCTACCTGCTCTCGCACTCGGCTCCGGCCGTGCAAAGCGCGGGGAGCGGTAACACGCCGCTGCGTCAGCTCCTGCAGTGCCTCGCCGAAGAGCAGGGCCGAGTTTTCCGGGGGATGGCCGTTCCTGTTCCCGGCCGGACGGTCGCCCGGCTCTGGGGAGCAGGCGGTCCGGACCGGCTGCAGTGGGCCATCCGACTGGCGTGCGCGAGATCGGTGCTCATGGAGCCCCGGGTCACGCCCACCCCGCTGAGAAAGGCATCGCAGATGCTGGTGCAGACATGCTGATCGTCGTCTCCGTCAGCGTCCCGGTCGAGGCCTAGAAGGTGTCCAAGGTCCTGCTCATTTCGGTGGTCTACGAACCCGACACCGTCTCAACTGCGGGGATCGTGGCCGGACTGGCACGAAGCTTGCGCGATCTGGGTCACGACGTCTCGGTCCTGTCCTCGATCCCGCACTACAACCCGCCGTCGGATGTGCTCGCAGACCATCGTTATCACGTGAACGGGCTCCCGCCTTACCGGTACTCGGTAGAGTCCGGCATCCGGGTAGCGCGATGCTTCGTCCCGCAGAAGCAACAGGGCACCCTGGCGCGGGCTCGTGACTTCACCGTCCTCCACCTGACTGCCACCGTTGCCGCGCTGCGCCTCTTCGCCGACAGCGACGTGGCCATCGTGGTCTCCCCACCGCTCACCCTGGCCGCGATCGCCTTTTTGCTGAAGGCGATCCGCGGGACCAAGGTCATCTACAACGCCCAGGAACTCTGGCCGGACGTCCCCAGAGATCTCGGCGTGATCACCAATCCGCTGCTGCTGCGGGTGATCGCAGCCGTCGAGCGGACAATCTATCGCCGCGCCGACGCCGTGACCGCGATCGGTCAGCGGTTCGGCGAAATCATCGCGGTGCGCGGCGGACGAGCGGACCGAGTGGTCGTCATTCCCAACTTCGTCGACACGGCCTGGATCTCGCCTCAGCCGAAGGTGAACGCCTTGAGCGAGGAGTGGGGGCTGACAGCGAGGCCGGTGGCGCTCTACGCGGGAAATGTCGGCCTGACTCAGGACTTCGAGCTGGTGCTTGCCGCCGCGGCACTCGTCGATGTCGAGTTCGTCATTGTGGGCGCAGGCGCCGGTCTGGCAGCGCTGACCAAGCTTGTCGAGGACCGCAAGCTGCCGAACGTGCAGCTTCGACCGTTCGTCGGCAGAGATCGAGTTGCGGAGCTGTACGGCTTGGCAGATGTCGTGATCGTCCCGCTTGGCGCGGGCCACGATCGAACGACCACGCCATCGAAGATCTACTCGGCGATGGCAGCCGGCAAGCCAGTCCTCGCCTGTGCCGGCAACGACACGGACCTCGCCAACGAGCTGCGGGTGTCCGCTGCCGGCCTCAGCGTGTCGCCCGGGGACGTGCTTGGCTTTGTCGCAGCCCTCAGCCGGCTCCTCGACCTCACGGCTACTGGCCGATGGAGGGCCGCCGCCGCGCTCTCCTCCGCGACCCGTCACTCGGCCGGCGCGGTGGCGGCCGACTATGACGCCCTCATCGGCACATTGTCAGCCGGTCCGGTGAAAGTTGGCGCGGACCTGACCTCCGCCGCATGGCGATGACGGCGGACCGGCGCGACTGGAAGGCCAACCCGTTCCACGTCCTGGCGACGTGCGAGGCATTCGAGCCGGGCTTCCGCGGCGGCGGCCCCGTCCGTTCCGTCGCCAACATCGTGGACACGGTGTCCGAGCGCGTCGACCTCTCGCTGGTGACTCGTGATCGCGACCTCGACTCGGCACAGGCCTATCCGGGCCTGTCCGGAGAATGGGTCGACCGCGGCCGGTCCCGCATCTTCTACCTCGACAAGCACAGCATCGGCCAGTGGCTCCGGCTGGGTTGCCGGCTGCATGCGGAGGAGTTCGACCTGCTGTACGTCAACAGCCTCTGGGAGCCCACCTTCTCGCTGTTGGCAATATTGGCGGTGAAATTGCGCATCCTCCACGCGAAGGCAGTCCTGTTGGCACCCCGGGGAGAGCTTTCACCGGGCGCCCTGGCCCTGAAGGGAAGGAAGAAGCGCCTTTTTTTACGGTTGTGGGCTCCGCTCCTTGCCAGCATGCACGTGGTCTGGCATGCCTCCACGACCCGTGAGGCGGCAGACATCGTGGCCGTCTGCCCCTGGGCGCAGGTGGAAGTCAGCATGAATCAGGTCGCTCTGCCGCCCGAGCCGACTGCGGTCCGGGGGGTGAACGACGGTCCGCTGCAGATTGTCTTCATCAGCCGCATCTCTCCCAAGAAGAACCTGGCGCTGGTCCTCGCGGCGTTGAGGTGCGTGTCGGGAGCAGTCCGGTTCGACATCTACGGGCCGGTGGAGGACAAAGAATACTGGTCCAGGTGCGAGCGGCTCATCAGCCAGATGCCCGGGAACGTCGAGGTGAGCTATCGCGGTGAGGTGGTGCCGGCTGCGGTCCGCCAGACGTTCGCCCGGTACGACGCCTTCGTTTTTCCCACTCTGGGCGAGAACTTCGGTCATGTCATCGCTGAGAGCCTGTCAGCCTCCTGCCCCGTCGTCTGCTCCGATGAGACTCCGTGGACCAACGTCTTGGAAACGGGCGGCGGGGCGGTCATTCGACAGCTCGACGTGGGTGTCCTCGGGCGGGAGCTGGAGCGACTAGCGGGGTTGACGCCTGCCGAAAGGCTGCGAGGAAGGCAGGCGGCAGGAAGGGCGTACCGATCGTGGAGGCGGGAGCTGCGCGACGAGAACGTGCTGGAGCGCGCTCGAGTCGCCAGTGAGTGTGGTCACGATGCCGGCGGCTGAACGCGTACTGGAGCCACTTCGCCGCGTTGCCTTGGTCACGCACAGCTTCAACACCGGCGGTGGCGTCCCGACCGTGGCTCGATGGCTGCGAGTGGCTCTTGAGTCCTCAGGTGGCTACCTGGTGGACGTCCATGACTTGGCGACCGACAGCCGAGATGCCTCGAGCCGGCGCCTCGTCGCCCCACGGTCGTGGGCTCGGGCCAGCTTGCTGGACCATCCGCCCGGTAGTTCGGTGTTTCACTGGGGAGCGAACGCCGTCGAGGTCGAACCAATGCGCTACCGCTCTCGACGTGAGCTCGGCAAGACGCTGGAAACCTATGACCTGATCCAGGTGGTCGCGGGCATACCCGCATGGGCGTCCGCCGTCACAGGTCTGCACGTGCCTGTCGCCCTGCAAGTAGCGACCCTGGCGTCCTGGGAACGACCATCCCAACTCGCCGGGCAGGCATGGCCATCGCGTACCTGGCGAACTGCGATGACCGGTTTGACCTCTCGCGTCGAGCGATCCGCCCTACGCAACGTCGGGACCGTTCTCGTCGAGAACACCGCGATGGCGCAACGTGTGAGGTCCATCGGACAGGACAGCGTGGTCATGGCACCTCCCGGCGTCGACACCTGCCGGTTCTGCCCGTCACCGTCCGGCTGGAAGCGCGACGGATACCTCTTGTCCGTCTGCCGCTTGAACGAGCCGCGAAAAGGCCTGGAGCGGATGATCCGAGCAGTCGCCGAGATGCTTCGCATCTCATCGTCGACGCCCGTATTGGTCCTCGCTGGCCGAGGGCAGATCTTGCCCTCGATCGCGAGGCTGATCGCCGAGCTCGACCTTTCCGAGAAGGTGGTGATCGAGTCCGGTGTCACACCAGCAGACCTCGCTGACTTGTACCGCGGGGCTTCGGTCTACCTGCAGACATCACATGAGGAGGGCCTCGGGATGTCGGCCCTGGAAGCTATGTCGTGCGGCTTGCCGGTCGTCGCTACGGCAACCTCCGGGGCGTGCGAGTTCGTTGTCAACGGCGAGACCGGATGGCTCGTGCCACAAACACCCCCTGAAGAGGTACCCCGCCGGATGGCAGACTGCGCGCTCAGCCTGATCGAGGGCGACGGGTCCGCTGTCGGTGCCCGCTGCCGAGATCTCATTGTCTCCAGGTTCAGCACGGCAGTTGCGTTGGAGCGATTCATCCGCGTTCATGACGGCCTCCTTGGCGTGAGCCACCGGGCTGCGCCAGTAGGTCGCGTCGCTGCGACATGACCGCCACCTCCCTTCGCGCCCAACGCATGCACGTGACCGCAGGTCTACGACTGGTGGTCCCGACGGCGGTCACCAACGGCGCGGTGACCATGAGTGCGGCTCTTGGGGGCGTGATCGTCGCTCGGGTGCTCGGTCCAGCGGGTCGAGGCACGGTGGCGGCAATCATGGCCTGGTTCGTCGTAGTGCAAGTTGTTGGTGAAGGCGGTGTCCAGGGAGCGACGGCGTTCTATGCAGCCCGCATCGATACGGACAAGCGGGCGCTGATCGGGAAAACAGCACGCCTCCTGGTCGGTCAGGCGCTAGTGGTCGCACCCGTTTCTGTCTGCATTGCGTGGGCACTTGGCCTGCCACCAGAGTTCACCCGCGGCTTCACCCTTGTCGTCGTGGGGCTCATTCCCGTGCTGTGGCTCAGTGCTCCGTTATTCGCGCTTCAGGGTATCCGGATAGCGGTCTGGAATAAGACCCGGATGACGCAGCCTCCCGCCTACCTGACCGCATTGAGCATCTTGTGGCTGACCGGGCGATTGTCTGCGCTTACGGCCGTGGCCGCCGTTTTGGCCTCGAACCTTGTTGCGGGCACGGTAGCCGCCATGGCTGCACGAACGCTCGTATCAGCCGTTCCGACCGGCCGGCGGCGCATATCCACCAAGCGGGTGTACCAGTTCGCTTTGCCGAACCTCGCGTGGTCTCTCCCTACCATCATCAGTGGTCGATTAGATGTGCTATCGCTTTCAGTTCTGGCGTCAGCAAGCGACCTCGGGCAATACGCCGTCGCGCTCAGTCTGATGTCCCTCACCGTCCCGATCGTGTCGTCGATCGGCAACGTTCTCATGCCGCTGTTGAGCCGCCGGAGTAGTGAAGGTCAGCCGCTAGGCGAGATCGGGCGCACTGCGATCGCGTGTGCCGCCGCAGGTGCGTTCGTCGTCACTGGTTGCCTTGGTCTGGCGGCACCCTGGATAGTGCCCGTGTTGTTCGGTGTGAGCTACGGCGACGCGCCACGGCTGACCTGGCTGCTGGCACCGGCAACCGTCCTGTACGCCACGAAGTGGGTCGCTGCCGACGTTCTGCGTGGGCTGGGTGAGCCGGCGGTGCCGGCCCGGGCCGAGTGGATGGCCCTGGCCGTCAATCTCGTGGTTGTGCCGTGTGCCGCCGTGTCATTTGGCGGCGCGGGTGCTGCGTTGGCCCAGTCCGCAGGTTTCGCCGTGGCACTACTGGTCATCCTTCGGGGGCTCGCCTCCGCGCCTCTGGAGCATAAAGGCCGCCTTGACGAAGTTCCCGGCGCGGAACTCCAGCATCCGTTCGAAGCCTAGCTGCGCGAATGGCCGCTTCCGTAGGTCCAGTGGGCGCCAGTCCCCGAGCTTGCCACGCGAATTCTGTCCTCGCCCTTGCAGCATGATGTGCGCTCGGCTGCGCAGCGTGTTCAGCCGTATATCGTTGGCTGCGAGGATGACGCGGTATTTCCCAGCGTTGTTCTGCAGGAAGTGCAAGACCTGCTCATTCTCCCAGTGCTGCCACACGTCCTTGGTGATCAACAGGTCAGCGCAGGGTAGGTCCACGGTCAGCAAGTCAGCGACTTCGAAGGACCTCCCTGGGGCGCCATGGGCTGCCCGGTTGTCAGCGATCACCGATGGCACAACGTCGACGCCCAGGTAGTCGACATGGGCAAACGCGTCCGTCGGCCACATCCGCCAGTCGCCACAACCGGCATCCACGACGGAAGTGACCGAGAACGTGCGAAGGGTCTCAGCAACGAGATCAACCCAGGGCAGGGCGGCCCGAGGGTCCGACCCATGGCCACTCCCCCCGCCGACCCAGACGTCGTCGTCATAGATGTGTTCGAAGACGACGCGCGGGTTGCATCCCTC
>JBPCOF010000005.1:0-6791 GCA_051000515.1 Geodermatophilaceae bacterium
AGCACGACGATTCCGATCCAGCTCGCAGGACACAGTCTCGACTGCGGCGAGGCTATGACTGTCACACCAGCTGTAAAGACGACCGGCGCGCCGGCGAGGCTCTCCCACATCGAACGGGCCCGCAGCATCAGGGACGGCCCGGGCATGCGCCAATGATTCACCGCAGCCATCCACGGTCGCCGCGCCGGTGGGGAAGTTCGGACCGCGACTATGCGGTCGCAACCCCGCTGATCCTAGGGCCAGCGATCCGGGCGATCTGCCTGGCCAGTTGCTCACGGAGTTCGACGACGTGCGGCGCGATGGAGGCGGGCAACAGCGGCCCCCGGTAGGCCTCGAGTGCCTGCCGATGCGCGCCCCGGTCGAGCAGTCGGCGTACCCGGGCGAGGTCGGAGTCGACCGGGCGGACCAGCCGGTACGGGCGAGAGGCCAGAACGTCCTGTCCCATGGCACGGCGAAGCCGGGACATCTCGGCGCGGATGGTGACCGCGGCTGCATCCCCATGGGCTTCGTGCATGAGCTGCTCCGCGGTCCGGCCCTCCCCGGCCGCGGCGGCCTCACAGAGCAGGACAAGCAGTTCGGAGTGTCGCAGCGAGAGGTCCAGCTGGCACCCAGGCAACGACAGATGGCCGCGGTCGCGACCGAGCACCTCGAACGTCGCCGTACGGGGGGGCGGGTCGGCGATGGCGGGCCGGTTGGTCGTTGCGCGCACCGCTCGAAGCCGCTGCCAGCGCAGTTCGGCTTCGGCGGCGGCCGCGGCCGCTCGTACCAGGGTGAGCATGTGCGGGGAAGCGACGTGATCGCCGCCGGTGACGTCCAGGGCGCCGAGCAGCTGGCCGGTCATCGGGTCGTGGACCGGCGCCGCACTGCAGCTCCAGGGCTGGACCCGACGATGGAAGTGCTCGCTGCCGTACACCTGCACGCAGTGATCCAGGGCCAAGGCGATGGCCGGCGCATTCGTGCCCGCATGGGACTCACCCCAGTTGGCGCCCTCGACGAACTGGATCCGCGCAGCCTGTGAGCGCAGCCGTGGATCACCTTCCACCCAGAGCAGACAACCGACCGCATCTGTGACCGCGACGATCATCTTGTCCGACTCGGCGTCCTCGACGAGCAGTTTGCGGATCACCGGCATGACCGCGGCCAGCGGATGAGCATCGCGGTAGGCGCGTAGCGCATCGTCGACGAGGTCCACGCTGGGGCCACCGCCGTCGGGATCGACACCACTGCCCAGACTGCGTCGCCAGGAGTCCCAGACGATCGGGCGGACCTCGCCTCGACGACCCGACCGATCCCCCGCTGTCGTGATCAGGGCTTGATGGGCCGCGCGAAGGTTCCGGGTCAGGGTGTGGCTCGGGCTTCCATTGGGCAGCGCCAGCCACGGGTTGACGGCGGTCATGCCGTCCTTCCCCCGGGGCGGGCACACAAGGAGTCCATGGAAGGTCCATCGTGACTCTTTCCTCAGCGATAAGCCAGGGACCGAGGTCATATCACCATGGGTCGGAGGGCCGTCCCGATCCGAGTGAAGGACGCCCTGTATCGAACCTATTGGCAGAAGGCGTCCTTCACTCGGATCGCTGGGTAGGCAAGATGGGTGGAATGCCCCTGCGCCATCGATTGCCGAGACGGCTGGCTCAGTTGTACGTCGGGCTGATCCTGTACGGCCTGAGCATGGCGCTGATCATCGGCTCGGCCCTGGGGAACATGCCCTGGGACGTGCTGCACCAGGGTGCGTCCCGACAGACCGGGCTCTCGATCGGAACTCTGGCAGCGATCGTCGGCGCCGTGGTTCTGTTGCTCTGGATCCCGCTGCGCGAACGCCCCGGCATCGGCACGATCAGCAACGTTCTCGTGATCTCCGTTGCGGTCGACGTGTTCCTGAACGTGTTGCCTGTGCCGGAGCCGCTGGCCGTCCGGATCGGATATGCGGCCGTGGGCATCCTGCTCAACGGGGTGGCCACCGCCGCCTACATCGGAGCCGCACTCGGGCCGGGTCCGCGGGACGGGCTGATGACCGGGATCGTCCGGCGTACGGGCGGTTCGGTACGCCTGATCCGTACCGGTATCGAGGTCGCGGTGGTAGCCATCGGCTGGGCACTCGGCGGGACGCTGGGCTTCTCGACGGCGGCCTACGCGTTGTTCATCGGTCCGCTGGTGCAGATCTTCCTGCCCCGGCTGGCCGTCAAGGGTCCCGAGACCTGACCGCACTTTCTCCGGAGAAAGTCACCTCAGCGGCCGTCCTGACCGCACATTCTCCGGAGAAAGTGCGAAAGGGCTCAGTTCATCAGGCCGGATTCGTAGGCGATCACGATGGCCTGCGCGCGGTCGCGGGCGCCGAGCTTGGTCAGGATCCGCTTCACGTGCGTCTTGACCGTGTTGTCGGCGATCACGAGGCGCTGGGCCAGTTCCTGATTGGACAGACCACGAGCGATGCAGACCAGCACTTCGCGCTCGCGTTCGGTCAGGCCGTGCAGCCGCTCCGGGGAGACAGTGGCCGGCCGTTTGCTGAACTCGTCGATCAGCCGGCGGGTGACCGACGGGGACAGCAGCGCCTCACCCGCGGTCACGATCCGGATGGCGTCCACCAGCTGGTCGGGCTCGGTCCGCTTGAGCAGGAAGCCGCTGGCTCCGGCACGGACGGCCTCGAAGACGTAGGCGTCCAGTTCGAAGGTGGTGAGGATGATGACGCGCGGCGGGTCGGGCTCGGCGGTGATCTGCCGGGTCGCCTCGATCCCATCGAGGTTCGGCATCCGGATGTCGACCAGCATGATCTGCGGCGCCACCTCGCGGGCGATCCGAACCGCTTGCAGCCCATCACTTCCCGTCGCCACGACGTCGATGTCGCCGGCCTGGTCGAGGATCATCCGCAGGCCCTCGCGAATCAATACGTCGTCGTCGATCAGCGCCACCGTGATCATGAGCGCTGGCGGTGTACCGCGGCTGGATCCAGGACGCTCATGATCATGCCGGAGCCGTCGAGGCCGGGAGTCGAGCCGCCACCTCGAAGCCGGCATCGTCCGCCGGCCCGTACCGCGCCGATCCGCCGTGCAAGGCGGCGCGGGCGGCGATGCTCCCCAGCCCCCGTCCGGGTACGGGTTGGCCGCCGGTGCCGTTGTCGCGTACCGAGATCGAGATCTCACCCGGCTCCTTATCCCCGCTGGGCCCGGCACTCACCTCGACCCGAACAGCGGTGGCTTCCGCGTGCTTCATGACGTTGGTCAACGCCTCCTGGACGATCCGGTAAGTGGTCAGCCCCACGCTCGGTGCGGCTTCCTTCGCCTCGTCGGTGATGGACAGCTGAACGTCGAGGCCGGTGGACCGGACCGTGCTACACAGTTCCGATAACTCGGCCAGCCCTGGGAGGGGATCGCGTACCGCCTTGCCGTGCAACAGGTCCAGCATCCGATCCAGGTCAGCCAGCGCACCACGCCCGGTGGTGGCGATCGTCGTGAAGATCTCCCGGGCCTTGGGGTCGGCACAGCTGATCCCTTGACCGGCCCCGGCGTGGACCACCATGACATTCACCGCGTGACCGACGACGTCGTGCAGTTCCTGGGCGATCCGGCTGCGCTCGGACTCCCGGTCGGCTCGGGACTGCTGGGCAGCCAGTTCGGCCCGCGCCACCTTGTTCTCCTGCCTGGCAGCTGTCTCCCGCGATCTGGCGCGCGCCGCCCGGCCGCCGAACCAGGCCGCGGTCCACATCGCCAGAAGCGCGACCGCAAGCGCCGGCGGGCCCTCGCCAGGAAAGCGTAGGAAGTAGTAGGCGATACCGGCGTAACTGACCGCCAGGCTGACCAGCGCCTTCGCCAACGGTGCCCGGCTGGCGACCGCGATGATCGCCACCAGGTTTGTCCATTGGTAGTAGTCACTCGGAAAGCCCAGTGAGGTCAGCGCATAGAGCGCCACGCCGTTGGTGACAAAGGCCGCGAACGGGGCCGTACGGAGAAACCCGAGCGCGAGAGCCGCCGTCAGCCCAGCCATCGTGCGCCCAGCGGTCCAGCCACCCGGGTCGAAGACCCAGACCTCGAGCGTGATCATGACGGCGGCGATCCCGGCAATCACGATCTCGGGCAGCGATCGCCGTACTTCCGCGGACCGGCCGGTCCAGGCGCGCACGTTCACAGGACAGACGGTGTCACAGGACTGACGGTACGGACGTCGCTGTCTTGGGCGGGGGCCGACCGCATGGACGTCTTGGAGCGGCGCCAGCCGACGAACAGCCGTACGGCCGCCGCGCCAAGCAGGCCGGCACCGATCACGGCGAGCACGGTGCCCGGCCAGAGAACATCCGAAGGTGCCCGGCCAGCGGCAGTCTGTACGACCGACCACAACAGGAGTAACGAGTACCCGCCGACCGTCTGCCGCACGACCCGTTGCGCGTCCTTCGGCCTCAGCCCGACGATGCCGGTCAGGATCGCCGCCAGGATGAACAGCTGGATCCCGTGGAAGGCCACCGCATGCGGGAACGTGGGCACCCCCGCTTCGCCGGCCAGGACCTTGTCCGGGACGGCACCGACTCGCTCGAAGAAGTCGTTTCCGAGCTCGATGATCCAGTCTCCGATGCCGAGCCCGGTCAGGACGACGAACATCCCAGCCCGAACGGCCAACCGCACCGTGGGCGGCGCCGGTAACCGGAGGAAGGCCCACACGGTCGTGACGACCAGGCACACCGACACAAAGGCGATGGAGACCCCCATCGCCACGAACACGGTGAGGTCCTCGACGGTCGTGTAGTTGAAGTGCGAGGGCACGCCACGCCAAGCCTGCATCGTGATCAGGGCGACCTCGATCACTCCCGACACGGCAAGTGTGGTGCCGAGGGCCTTCTCCGACCGCGGTTTGTACGGGAGCTGGTCGATCACCCAGCCGACGGTCCACAGCAACAGGCCCATCGACAGGCCGAAGGTGATCGGCTTGCGCAGCGACACCGCCCCGTCCCAGGGCAGCCCGAAGGCGAGCAGCACCGTTAGATGGATCGCGCCGGAGGCGATCAGGATGATCGCGGCCCTACGCAGTCGCCGACTTGCCGGCTTGTGCATCGACAGAGCTGAGATGAGAGCACGCACAGTAGGAGTCCTTTCCTAGGTTTCGTTCCGCTGTAGGAAAACCTAGGAGTGGGCTGCGTCGGCCGCGTCACCCCGGTGCGGCAACTTCGCCCTCACCCTGTGGGGTGACGGCTAGCCGTTGACGAGGGTCTCGAGCAGTTCCTCGAGCTCGGCTTGATCGAGACCAGAGATGAGGACCCGGCCGGTGATCGCCCCCTGGATGACCGGTGCGAGCAGGACGATCCCGTCGGCCACAACGCCGACTTGTTGGCCCACGTTGACTTGCGTGTACGTGGCAAAGCTCGCCGAGTCCTCCTCCACAAGGAACATCTGGAGGCCCGGTCCGGAAGGTCCGACGGCGATGATCAGGCCGTCGAGTTCGGTCAGCTCGAGGACCGCCGGAGCGAGCGGGTAACACAACGCGTCGTCCCGGTCGGGGGCATTGACTGACTCCTGGGCGCCGGCCGACGGCTGCGCTGGACAGGCACCGGGCGACACCTGCGAGGTAGCCCCTGTCACCGGCCGAACCAGGACCGGCGTGGCCAACGTGACCGGACCGCCGGCGTACGGCACGGGGCTGGCCTGACCGGGCACGGTGCTGGTGCAGCCGGACAGCGCGAACGAGGCGAGCAACACGATCGCCAGGACAACCGTGCGGCAGGCCCGAGCGGGCAAACGGGAATGCACGCTGCGGATCGGTCAGTCGCCGTCGGGCAGGATCAGGTTCAGGACCGTGCTGACGAAGGTGACGACGATCGCGGCCAGGACCGCGTCCCAGAAGAACTCGACGATGTAGAAGCTCAGCGGGGTCGCCTCGGAGATCCACTCGGTGATCTGCAGCATGAGCGCGTTTACCAGGAACGCGAACAGCCCCAGCGACAGAATGTAGAAGGGCAGCGACAGCAACTTCACGACCGGTTTGATGACCGCGTTGACCAAGCCGAAGATCAGGCCGATCGCCAGGAAGGTGAGCACGTTCTCACCCGTACTACTGTCCCCGCCGAGCCCGCCGATCCCGATACCGGGAACCACCAGCGTGGCCAGCCAGATGGCGACCGCGTTCACGCCGACCTTGATCAGGAAACCCGTCATGGGCCACATGGTGGCAGAACCGGCAAGCAGGTGCCGGGATCGGCAACCGTCGGGCACGTCCTAGGCTGACGAGCGTGACCAGGAGGGCACCATCTCGATGAACTCGCCGCCCTCGCCTCCGCGGCCGCCGATGGCGCCGCACCTCGACCCGTGGATTGCCGAACTGGCCTGGGAGGACCGCCGATCACGTCGCCGGCGTGCTGGCCGCGCGAACAGCAAGTCCGCCAGTACTGCCAAGGACGACCCCTATGCAGCGACGCTGACGGCGGGAATCGAGTCTCCTCGGCGGCTGGCCGTGATCGGCCCCAAGGGCGGTACGGGTAAGACCACGCTGGCGGTGGCGATGGCCATGACCTACGCGCGGTTCCGCCGGGAAAACATCCTGCTCTTCGATGCCGACACCCGACACGGCTCGCTGCCCCTGCGAACCGGCGTTCTGCCGGTCGCCAGCGCTCACGACCTGGCGGTGACCGGGGATCCGGGCGGTGTCGACATCCTCGCCGGGTCCCTGGGTCGCTCCTCCCAAGGAGTCTGGGTGTTGCCCAGTGGTCGTACGGCCACCCAGAGCGCCGAGATGGACGAGCGGGTCTACACCGGCGCGATGAATGCGGTCTACCGGCATTTCCCGATCACGATCACCGACTGTGGCGCGGGGGT
>JBPCOF010000103.1:0-3928 GCA_051000515.1 Geodermatophilaceae bacterium
CGAGACGGGCCGAGACGGGCCTCGTCGCGAAGATCAGCGGAGGCTGGCGAAGATCTACAGAAGCTGGATCGGGGCGACCTCTTGGCCAACGACCCAGAGGTCAACAAGGATTTGGCTCCCCGCCCGGGGGAGTGCCCGATCGGAGCGCGCCGCATACAGGGGAAGTCGATCGGCGTGCCTATCTGCGTGACAGGCGACGATTGCACGCCATTAGCGGCCGCGGCGCGCTCGGTCGATTGCGCACGCTGCCCATGCTGGCGGGTGAGAACATCTCCGCACTGAGTGCATTCAGGCCAAACGATTCATGCCGCTAAGCCCGGGGCCGTCGCCGCGGCGGAGGGCGAGGACGGGGTACGAGGCGAACCGAGCACCGGCTTCGCGGGCAGCGCGCTCGATCTCCACATCGAACGTCCGACGGCCCTGCGCCCACGGTGGTGCGCCGTTCTCCCATGTTGGCCCGGTCAGCGGAAGCCTTCGGCCTGCGTGGCCTCGTCCGCCACCCGGACGCCGTAGTGGTAGGCCAGCATGCCGCCGAGCCAGCCGGACGCACCGAGGATAACCAGCGCGATGATCGTGAGGATTAGCTCTAGAGCGGTGACCTCCTCGTAGCCCTGGATCATCCGAACGAAGAAGTTGATGACGAACAGCGCGACGACGGTCAGGTTGAGCACCATGTGTGTGATCCCGGTTTTGAAAGCCTTGGTGCCTCGCGGAATCGTCAACAGGTCCATCAGGCCGAACAGGGCCGCGGCTAGCGCGCCGATGATGCCGATCAGGATCAGCCAATAGGCGCCCTCGGCGAAGACCTCCGACTCGTCGCTGACCATAGCGATGATGTCGAAGATCAGCACGGCCACCCAGGCACCGATCGGCACGGTGACCAGCAGCGGGTGGAACGGGTGGCCGTAGGGGCCGGCGAGGGGACTCTTCGGCCGCTTGGCGCGGCGAAGCCCTTCCGGGTCGGACAAATTCTGGTTCGGCGTGGTCATGGCACTCTCCTTCGGTGACTCCAGACGGAAGGTCGGTTGCGTGCTGGTGTATTAGACAGCCAGACACCGACGATATGTATCGACTATAGAAACTAGACGATAGACGCGCCAGCGCCAAGCCGGTGCCTGCGGGCTCGCATCATCTCCGGACGCTTTCTGCGGAAAGGGTCAAAGGTCGTTGTGCGTTGCCGGAGCGGTCGCCCGATCCCCTCACCGACGCGCAGGTCCTCAGGATCGAAGGCGCGGAGGTCTCGGCCGCCCGCGACTGAGTCGCAACCAGGCGCGTGTCTGCACCCTCCCCTTTGAACTTTGGCTGGCGAGACCTACCCCCTACGGTCCTGGTGGAGTTAAGCGGGGGAGTGCACATCACCCCTGTTGGTTTCTCCATAGCAAGTGCCAGGGAGCGCCATGATCGATCCTCATCCTTACTCCGGGCCCTCCCTTGACTGTCATACGCGGCGCAATAGCGCGCTCATCGCGGCTAGATTCGCACCCCTTGCGACGGATGCTGGTCGTAGCCAAGCGAGCGACCTCGACAAGCGTTCGTTCGTGTCGTCACTGCCCTCGAATACCCGACGACGATGTTCACGAGCGCTGCTCCAGTCGCTCGAAGTCTCCAGCACGCCGACCTCGGCGGCGGTCTTCAGTTCCCAACGGCGCATCAGTCGCGGCACCACCACGATCGCCAGCACCAGCCCCTCTGCGAGGTCAGCTTACATCACGAAGCACAGGTCCGCCACCTGCAGGGATGTCGTGGGCGGGGTTGCCGACGGGAGCCGGCCCCGGGCGGGTGAGTTTTGCGCTTACTCGGTGGACTTCAGGTAGTTGACCCAGGTCCCGGAGGTCACGTCGATGAAGTCAGGATCGCGGGTGAATGTCGCTCCTTGACCGACCGCGAAGGCGAAGTTGGGCTGAGCGAGCCCGATGTAGGGGACGTCGGTCGCCATCGCTTGGGTGAGGGTGGTCATGGCCGCCCACCGTTCGTCCTGGTCGGTGCTCGTGTTGACGACGTCCAGGGCAGCCTCGGTCTCTGGCGTGGAGTAGTGCGCGGCGTTGTACGGGTTGTCCTTCCCGACCAGGTAGATGTACCAGGACGCGGGGTCGGGCACGACGGCCGCGATGCTGAAGAAGCCAATATCCGGGACCTTGCCGACGAACAAATCGCCGATGTAGTCGTTGAGCCGTCGCGACTCCAGCTGCAGCGTGACCCCGATCTTCTTCAGGTTCTCCGCGAGGCTCAGGCCCACGACCTTGCCGGCAGGGGAGTAGTACTCGAACTGGGCTGTGAAGCCGTCCGGGTGGCTCGACTGGGCCAGCTCATCCTTGGCCTTCTCCAGGTCGAAGGAATACTGCTGGAACGGCTCGTCGAGTGCGGATGCGGCAGCGGAGTCCGGCACCATCTCGGCGACGATCTGCGACGGGGTCATGGCCTGCGGCGGCTCGGCCTGGTCGCCGTAGTTGGCCTAGAGCAGTCCGGCGACGTCGGTGGCGTAGGCAAGCGCTCGGCGCACGTGGACGTCGTCGAACGGCGCCACCGCGGTGTTCAGGGTGACGTAGTCGAGGTAGAGCGTCGGCGTGGAGTAGATGCTGACGCCGGGGACCGACTTCCAGGTGCCGGCGGACTTCACGTCGAGTAGCGCGAAGGCGTCCAGCTCGCTGGAGCGCATCGCCAGCTGGGCGGCGTTGTCGGTGCTGATCGTGGTGAAGGTGATCTGGTCGGGGGCCGGCGCCTCGTCGGCGTAGGCGTCGTTGCGGACCAGATCGATCTTGTCGGCGCCGAACGTGTCGACGACGTACGGCCCGGTGCCGACCGGAGGTGCGTCAGCCGTGCCGAGTGCCTTGCCCGACTTCTCGCCGTACGCCTTTTCCTGGATGAACGAGTGATCGCGAAGCTGCCGCGAGAGGCATTGTTCGGCTTCTTCAGCGTGATCGTGACCTGGTGAGAGCTGGTCGCCGTAACCGTCTTGAAGTCCCTCAGCTCGGACGCCGTCTGGGTGTCGGCGGCTGTCCACTTACGGCCTCGCTTTACGATCAGCCCTCGTCGCGCTGTCCAAGCAACGTCGGTGGCGACACATACCGTCCAAGCATGAAGATGCCAAGTGAATGGCTGGGCGAAGCAGCCCAAAGGCGCATGATCGACGGACACGCGCAGGTCATGGCACCCGTAGCGCTTTGGGCGGCCATGTCGACACTCGCGGGTACCCGTGAGCCCAACTGCACGCTCGTTCAAGCAAACTTGTCGACGGGGGCGACTGAATGGAGGGCGCTCTGGCTCGTCGAGGAAACTATCGTCTACGCATCTATGATCAAGTCCGTCGAGAGATGGACTGCGTACTCCGAAGCCGAACCGAGTGACGTTCAGCCTGATGACACAATTGCTTGGACTCGAAGGGTCAAGGACATTCTCCGCGTCGAGTTGCAGGACGTCGATTGCAAACGCGTCCGCAGCCTTGGAGAGTCCGAGGGGGAGTGGCGATGGTCAGTGGGTGCCGTCCTTCAGTTCGCGGACGCGCAGGTTCAGCTGCCGCTATTCGGCGTCTCTGAGAGCGAGGAGGCCGATCGGACAGTCAAAGAGTTCTTGGACGCCCTTGTCGCCCGAATCTGACCCCAGTCGGCGGAGTAGGTCGTCTTAAGGCGGATGGACGCAGGTCGGCAGATTCATCTGAGCCTCTCAGAGCGGCATGAAGCCAGTCTTCAGTGTCGCTCGTCGTCACCTCGTAGAGTTGCCCTGAGTCGGGGCCACATCTCGGGGCTGAGAGGCCGAGGAGTCCGCTGGCCTGCGGTGATGTCGTTGGTCCTTGTCAGATTTGCGCACTAGGGCGTGTCCCGTAATGGGTCGGGGACCGGGTCGCGGAGCCAGATCCAGATGGATGCGACTGTGATGGTGCCGCGGTAGATGTAGTCGCGTTTGTCGTAGCGGGTGGCTACCGCGCGATGGG